>CAKQPF010000078.1 GCA_934256705.1 uncultured Prevotella sp.
CAGTAACGCAAATTGAAATTGCTAACTGGCTGATACTGCAAGAGAAACGGTTTGGCTATGTTAAACTTGGGTTAATATTTAGGTTTTTATCAATAGTTATTTTTTTAATTCCGGTTCAAAGGTAAGGATTATTCTTGAACCGTACAAGTCCATAATGGTTCATAACTGAAAATAGTTGGTTTTTGGCTTGATTCTCGTATTGTTTTGGACTGTTTTGTAGGTGGTAGTGCTTAGTTGGTACTGTCTTCCAGACAGATTTTTGTATTTATAGTCTCATTATCCCGAGACTTAGTCCCGGGTTACTCTCGCTTTGCTCGGTATAGGCTTCCAGCCTAATCTTCTTGTTTATCGTTGATAGTGGGGTAGTCAGTCTTTTTAATAGCAACTCACCAACTGCCACCCACATTATTTATATAAATGTGCAAGCATTGAAGAAAACGGAAACAATAAACAAATATATTTTTTTATATTTTTTCTTTGTTTTTCTCTATTGATATTTTTCACATCCCCACGGCAGTGGGGACTGAGGGGCATCTTTTACTTGCGAAGGTTCTGTTATATCACTTGTTAAACCCATTTTGACCATTCTGAAGCCAGAAGAAAGCCTTTTGCTGCTCTATCTCGCGACGGAGTTCTTCCTGCGTGGGCATATAGGTGAGGTACTTGGCAGCATAGAGCTAATCGTTTGTTCTGCGACTTCAAGAGACGCTTATAGTACTGAGAGGACACATTGCGTTGCAAGGTGCGAGTGCTCCACATCTCAGTGGCAGCTTCATGCTCGTACCACGAACGGGCTTCTGTATCTTCTACTTGGAGTGTAATGCTATAGTGAGTCCATGACAGACGTATCGGAGATTTTCCAGTCAGTGATTGGAAAATGTTTTCATCGATGACAACTTCTGATTTTCCAGTCAGTGATTGGAAAAAGTCTGGATGGCTAACATAAAATGACACAAACAGATAGAGATTGCTTTTTGAGAAACCTCTTCCATACCTTTTCACCAAATCAGCAGCAAGTTTCTTGATTACCTGCTCGCCATAGTCAGCACGCTGTTCTTTCAGCACCTCATGCTGAATGCGCATACCGAGCAGCCAGTTGCGCTTGATGAGCATCTCGTTGACTGCCTGATATGCCGACTGCTGGGACTGTTCTATGATAACGCATGAATCCTTTAGCAGTCCTTCCTGAGAGAGAAGTTTGGCATCATGCAGAGTTATTCCGTTTGGGCTATCCATTATGGTTGCCTATATTTTCTATTCTACATAGTATCCTATCGTGCCCGTCTGCTGGGTAGCAGGAGTGAATACGTATTCCTGCTTATTGCTCTGTATAAGCGCCACAATGGCATATTATACCTTGCAAAGGTAATGATTATTCTTGAACCATACAAGTCTTTAATGGTTTATAGCCTAAAATAGTTGGTTTTTGGCTTGATTCTCGTCTTGTTTGGGGCCGTTTTGTTGGTGATAGTGCTTAGTTGGTACTGTCTTCCAGACAGATGAGGAGGGGGCGCTTATAGGCCCGAGACTGCGTCCCGGGTTACTCTCGCTTTGCTCTGTATAGGCTTCCAGCCTAATCTTCTTGTTTATTTGTGATAGTGGGTTAGTATGTCTTTTTAATAGCAACTCACCAACTGTCACCCACATATTTTATATAAACGTGCAAGCATTCAAGAAAACGGAAAAAATATATTTGTTTATTTTTATTTGTTGATATTTTATCAATGATTAGCAACTCGTAAGCTACTTGCGAAGTTCGAGGAAAAAAGAAAAGTGCCGAACGGGATTGCTCCTATTCGACACTTTTTTCATAAAAACTAAAACTAACTACTTATCATTTTCCGTAATCATTGTATAACATCAGCAAGCAAGCTGCACTCCAACTGAAATGGGAAGCCTTAAGCGGTTTGCCGGTGTGCGTATCATAATTCTCGTGGATAGGTGTTCCTGCCGAGATGCCTTCCAGATTGCGGAACACCTGATCGGTGTAGGCATCCGCTTTCCTGTGCTCGCCATAGTTGCGGTAGCCCTTGATGCCATAATAGGTCTGGTCGAGCCAGATAGGACCACGCCAATAGCCCTTAGGGTCATACTTAGGATTGTCTGCCGCTATAGTAGGGAATGGGATATAGGTGGAGAATTTCTTTTTGTTGTCAAAGAGCTTTCTTGCCATAGCAAACTGCTTAGGTGTAGCGATGTTTGCCCAGAACGGAATATAGCCTTCACAACCTGCTTCACGGACGAAATCTCTGTTTTCATTCAGTCGTCTGTCATAGAAGAAGCCATCTTTCTTATCAAAGAAATAATCTGCCACTAAGTTACGATAGTCTGGTAAGTCGAAAGGCTCACCGAGCAGTTCGGCAAACTTCTTGAGCAAGGTATATTCCAATGACAGGTAAGCATTGAGATCCACGCTTTCCTGGTCTGTGCTCCACGCATTCTCAGCGTCATTCTTCAGCATCTTTGTGTCATCGAAACGGATAGCATTATCCATTCCACTCTCCCATGCCGCGGCTTCGAGTGTGCCATCAGTGGAACCAAATTCGCAGATATGATTCTTGTCATGATCACGCTTCTCATACCACCACTTATGATACTTCAAGAGCTTAGGATACATTTCCTTGACGAAAGCTAAGTCATTATTGTGCTCATAGATTTCGTTTACAGCCCAAGCTGCCAAAGGAGGCTTTGAGTCTCGTGTGTTATTCTCGGAAGCATCAGGATAGATGCAGTCGATAATCATGCCATCAGGCTGCTGATAATCGAACATTACGCGGATATTATCCTTTGCCAACTCAGGGAAGAAGGAAGCCATTCCTGCAGAGAAACGCCAGCAATCCCATGCCCAGCAACCCACGAAATAACCTACAGCATGACTTGGCACGATGCCATCATGATAGAGATTGCCACGCTTTGTGCGCCAGTTGGACAGCAGGGTGACGATGGACTTTGCGGCCACTCTGTTGTAGTCAGCCGGCATATCATCGCGTATCACCTTCTCAAGGTAACCGTTCCATCGGCTTTCATTTGCCTCAAGAGCAGCGGAAGGATTGGCAAGCAGACTGGCAATATGCACATTCTGCACCGACTCCTCTGTGTCTTGCTCGACGATAGAGATTGCAACTGTCAACTGACTTACGCCAGCAGGCAACTGAGCGACATAGTTATGATCGCTTGTTTCCAGTTTTACCTGCTTGGGGAAGGTCAGCATTATGCGCTCGCTATGAAGGTCGCCGATGGTGACGGTGTTGCCCTTCAGGGAAAGATGCAGCTTGCTGCTGATGCTGTCGCCAGTGAAGGTAAGAGGAAGTTTGGCAGGATTGGAGACAGTAAGCAGAGCTGTGCGAGCATCTACAAACTGCATGCTCTCCATGATTTCAGCGCCATCTTTCCGTAAAGTCATGCGCACTTCACCTGGATAATAGCTCTGCTCAGCCAGACTTGCACCGGAGAGGGAGACCAGGGAGCGGGCATACCAATTACGATAGTAGATGCTGAAAGGACCGCAAAAGCCGGTAGTAGGCTTCTCTTTCTCGGAGAGCGTGAAGCCCATCCATGATCCCATATCCGTGAAACATCCATTCTGACGACGAGGGACTCCAGGCGTAAGGGATATATCCACAATGTCTTTATACGCCCCACGAGTGGTCTGCGCCACGCTATCCAGTGATAGCATGGCGAGACCTAAAGTCATTATCGCTATAGATTTATAGTTCATATTCTCCGCTTATTTTATGTTCTTGATAGTAAAGCTGTAACTCCACTCCTTTGGTGTGATGGTATATTCCGGATGCACCATAGCGCCCCATGTATTGTCACCACCGACACCCATCTGCAGATGGTCGATGTTTACCCATACCATATCCTTCTTGTCAACGCATCCGCCGTGGCGATGTGCCTGCATAGAAGGAATGTAATGAAGGTCATCCTGTGGGAAGTTCCATGCGCTGACGCTCAATGGCTCTTCGCCTTCTACCATGATGCCGTCACCAGACTTGGAAGCGAGTGTGAACCAGCGTACGTCACACTTGTTTGCAGTCTCCTGTGCTCTTACGTAAGGATGATACTGATCCCATACGCTTGCAGAATATTTGCCTACGAGATAGCCGCTCTTTCTGTCAGAATAGTTCTCCTGAGGACCTCTTCCGAGCCATGTCATCTGGTCATAGTCAGCCTTCAGAATCATGCGCATTCCGAGACGAGGAATCTCTGGTAAAGCCTTATTGCCAGGAGTGAAGTGCATGTTCACGTCAATATTGCCATTAGGAAGCATATTATAGGTGATAACCATGTCTGACTCCTGCTCCGGCATGTCGAAGTGAGCTTCCACAGTAGCCTTCTGATTGCCGTCAGCAGACTCAGCCTTAATGCTCTTCAGCACCATATTCTTGCCAGCTTCACGCCATGTGCCACAGCGCTCCTGAGTGCCATTAGCCACATCATTATCGGTGATACCACGCCAGAAGTTTGGCTGCAAGCCTGCTATAAGCATCTCCTTACCATCATATTGCAATGATGTCATCTCGCCAGACTTCTTTGAGAAAGTTATGCTATAATTGCTTGATTTGCCCTTGATGGTGATGTCGTCGGCAGTCTCTGTCTTTTCAATCTGTCCAGTTACAGCCTCTTGTTTCTTCACGAGCTGCACAGGCAACAGCATCTGTTCGATAGCTACCTCATGTCCGGCAGCGACAGCACCAGTAGCATTCTTGCTGAATGCACGCAGTGTGAGGAAATATTCCTTATCGTCAGTAGCAGGAAGAACGCCCATTGGGATTTCGATTTCAGTGCTCTGATGAGGCTTGAGGGTTGGGAAATTCATCTTTCCGCTCTTGATAGTCTCGCCATTAGCCTCTACTGCCCATACGAGCTGATAGTTGTCGAGGGTAGAGAAGTCAAAGCGGTTTGTCACCTTGATGCGGTTCTGCATGAATGCTACAGGCTCGAAAGCGATGTACTGATAGACTTTCTTCACCTCCCAGATATGAGGATGCAAAGAGCGGTCGGCTGCCACGAGACCGTTAGCACAGAAGTTAGAGTCGTTTACCACACCTACGAAGCCCATGTCGCCACCGTAAGCCCAGTATTTATGACCTTTATCATCGGTCTTGGCGATGGTCTGATCGACCCAGTCCCAGATAAATCCACCCTGCAACTGGTCATATTTGTAAATCAAATCCCAGTAGTCCTTCAGGTTGCCCTCACTGTTACCCATGGCATGAGCATACTCACAGAGAATCAATGGGCGGGCATCGCGCTGGTTAGCATGGCGGCGCAAAGCCCAGATGCGTGCATACATCGGACAATAGATGTCAGATTTACCATTATATCCACCGCCTTCATACTGTACCGGACGTGTAGGATCCATCTCTTTGCTCATGTCATAGAGCTTGTCGAAGTGCTTGCCATATCCGCTCTCGTTACCCATAGACCATATAATGACGGCTGTCTGGTTGCGGTCGCGCTTTATCATGCGATACATACGGTCGTGGAAAGCAGGATACCAGTCTTCTCTGTCAGCAAGCTGTTTGAACTCTGTGTCCAGGATACCGTGGCACTCGATGTTTGCCTCATCTACCATGTAGAGACCATACTTTTCGCAGAGCTGATACCATTCAGAGTAGTTAGGATAGTGGGAAGTACGTACAGCGTTGATATTGAATTGCTTCATCATCTTCACGTCCTTCACCATCTCGTCGATAGAGAGAGTTCTGCCATGCACGGCATTGTGCTCCTGACGGTTTACACCCTTGATGGTGATTGCCACGCCATTGACCAGAAGCTGTCCGTTCTTCATCTCTATGGTGCGGAAACCGAATGGTTGAGCCACGCTTTCCTGCACTCTGCCGTTCTTGTCGGTAGTATTGATGACGAGAGTATAGAGATATGGAGTCTCAGCATTCCAAGGCTGGACATTCTGGAGTTCCTTTGCGAAATGGAGCAATGTGTCAGCAGGAGAAGTGATGTTCTTGCTCATGCTGAAGAGTTGCTTTCCTGCAGCAGAAAGAACCTTGACTTCCACCTTCTGTCCCTTCTGGGGATTGAGCATGTTTACGTCGAGGGAGAAGTTGCCATCCTTATAATGATTGATGAGGCTGTTGCCCAATACGTAGTCATTCATGCGGCTCTTAGGGCGTGCCTGGATAAATACGTTGCGCTCAATGCCACTGTATTTCCAGTAGTCCTGGTCCTCCAAGTAACTGCCGTCGCTGAAACGTAACACCTTCATAGCCAGACGATTCTTACCTTTCTTCAGGAACTTGGAAATATCGAAGTGTGCAGGCAGGCGGCTGTCTTCGCTATAGCCTACAAACTTACCGTTAATCCAAATATAGAAAGCAGATTCCACACCTTCGAAATCCATGATGATATCCATTCCCTTCCAGTTTTCTGGCACGGTGAATTCATGCACATAATGGCCTACAGGGTTGTAATCCTGTGGTACGTATGGAGGGTTTGCCTTGAAAGGATATGTTACGTCGGTATAGATTGGAGCATCGAAGCCTTGAAGTTCCCAGCTTCCTGGCACGTTGATGTTCTGCCAATCATTTACATTATATGATGGTTTGAAGAAATCATTCAAAGCGAGGCTTGGTTTCTTCACGAGTTTGAATTTCCACACACCATCCAGAGAGCGACGGCGCTCAGTCTGTGTGTTTAATTGGAAACGGCGTGCATCATCCATCTTCAACTGTGCCACTGCAGCGTGCTCGCTTGTGAAAGGCAAGTAGTGGGCAGTCATCGGCATACGGTTGATATTGGTGATGGTGGCATCCTGCCATGGGTCAGAGCCTGTGGCCTGTGAGTTGTTCTGGGCAGTAGCCACAGAAGAGTGGGCACAGAACAGACCCATACATATTATAAAAGAACTAATGAATCGTCTCATATAAAAATGAAATTTTAAGTAGGTTTTCAAAGATATTACAGCGAACAGAAGAATGTTACCAGGAAAGGCACTGAGAAATCTACGCAGAAGCCATGGAATATGGACACGATGATGAAGCTCTCACCGGAATATCTGGTGATGATTGGCAATGTGGTATCCATCGTTGTGGCACCGCCTACGCTGATAGGAGCCAGTTTTCCGAAATATTTTGCCAGAAGTGGAGCGCACAACAAGGTGAGAATCTCTCTGCTGATGTTGGCAAGCAACGCTATGGTACCGAGTTCAGCACCGCGATATTGCGTGATGAAAATACTCGAAAGAGAGTAGTATCCGAATCCAGATCCAATCGCAAGACAATCAGTAAGCTGACGATGACCCAGCACCAATGAAGCTGCGGCGCATCCTGCCAGAGTGCCGAATATTGTCATCAATGGCAGCATCATCAGACGTGGATTGACTTTCTTGAAACTCTTGAGCACAGAGGTGTCGCAGCCAATGCTGATGCCCACGCAGAACATCAGGCAGCAAAGTGCATAATAACTGATGTCGCTTTCGAGGAAACTGGCAGGAATCACATTGCATACTCCAACGATGATTCCGAGGACAAAGAATCCTACGATTATCAAACTGCCTTTCATGCCTTTCCTCCTTTCTGGTCATCTTCTTGCGCAGAAGTGTTCACCTGCTTAGCTGTCACATATCTCCACAATGCCCAAGCAAAGATTGCACTGCCGGCACTACCACCCAGTGTTAACACGACGGCTTCGAGACCCAGGGTCTGGAGACCATTGATAATACGGGGATTAGCTCCGACCTCTATGCCGAGGAGGAACAGAAGTACCCAGATGAGCGCCGTGATGATACGGCCGATAAAACTCATTTTCTTGTTGCGAAAGAGATACCCCGTACCTATTCCGCATAGCATGATCATTACAATCTTGAGCATTGTTTTCCTTCTTTCTTTCTAAGTAGGTGTTTGAAAAATAATAATAACTATTCTTGTTCTCGATAATAAAAACGGATTCCCGGTCATTATATTTTGATAAGATCGAGAATCCTTGCGATATTAGTAAGTAATCCTTAAGTAGATGGTGCAAGGATCAAGGGATTATAAATCTGACCATCTACTTAAAGGTTACTCAATCATATTACTTTGCCAAGCTGTTGGCGTTCAATTCGGTCAGAGGAATTGGGTAGAACAGTTTGCTCTGGTCGAAGCCTGAGCGGCCAGCAGCCTTCAGAGCCTCAGCTGTCTTGTGCCAACGGCGCAAGTCGTACCAGCGGTAGTTCTCCAATGGGAATTCGAGCATACGTTCATGTTCGATCTGAGCCTGAACGTCAGCCTTTGTAGTTCCCTGCATTGGAGGCATGTTGCCGTGTACCTTTCTTACCTCGTTGATAAGAGGAATAGCCTGCTCTGTCTTGCCAAGGTTGTTGAGAGCCTCAGCCTTCATGAGAAGAACGTTGGCATAACGCATCAGAGTTACGTTTACGTCAGTGTTGGTCTTGTACAACGCTTCCTTGGTTGCTGGCATGAACTTGCGGAAAGAAGGGCGGTCGTATGCTTCCTCCTTACCCATTTCTTCTGTCAACCATGTATCCCAGTCGTAACCGTAAACCTTTCCTGTACCATCATTGAAGTATGGATCCTGGAAATAGATAGAGGCATAGAGACGGGCATCATACAATCCATCATTCAGTTTGCCTTCCTTCTTGAACTCGTTCATCAAAGTCTCTGATGGAGTGATTTCATCCCATCCACCAAATTCTGAAGTTCCAATCCAGTTGTGCATCTGGGTACTATAGTTAGCACCATTAGCAGAGCTCAGAGTGAACTGGATCTCGAAGATGCTCTCCTTACAGTTCTTGTTGGTTCCATTGAACATGCTTGCATAGTTGCTTTCAAGGCTATAACCCTTCACATTGTTGAATGCATCAACAGCTGCTGTGTTGTATTCGTTGCTCTTGTCAGCCTGCTCAGAAGCCATTGTCAGATAAGCGAAGCCAAGGTAAGCATAGGCAGTGCTTGCTGTAGCGCGACCTACCTCGTTGTTGTTGCGGGTGTTGCTCATTTCTGTAGCGGCTTTGAAATCATTAACGACAAAGTCCCAAGCATCAACACGCTCAGATGGAGCCTTTGTAAGCTGGCTTGTAGAGGTGATGTAAGTGTCACGTATGATGATCTTCTCCCAGTTGAGCAGTATCTGCATGTGATAGAAACCACGGAGGAAGTGAGCCTCAGCCACGAGCTGTTTGCGGTCAGCATCATTGAGTTGCTTATCGCTCATGTTGCTCACCTTGTCCAGAATCTGGTTACAGAAACTGATTCCGCGATAGTAGAGTTTCCAGAAGATGGAGAACTGAGAGTTGCCGTTGTTGTAACTGAAGTCGTAGAGCTGCACCCAGTTAGAGTAGTTCTGAGCGTCCATACCGAGCTCTACATCATCCTGACGATAAGCCTCTACTGGCCATTTTACCTCACAGAAGTCCCAACGGTCGCCAGAGTACTCGGCGAAATAGAGAGGTGAGTAGGCAGATGCCATGGCTGCTTCCACGTCGGATTTGTTGCGCCAGTAAGAGTCGGAAGTCAACTTGTCTGGCGATGTCTGCGTCAAATAATCGTCACAAGAAGTGAGTGACAAGGCGAGGACTATGCCTGCTATATATTTTAATGCTTTCATATTGAATGTTCCTTTTAGTGTTAATATTAGAATGTAACCTGTGCACCTACAGTGTAAGAGCGAGAGAATGGATAGGTGAAGCGGTCGACACCACTATTCAATACACCCTGTGAGAACTCTGGGTTAGCACCTGAGTAACCGGTGATGGTAAACAGGTTTTCTGCACTCACGTAGAAACGAATGCGGTCGCAGCTGATCTTCTTGACCAATGCCTGTGGCAATGTGTAGCCCAGCTGGATCTGGCGCAGACGTACGAAGTCACCATTCTCAAGGAATCGTGTGGATTCGCGAGCGTTGTCATTAGGGTCACCATAGATAGCGCGTGGAACGCTGGTGTTGGTATGTTCTGGTGTCCAGGCATCAAGAGTGCTGCTGAGGAAGTTAGAAGCTGAGCTCATGCCCTCATAGTAGTACTGGATACCATTATAGATCTTGTTGCCGAATGCGCTACCGATAACAGCAGAGAAGTCGAGACCCTTATAGCTTGCGCTGAGGTTAAGGTTAGCCTCTACCTTAGCGATACCAGTGCCGGAATATACCTTATCGTCTTCATCGATTTCACCGTCGCCATTCATATCCTTGAAGCGGACATCACCAGGCTTTGCATCTGGCTGGAGGAGTTCACCATCCTTGTTGACATGAGCCTTCACCTCGTCCATAGACTGGAAGATGCCGTCAGCCTGATAGAGATAGAATGAACCGATTGGCTTGCCTACCTTGGTCTGAGTAGGGAAGTGCTCTGAACCGTACTTCAAGCCCACACCATAGATAGTCTGGTCTTCGTCAGCGAGAGAAACCACCTTATTCTTTACAGTACTGATGTTGAAACCTACAGTATATTCGAAGTCGCTTACCTTGTCATTCCAGTTCAACTCCATTTCAAAGCCCTGGTTGCGCATCTTACCTACGTTCAATGTAGGATCTGAAAGACCTGCAGAAGGAGCAATCTTACGGGTGATAAGGAGGTCGCGTGTCTCATTGATGTAATAGTTGATGTTACCATTGAGGTGATTGTTGAAGAAACCGAAGTCGAAACCGATGTTCTTTGTGTCAGTTGTCTCCCACTTCAATGAGCGGTTTTCCAATGCACGTGCGATACTTCCAGGCCATGCAGAAGCGCCTGTACCCTGTACGTAACCCTGATAGAGGTTGTTGTAAGTAGAGATGAGAGCAAGGAAGTCGTAGTAACCCAATGCGTTCTCATTACCGAGCTGACCCCAGCTGGCACGGAACTTCAGGTTGCTCATTACGGAATTCTTAGGGAAGAAAGACTCTTCGCTGATTCTCCAACCGACAGCTACTGATGGGAAGAAGCCCCAACGGCTGTCAGAACCGAACTTTGAAGAACCGTCCTCACGGAATGTGAACTGAACAAGGTAACGGTTATTGTAGTTGTAGTTCAAACGACCGAAGAAGGAAGCACGGTTGTAGTTCCATGCTGTACCGCTGCCGCTGAATGTACCACCTGCGCCGGCACCGATTGTAGCAAAGCTTGAATCGAGGAATCCGGCAGGCTTTTCGCTCTGCTGGAGTTTGCCGTTTTCTACCTTATATACGATTGTCTTGCCTTCTACGCCTACAGAACTCCAGTTATATTTGCGGCTGTTCAGAGAAGTACCGAGCATTGCATTGATGCTGTGCTTCTTGAATTCCTTGTTGAAAGAGAGCACGTTCTCGAATACCTGCTCTTCCCAATAGCATCTTGTCTCAGAGTTGTTTGGGTAAAGGTTAGGAGTCTTCTGGTCAGCAATGTAGTCTGGAGCATGGTAAGTCTCCACCTCATGCTCGCCGCGATAGCCGTAGCTGGTCTTGAAGCTGAGCCATGGGAAGAAGTTGAATGTCAGAGCAATATTTGCTGTAGTGTGATATTTTCTATCTACGTCGTCCTTATAATAGTTATCAGCTACTACGTTACGGTTGTTTGGCAGACCGTCGAAGTTCGTCAGACCGAAGCCGTACTTCTCATCCTTATTATATATAGGTACGAGAGGGGAAATCATGTAAGTCTCCTTGAGAGAATACTGTGGCTGACGGCTGTTGGTATATTTGAAGTCCATGTTGGCATCGAGGTCGATGATGCCCTTGGAAGTGTGGATCTTCATGCGTGCGATATCGTGGCGATGAGTGTTGCCGATGAAGATTCCCTTCTCGTCAGCATGGTTGTAAGATACAGAGTACTGTGCCTTGTCGTTTCCACCACGGATACTGATCATGTAGTTCTGAGCCAATCCCTTGCGCTGGATAGCATCCTGCCAGTCAGTGTTCACGCCAGTCTCATTGGTGATATATGCAGGAAGGTCGGATACAGGATACTTGCCATAGTCAGCCTTGTAGTTGTCGTACATCATCTTGTGTACCTTCTTATAGCCTTCTGCGTCAAGCATGTCAAGGTCCTTGGCTACCTCTGTGAAGCTGAGATAAGTGCTGAAGTCCACCTTTACATCGCCCTTCTTACCGTTCTTGGTAGTGATGAGCACAACGCCGTTAGCAGCTACAGAACCGTAGATGGCAGCTGCTGCACCGTCCTTCAGGATTTCCATTGATTCGATATCCTGTGGGTTAATGCTGTTGATGTCGCCAGGGAAACCATCGACGATGTAGAGAGGCTCGTTGCTGCCGAAGGTCTTGATACCACGGATCTTGATGCTTACGCCAGCACCTGCGTTACCACCGCTCTTCAGGATGTTTACGCCGGCCACTTTACCCTGCAATGCCTCTGCAGGATTGGTAGTGGTGCGCTTTGCCATTTCCTTGGTGTCAACGGATGACAATGCACCTGTCATGTCGCTACGCTTCATGGTACCATAACCTACTACTACCACTTCATTAAGAGCCTGGGCGTCCTCTGCCATGGAAATGTCCATGTTGTCGGTTGCAGCAAGCACCTGATCCATAAAGCCGAGGTAAGATACCTTGATCTTAGCACCCTTAGGAACGATGATAGTGAAGTTACCGTCAAAGTCAGTCACAGCGAGTTCGTCTGTACCTACCACAGAGATGGTAGCGCCAATAATAGGGTCGCCATTATTGTCCTTTACCTGACCTTTGATTTTTTTCTTTTCGCCTTGTGGCGCTGAGGGTGTGGCATCATTCTTTTCAGATACCACGATAGATTTCTCGGAAACGATGGAATACTTCAGTGAACGTCCCTTGAAAGCTGCATTCAAAACATCATTTACAGGAGCGTTTGTCTTGTGGATAGTGACGTCCTTTCGATTGTCAACGATACCACTCTTGTAAGAAAAACGATAAGATGTTTGTTTTTCGATTACACCGAACACTTGCTTGAGCGTAGCGTTCGTCACATTGACCGATACTTTCTGATGTGCCGAAATGCCTATAAAAGGAATGCACAACAAAATAAAGATCACCAAACCTTTGATAATTTCAGGTTTCTTCATAAGTCTTAGATTTAGTTTTACATTATTGGTTAAAACTCACATTTTTTTGCTTTAGCTATGAGTATATACAAGGATTCTTTCGTAAAGTACCGAACTTTTCTTCGACATTAAGGTTCTTTAACAGTTATTGTAACTACTCAGGTAGGTTTGCCGTACTCATATTATGACGAAACGATAGCAGCTTAACGTTCAATTATCACTTCG
>CAKQPF010000079.1 GCA_934256705.1 uncultured Prevotella sp.
TAAAGAGTTTAGCGCCATATTTCAAGGGGTTGTTGCCACGCTACAGCTGCTTCTGAGGGTGTGGGAAACTTTAGTTATAGAATCGTCCGATTATATCCGATGTTTCATCCCCTTTCGGCTATTTCCTTGTTCCCAATAGTCTGCCATTCCATTTCAGTCTGACCACAATCAGGCGTCTTGTGGGGGAGCCATGAAAAGAGTGTAAATTAGATGAAAACAGCCGATAATGTGCGAAACCAATCATTTTTAAGCATGATTTC
The DNA here is from genome assembly GCA_934256705.1 of uncultured Prevotella sp. GTDB lineage: Bacteria > Bacteroidota > Bacteroidia > Bacteroidales > Bacteroidaceae > Prevotella. The sequence goes on from CAKQPF010000079.1 coordinate 261, forward strand.
GCACGTTATCGGCTGTTTTTTGATAAAAAATGCCTATCTTTGCACCGTAACCAAAAACAATAGAGGTATGGCAGAGACTATCATCGGACGACGTCAAGAGCAGGCATTGCTTGAAAGATACTACAATTCAGGCAAGGCAGAGTTTATTGCATTGTATGGAAGACGCAGAATCGGAAAGACATTCCTGATCAGGCAGTACTTCAGGAATCAGTTTTCATTCGATATGACGGGCGTACTTGAAGGCAATAAAAATGAGCAGATTACTGCCTTTCACATGGCACTCAAGACATATGGATATAAGGGCAGGAAGAACAATTCGTGGCTGGATGCCTTTTTTGCTCTTCGCCAACTCTTGGAACCCAGACTGCAGGAAGGCAAGAGATGCGTTATATTCATCGATGAACTGCCGTGCCTGGACACTCCAAAGGCTGGTTTCGTCCATGCCTTGGGGCATTTCTGGAACAGTTGGGCAAATTGGCAATCTCAGATAATGCTCATCGTCTGTGGGTCTGCTACGTCCTGGATGGTTCGCAACATCATCGACGATCACGGTGGGTTGCATGACAGAATAACTCATGAAATGCCTCTCCACCCCTTTACATTGGCAGAAACGGAAGAATATTTCCATACTAATAACTTCAGATGGAAACGCCTCAGTCTCTTGCAGGTGTATATGGCGATAGGGGGAGTTCCCTATTACATGAGTCTGTTCTCCCCGGAAGAAAGTCCTGCGATTGGGCTTGACAGGCTGTTCTTCAGCAAGAACGCTGAACTGCAGAAGGAATACCGTCGCCTGTTCTTCTCTCTTTTCCGCAATGCTCAGCCATACCAGGACATCATATCGGTTCTGGCTAAGAGATCTTCCGGCATGACAAGGGAAGAGATAAGCAAGGCATTGCATATCGACAACAATGGAAGACTGGGCAATATGCTCACCGACTTGGTATATTGTGACTTCATACGGAAATACAAAGTCAGGGAGAAGAAAGTGAAGACCACATCGGCAATATATCAATTGGTCGATTTCTACACTATATTCTACAATACTTTCATTGCCAAAAACAGCTCGGATGAGAATTTCTGGAGCAGGAATGCTACATCGTCAGAGGTCAAGACATGGTATGGGTTGGCCTTCGAGCGGGTGTGCCAAGCGCATATACCGCAAATCAAGCAGGCTTTAGGTATCGCAAGCGTCAAGACGGAGTATTACTCATGGAGAAGCAAAACGCTGGAAGATGGCGCACAGATAGACATCATCATCGACCGTGCAGACGATGTCATCAACCTCTGTGAGGTGAAGTATAGTGACCACGAATACGTGTTGGACAAGGAAGAATTCTTCAAGATAAACCATCGTGTGGAAGCCTTTGAGAAAGAGACTCAAACCCAAAGCACCATTCTCCCTACGATGATCACCACTTTCGGGCTGGCAAAAGGTATGTATAACGACCAGATTGTCGTGAAACTGACATTGGATGACCTGTTTTAGATGATGCGTGCACCGCATGCTTCCAGACGAATCTTGTTGTTTGGTTGTTCTGTCGATTGACTATGATGCAGGGGGTACTTCAAGCAACAAAACAACCAGACAACAAAACAACCAGACAACAAAACCACAACCTACCGCTTCATCATCTTCTTGCCGTTCACGATATAGAGACCGGCAGGGAGAGTGCTGATGTCGGTGTCGTCAGGATAGCGGACACCCTGGATGGAGTAGATGCCACTTGGAGTGTTCGTTTTGGTGGCGGTGACAGAATCGATGCCGGTGATGACTCCACCGAGACCGCGTACTATGCCTGCATAGGTGTGCTTGCGATTCCAGTTGAGATCCCAGAGACCTACAGGAGTGTCTGCACGCCAACCGCTGCCGGCAGGAGAGTCAGAAGGACACCACAGACATATGCCCCATTGCTGGGCTGGAGGGATGATAGAGAAATATTGCTCCAGTATCCATTGATAGTAGTCTGCCATACGATGGTGCATGGCTTCTGTCATGTTACCCGTGCTAACTGCTTTACCATTAGCATCATCCATTCCCATGTCAAATTCGCTTACGCGTACCAGTTTGCCTGACTTTGCCATGAGCTGAAACATCTGCTTGATGTATTTCTTGCGGTCATTGAGGGTGTTGTCATTCATAGAGCATGAGATGTGCATCTGCGTGCCAATGCCGTCAATCTTTGTCACGCCATCAGCCTCCCATTTCTTTATCCAGTTGATGAGCGACTTGAGCTTCTTGTTGTTGTCCCAGAAACTCTCAAGGTTATAGTCGTTGATGAATAGTTTAACGTCTTCCGGACCGTATTTGCGTGCCAATCGACATGCTTGTCGTACATATTCGAGGTCGCCCATATAGTCCTGCCAATAGAAAGCGTCGCCACCTACATCCCATGTGCCGCTCTTGTAACCGTCGGAGTGTTGGAGTTCGTAGTTGCCCTCACCGTCATTGCCACCGCCAGAGATGGCTTCATTGACGAGATCCCATGCTTTCACCTTGCCTCCGCATGCCTTCATCATTCCGCTTATCCATTTGTCCATAGCATAGACGAGGGTGTCGTGGCGCTCCTGCGCTGTGAGAGGGATGGATGTAGGGGTATAGATGTATTCCAGATGTTCGCAGATAGTTGGCGCCACTGCACCACCACCGTATGTCTTCACTCTAAATGAAGAGACATCAGTGCCTTCGAAGTCGCCGTTCTTGATGCGTTCCACGCCGTTGACCTTGAAACTGACGTTGTCGAAATAGTAATTGTTTGCATCAGCCAGTTCGCTGAGGTTGAGGGCGATGCTCTGTCCTGCCTTGCTGAGAGTGCCTGACAGCGTCACAGTCTTCCACTCAGTGGTGAATGGGATGCTGCCTATCGCTTCGTAGTGCACGTAGGAGCCCGGAGCCTTGTGTATCTGTGTGGAAGCCGTGGCAGGCTTGTCTGCACGCACCTGAGCGGAGAATTCGTATTTGGAGCCGGCGCTGAAGTCACCGAGCACGAACCATGCCTGGTTGTCCCATGTCTCGCTGGCACGCTGTGTGGCTTCTGCCTTGAGGCATCGTCTGTCTTCCTTTATGGTCTTTCCCTTTCTGGAGTATTCGAATCTTATGTCCTTGATGTAGATGTCTCCCGTGAAGTCACCGCATTGCAGGAGGTAAAAGGAACTGCCCACCGTGGCTTTGTAGGAGAAAGACACTTCCTTCCATTCTGTGCCGAAAGCCACGTCGCCTGTCGCTCCACCGTTCCAGTCGCCGAGCTTGGTGTGCAGTTTTCCTGCCTTTGAACCTTTCACGGTCATTGTCATCCGGTATGTCTTTCCCTTTTCCGTCGGGATATCGGTGCATGAGAGGAACTGCACTTCGTATGACTGTTGCTTCTTCGTGCAGTGGATGTTGAGTCCGTCTGTAGCGCTGAACGATATGCTGTATCCGTATTTGCTCTGGTCTGACTTCCATCCCACGGTCTGGTCGGTGCGGAAATCCTTGGCGTAAAGAGTTTGCCATACGGTCACGTCGCCTTCGGAAAGTTCAGGCGCAGGCCTGTCCTGCAGGAGTTTGAGGAGCCATCCCTTCGGCTGCTGCGAGTGCCATGCCAGGGTATGTCCATAGACCTGCAGTCCGTTTCTCGTTGCGGTGTTGACAAAGGAAGTGACCTGCGCGAATGACATGTCTCCATTGCCATTGACGCAACTCGACATCTTCATGGCATTGCCCGCCACGGTCTCGTCGGCATTGCGCGAGATGAGGCTTCTCCATGTGCTGTTGTTCAGGTAGTCGCTTACGATGGTAGCGAGTCCAAAACGGAAATTAGGGTACTTGTCTCTGTTGACATACTCCTTGAGGTCGGCGTATTGGTCGAGATAACGGTAGTTTTCATCATTGGGTTTTCCCAATTCGAATTTCTGTTGAGCCATGCCTGTCATCGACAAGCCAAGGCAGATCATAATAGAGTAGATTTTCTTCATTTTGTGTTATAGTAGGGGGCTTCCCCTTTTTTTCGTATTGTATTTAGTCGTTATAATAGATTTGTCTGCAAAGGTAATGATTTTTCGGAAAATCTGCAAATGTTTGGTCATTTTATACTATTATATTAGGATTTGCAAGAAACTTTCCGATTTCCTTGCGAATCCCAATTCTTTTTGTTATTTTTGCGGTATAATATAAATGTTAATGTTATGGATGCAAAATTACAGACAATAAATTTGCAAGTTCCTAGTTCCGATATGCAATTTTTGAAGGAATTGGCTAAAAGAATGGGATGGATTGCTTGCAAAGTGAAGTCCAACTCTAAAATGTCAGAGTTAGACAAGGCAATTCTCGATGTAAAGGAGGGGAATGTCAAGAACTTCGATACAATGGAGGATATGATGAACTATCTGGAGGCTTAGTTATGTATAAGCTACAGCTTTCTGGAAGATTTGAAAAATCGTACAAGAAATGTATCAAACGAGGATATGACAAATCCTTGTTCGAGGAAGTTGTTTCTATTTTGTTGAGAGGAGAACCATTGCCAGCAAAGTATAAGAATCATCCTTTGCATGGAAATTATGAAGGATGGAATGATTGTCATATTCTTCCTGATTGGGTTTTGGTATGGAAGTATGATAATGATGAGTTAATTCTATGTTTACTTGATACTGGAACCCATTCTGATTTGTTTAAGAAGTAAATCATAAACAATTTCATTGGGATTTGCAAGAAACTCTTAGTTTTTCTTGCAAATCCCAATTCTTTTTATTATTTTTGCCGATGTCTTGCTGTGGATGGCTGGCGATGAGTCGCTGACTAAGTAAAAGTCCATGGCTTGGCCTATCATAATTAAGAAAGACGTGTACTACGTTTTCTTCTGATCTTTCGAAACCTAGGAAATTTCAAAAGTTACACTCAGATGAAGACAGCGGTAGGCGCCTTCGCTTTATGTGTATATGTACACAGGCATAGGTGTGCCCTTTCCATTAGTTTGGATAGGGTACATCCTGTGCTATTATATATGCAAGTTTGGCGTAGGTTTCTGTTGCTTCTTATCCTTGGTGTATAAGGTTTTCCTAGGACCTCGAAAGGCAAGGGTAATGTAAGTGATAGATTCCCTACGCCTTCCTTTTTGATAGCTAATCAGTTATCCTATCCCTCATCTTGCGATGAGGCTGGACTATAATCAAAATAATCTTTTAAAATCAGATGGTTTCTGCTTTCGGGAATCGGTGGAGTAATAGGATGGCAAGGCTTTGCTATGCTCCCATCGGCAACGGAAGCTATGGCAAAGAAACTGCAACTCAGCTATAAGGAAATCGAATCCCGATTAGAATCGTTCAAAACTAAAGTGGTGCCAGCCTCTGAGGTTGGCTACGAAATACTGAAGGCTTTTGGTAAAAGCGAAAAGGATGTGTCGAGATACAAGGAAGGAAAGGGTATCTTGAAGACATTTGATGGCTTGCTTATCAAAGGCTTGTTCTGCTATCAGACTGTAGATGCGTTGCATCTTACCATCAGGTTGGAGGCTTTGAAGACTGATGTCCAGGTGAAGAAAGCGGCACCAAAGATTATTGCGGTGAGCGATGGCGAAACCCTCTTGGCTTATGATACTCGTGAGAATGATACTTACGAGCAGAAACTCGTCAAGATGCACAGCGACTTTGGTTTCTTCTATCCTTTGATGAACGTAGAGCGAGTACACACTACGGCTGAAAACCCAGCCGATGTGAAGGCTGCCGAGAAACTTGCCAAACTGCATGATGAGATTCGTGCCTATAATGAATATAATAGTGATGATGACCTGCACGACCTCAATATCTTCATCACCCGTTTGCTCTTCTGCTTCTTTGCCGAAGACACAGGTATCTTTGCCGAAAATCTCTTTACCAACTTTATCAAGCAATTTACCAAGGAGGATGGTTCCGACCTTGGCGAGATGCTGGGACAGGCATTCCAGGTGATGAATGTGCCTGATAAGGAGCGTTCGGAAGAACTTACCAAGGAAATCAATCAGTTCCCTTACGTGAATGGCGGTCTTTTCGCCTCAGATATTCCTATCCCAATGATGGGGTATAAGGCAAGAAAGATCATCATCGAATGCGGCGACTTGGATTGGAAGGACATCAATCCGGATATTTTCGGTAGTATGATCCAGGCGGTGGTGAATCCTGATGTGCGTGCCAAGGAGGGTATGCACTACACCAGTGTGCCTAATATCATGAAGGTAATCAATCCGCTCTTTATGGATGATTTGCGTGCCGAATACAAGAAGCTGACGGACTTTTACGATCAGAAGAAAAACCTGTATGACATGAGCGTATTGTCCATCAATCAGTTTGTGACGGAATGCAAGCCTATTGTCAGGGGTTGCGACCGCTTGCTGTTGCGTATGAGTAAGATGAAGTTCTTCGATCCAGCGTGTGGAAGTGGCAACTTCTTGATTATCACCTATAAGCAGTTGCGCTTATTGGAGATGGATATTTTGCATCTTCGCAAGAAGTGCCAGCCTGAGCAGATGATAGACTTCATAGATGGTTCTTGCATCCACTTGGATCAATTCTACGGAATAGAGCTTCTCGACTTTCCTCATGAGGTAGCCATGCTTTCGCTTTGGCTTGCCGAGCATCAGATGAACAACAAGTTTCACGCCGATTTCGGTGTGAATGTTGCTGCCTTGCCTTTGCATAATATCAACCAGATAAAATGTGGCAATGCCTGTAGAATGGATTGGGAGGTAGTGTGCCCGCATACCAAGGATGAAGAAGTGTTTGTATTTGGTAATCCGCCGTATTTGGGGAGCAAATTGCAAACCAAGGAGCAGAAAGAAGATATAAGTTATGTCTTTGGTAAATTAAAGAATAGTAAGATACTGGATTATATTACAATTTGGTTCTATTTGGGGGCAAAATATATTCATGAATCTAAAGCCAAGTACGCTTATGTGAGTACAAACTCTATATGCCAAGGGGAACAGGTTTCGGTGCTTTGGCCTCAAATCTTGAAAATGAATGAAGAAATAGCTTTTGCTTATACTTCTTTCAAATGGACCAATAATGCAAAATATAATGCCGGTGTTACTGTTGTGATTGTTGGAGTGTTCAATAAGAGTAATAATAAGAAACAATTGTTTACCTCTGACAAACAAATAGAATCTTCTGTAATAAATCCTTATTTATCTGTAGGAACAGAAACGATAGTACATAAGGATGTTCATACACCTGATGGCTATCCGAAATTATGCTTTGGCTGCATGCCTTATGATAATGGTAACTTGTTGTTCAACAAAGTTGAATATGAAGATTTTATAGCCAAATATTCATCATTCTCGAAGTATTTGCGAATGATGTATGGTTCTGAAGAATTTATAAATGGGAAGCCTAGATACTGTTTGTGGATAGACGAACAGGATGCTGATGAGGCATTGAAAAATGAAGAAATTGCTAGGCGTGTAGAAAGAACTAAAGAACTTCGGTTGGATAGTACTGATGCTGCTTGTTTGAAATTGGCAGAAAAACCTTATCAGTTTAGAGAGCATCCGATATTAGATAGAGACAAGATTATCATTCCTCGTGTATCATCTGAAAGGCGAAAGTACATTCCTATGGGGTTCTTGGACAAAGGAACTGTTATTTCAGATTCAGCCTTCGCCATCTATGACGCATCATTATGGCTCTTTGGCATCCTTACCAGCGAGATGCACATGGTATGGGTTAGAACTGTAGGAGGCAGATTAAAGACTGATTACAGATATTCCGCAGGTCTCTGCTACAACACTTTCCCCTTCCCATCCATCTCCGACACCAAGAAGTCTGAGATAGAAGAGGCGGCAACGAATGTGCTTCTGGCTCGTGAAAACTATCCCGAGAAGACGCTTGCAGATCTTTACGACCCGGAAAAGATGCCGGAGGATTTGCGTGAAGCACATGAGGAACTGGATGCCATCGTAGAAAGCTGCTATCCTGGCGCTCCGTTCCCAAATGATGAGGCTCGATTGGAATGCCTCTTTAAACTCTATGAGAAAATGACAGCTAACAAGTAATAATATGAATGGCTTATGGACAAGATAAATGATAATATCGTTGATATTTCGTATCAGCAAACGGGTACTTCGAGCAATACCAATGAACTCGGTATGCGAGAGATGCAAGCCAAGGCTTACGAAGCCCGCAACCATCGCTTTCTGCTTATCAAGGCGCCACCTGCATCTGGCAAGAGTCGCGCCTTGATGTTCATCGCTCTGGATAAGCTGATGAATCAGGGCATCAAGAAGGTAGTGGTGGCTGTGCCTGAAAAGAGTATCGGCCGCTCTTTCCAAAACACAGACCTGATGAAGTATGGCTTCTTTGCCGACTGGAGGGTAACGCAACAGTATAATCTTTGCGATACTACCGATGAGAAAGAGAAGGCGGTACGTTTTAAGAAATTCTTCCATCAAGATAAAAACAATATCCTGGTTTGCGCCCATGCCACCCTCAGAAACGGTATGAAGGAAATAAGCGACGAGGAGTTTAATGATTGCCTCTTGGCGATAGATGAGTTTCATCATACAAGTGCTGATGTGAACAGCGGATTGGGTGATATCGTGCGCCGGGTGATGAACAATTCCACCGGTCATATCGTTGCCATGACGGGAAGTTACTTCCGTGGTGATGGTGTTCCGGTGTTAAGGGCAGAGGATGAGGCCCGTTTCTTCCCGGTAACCTACAACTATTATCAGCAGCTCAACGGTTATCGCTATCTCAAGAACCTCGTCTTGGGCTATCACTTCTATCACGGCAGTTATCTCGACCATATTGCCGAGGTGCTGGATACTACCAAGAAGACCATCATTCATATTCCGAGTGTCAACTCCCGTGCATCCAGTGGTTTGGGCAAATACACGGAGGTGGATGAAATCATCAAAATCATCGGTAAGGTAGAGGAACGTGATTACAATAATGGCGGCATCTATTATGTCAGAACCAAGGACGGCAGACTGCTGAAGGTTGCCGATCTGGTGGAAGACCACGCTGAGACCCGCAACCTGGTGCAGGGGTATTTGCAGCGGATAAAGAAGCGTGATGATGTGGACATTATCATCGCCCTAGGTACTGCCAAGGAAGGTTTCGACTGGCAATGGTGTGAGGAATGTCTGACCATCGGCGTTCGTGGCTCGCTGACCGAAGTGGTGCAGATTATCGGAAGATGCACCCGTGATTGCGAAGGCAAGGAAACGGCTAAGTTTGTAAACATGATAGGAATGCCTGATGCCAATCAGCCCGATGTGAAAGTAGCTGTGAACGACTTTCTGAAAGCCATTACTGCATCGCTTCTGATGGAGCAGGTAATGGCGCCAAGTTGGCATTTCAAGACGGTGAAGGATGTGGATAATGATGAGGGCAGTCCGCTGGATGCCCGTACGCTGGTGATAGAGGGTTTGAAACCCTTGTCGAGCGAGAAGACGAAGATGATTGTAGAAGAGCAGTTGGATGATCTGAAGGCTTCTATTTTGCAAGACGAACTGGTGGTGAAAGCCATCAGCGGAAGTACTACGGCTGAAACCATCACCAAGACGCTGATTCCGAAGGTGATTCGCGAAAAGTACCCGGAGTTGAGCGAGGATGAAGTGGAGGAAGTTCGCCAGCGCCTGTTGCTTGATACTCTTGTCAAGGGTGGCGAAGTGGTGGATGATAAGGGAAATCCTATCGATTTCGATGCTTCGAAAAACGCCGAGGAGAAGGAGTCAGAAGGCAATCGCCTTATCAAGTTGGCAAATCGTATGATCAATATCAACCAGTTGAATATCAATCTGATTGATTCCATCAATCCGTTCCAGAGAGCTTACGAGGTGCTGTCGAAGAATGTGGATAAACAGACTCTGAAGATTATCCAGGACACGATGGCTGAACAGAAGTTCGATATGACCATTGAACAGGCGATGATGCTGTTTAAGGGACCCTATAAGCAATGGGTGGCAGAGCATGACGGTCTGCGCCCAGACATCAACGACCCGAATCCGAAGGTAAGGGAACTGGCTGCGGCATTCCAGAAACTCAAGAACCTGAAGATTCGAAAGATGATGGGATTGGAGTTTGAGCCGGAAAAGTAACATTCAACATTTCAAAAGATGAATTGGCCAGAAGAACTATTAGAAATATTTGATGACCCCTTGTTGGCGGATGTGCGTCTGAAACCGAAGGCGCCTACGCCTGATGACAGGTTGGCACTGAAATTGCTCGAAGTCAACAAGTGGGTGGCAGAGCATGGTAGTGAACCAAATGCTGACGGTGGCTTTAAGGAAAAATTGCTTGCCGCATCGCTCAAGGCTCTGCGAACCAAGGCAACAGATAGTCTCAGACAGTATGATGAGTATCATCTGTTGGGATAGGCTAAAGAATTTTACCTTATTATATATATAGTGATATGGATATAGATATAGATAAAGAATTAGAAGATATATTCAGCGACCCTTTGATGGATGTTTCCTATCAGGAGGCAAAGCTCTTCGATGTGCCTGCCGACATGAAAGGCGTGATGGCTCAGAAGAAGGATGCGCCCGACCATGTCGCGCAAAGAAAACTATGTGAGGATTTCGCACAGTTTAAGCCACTCTTCGAACAGGTGCATCAGGATTTGAAGACCGGGAAGCGACAGTTGCAGAGAATCTCGAAGACGACAAGTTTATTGGCTGGGCGCTTTTATTTTGTTGATGGTCAGATGGTTTTGTTGTATAAGATTATTGAGAAGAAAAAGGGTACCAATGGTTTGCCCGATGGCAGAACCCGTTGTATCTATGAAAATGGAACGGAGTCGGATATCTATCTCCAGACGCTTCGCAAGAGTGTGGTGGCAAGTGGTTATGCCATCACCGAAACTTTGGAGGAGACGGATGCTCATTTCTTCAATCCAGAGGATGTGAAGCAGGAAGACCAGGTTACGGGGTATATCTACGTGCTTCGTTCGAAATCAGAGAATCCGGAAATTCAGAACATCAAGAATCTCTATAAGATTGGTTTCTCTACGAATCGGGTGGAGGAGCGTGTGGCTAATGCCGAGCATGAGCCTACTTATCTGATGGCACCTGTAGAGATAGTAAGCACTTACAAGATAGTGAACATGCACTCCCAGAAGTTTGAGGACCTGGTTCATCAGGTGTTGCAGGCGGTAAACTTCCGTTTCAAGGTGGCTGATGATAAGGGGGAGTTGCATGAGGCAACGGAATGGTATCAGGTGCCGCTGGAAATCATCGACAGTATCATTCAGAAAATCATGAATGGCACGATCATCTACTTTGCCTACAACAAGGAACAGCAATGTCTGGAGCAGCGGATAGAGAAGAAAACATCGCAGTTGAATCTGTCTGGCTTGAAGGTTTTGACGCTGATTATCGAGAAAGTATTATTCGAGGAGATTGTTTCTGGAGTGAAGATCGAGGAGTACCGCTTGCTGAAGCAGGCTACGCTTAATAAATATACTTACGTTGATGAGGCTGACGGCAAGCGTTATCTCCGTCGTTTCGATGCTATAAGGTTTTATGTGGGTTATCATTCGGATAGGGATAGTGCAGTGGTTCAGGTATTGGATACTACCTGTGAGAATGGCTTGGTAACTTATCATCTCGGAAAGGTTTTGGAGGTGATAAGGGGAAAAGATAATAAAGCAGATTAGAATTCTAAAGTTTAGGGTCACAATTTGTGACCTTAAACGCTATTTTCTATGTGTTCTGATATAGAGGTTGTTATACGAAGCTTTTGCCCTTGCGTATTGCTGACTGCGAGTGTACCCAAGGCGATGCCCTGGGCTACGAGCTTTTGGGTTTTCAGCCCGTTCCTGAACCACCTGCAATGTTCTATTTTAATAACTAAAGTCACAACGCTTAGCTTTCACGTTGCAATATCTATGCTTTTACCTCCTAATATCTATGCTTTTACCGCCCAATATCTATGCTTTTACCTCCTAATATCTATGCTTTTACAATAGCCCCCATAAGCCCCCCTCTTATCCCCCCTGGGGGAGGATAGGTTAGCCACTGACTGCTTGAGTCTCAAGCTGACAATCCGTAACCAAAGAAAAGCCCCTCCAGGGAGGGGTTGGGGAGGGCTCCTTCCCATGGGGGATAAGAGGGGGCTTAGGGGTTGGGGAGGGCTTTTTGCTCTCATTTAACATCTATTCACAACTTTTGTAACTACTCAGGTAGGTTTGCCGTACTCATATTATGACGAAACGATAGCAGCTTAACGTTCAAT
>CAKQPF010000080.1 GCA_934256705.1 uncultured Prevotella sp.
TATTATATATATTACTTTCAGCCATATTAGGGTGTGTGATTTTGGTTCCGCAACTACGGAACCAGAACCTTTTTTTTGTGTTATGTTTGGCGGAATGAAATCTTTTCATTACCTTTGCAGAAGATAAAGGAAACATAAACGACATCACAATACAAACCAAACTCTAAACCAATGATTATCAAGCATTTACAGGGGGGGGGCTATCGAGCTTCCTTTTCCCGCAGAATGCAATGTGTGGCGGTGCGCCACTGGTCTCTCATCGCCATCGTCCTGCTGACGACGGCTCTCGCCTCGTGCGCCACACAGAGGAAATCCGAACTGAGGGTGTACGACAAGGTGTAATCTGAAACACTTGTCACCATGCATAACTTCAATGAACTGGCATTGGTAGAAGTATAGCCATTCGGCTCTTTTCTTGTTTCTCGGCTACATTTTGCCGGCCGCTGTTCCCATTACAAGCGATACGATGCGATTTTTCCGCATTTACAGTCGATTCTGACGATGTTCGCGCCATTTGGCGATAAAGTATCCGTCCGAACAATTATAACGGATCTGAGAGCGTTTTTTCGCTCGCCGCTTTTCTTGACTCTTGATGGATTGAAAAAATATCAATGGATAAAAACAACAAAAATATTTTTATCCATTGATGTTTTATTTTTATCTATTGATGTTTGTTTTGAGAGGGGAGGTACTGTCTTCCAGACAGCCGCTTGTCATGCGGTTATAAGTCCCGAGACTTCGTCCCGGGCTACTCTCGCTTCGCTCGGTATTGGCTTTTACCAAATCTTGCTTATTCGGTCAATTCAGATTCGTGTTCCCCTTTTCGTCTTATGCGTTTTCCAGAACGCTTTACTTCGGGAGCGAGACGAGCCGCTCCTGCAATTTGACGATTTCATCACGGTATTGTGCCGCCTGCAGATAGTCCATATCGCGTGCCGCCTCCTTCATTTTCTCCGTAGTGTAGCGGATGCTGTCTTCCAGTTGCTTGCGCGACATTCTCTCGACGATAGGGTCTGCCACCATCGCCTTTGAACCACTTCCAGGATAAGCATAGGACCCTGAGCCGGATTTGGGGGTAGGCTCTGCTCCTGCACCGGCTTTCGCAAGGGAAGACTGTGCAACGTTCTTCACAATCTGCTGAGGAGTGATGCCGTGGGCTTCATTGTATTCCATCTGCTTCTTCCTGCGCCTCATGGTCTCGTCGATGGTGAGCTGCATGCTCTCGGTGACAGTATCGGCATACATTATCACTAGACCGTTGACATTACGCGCGGCACGTCCGGCTGTCTGGGTAAGACTTCTGTGGGAGCGCAGGAATCCCTCCTTGTCGGCATCGAGGATAGCGACAAGCGAAACCTCGGGAAGGTCGAGGCCCTCACGGAGAAGATTGACTCCGACAAGGACATCATAGACGCCCGCCCTGAGGTCGCTGAGTATCTGTACGCGGTCAAGCGTAGCCACGTCAGAGTGTATGTAGTTGGCTTTCACATTATGATTGAGCAGGAATTCCGTCAGTTCCTCAGCCATTCTCTTTGTCAGGGTGGTGACGAGCACCCGCTCATTTTTTTCGGTTCTGGCGAGAATCTCTTCGAGGAGGTCGTCCATCTGGTTCTCGCTCGGACGGACCACGATTTCGGGATCGAGCAAGCCCGTCGGGCGGATGACCTGCTCCACCACGACGCCTTCCGCCTGCTCAAGCTCGTAGTCTGCCGGAGTTGCAGAGACATAGATGGTCTGCTTGACCATATCCTCAAATTCCTCAAACCGCATCGGACGATTGTCGAAAGCGGCAGGCAGGCGGAAGCCGAACTCCACGAGATTCTGCTTTCTCGCCCTGTCACCTCCGTACATGGCACGTATCTGCGGAACGGTCACATGGCTCTCATCGACCATCAGCACGAAGTCGTCAGGAAGGAAATCAAAAAGGCAGTAAGGACGCTCGCCCGGCTCTCGCCCGTCGAAATACCTGGAATAGTTTTCTATGCCGGAGCAATGCCCCAGTTCCTTGATCATCTCAAGGTCATACTCCACCCTCTCCTTGATTCTCTGAGCCTTGACGAGGTCGCCAAGCTCGGTGAAATGGTCGATTTGCGCGCTTAGGTCGTCCTGGATCATGCGGACAGCCCTGTCAACCTGGTTCTTGTCAGTGACAAAGATGTTGGCAGGATAGATATGATACTCCTCGAAAGACTCTACCCTTCTGAAAGTCACGCTGTCGAGTTCCTCAATTTCCTCGATTTCATCGTCCCAGAAGGTGACACGGAGGATATTGTTGCTGTAAGCCATGAAGACATCCACGGTGTCGCCCTTCACCCTGAATTCACCTCTCTCAAGTGCAATGTCGTTCCTGACATACATCGCATCGACGAGCTTGCGGAGGAAATTGTTGCGTACGATGGTCTCTCCCTTCCTGATGCTGATGATGCTTCCCTGCATTGCGGTCGGTCCGCCCATGCCGTAAATACATGAAACGGAGGAAACCACCACGACGTCCCTTCTGCCGGAAAGGAGCGATGAAATCGTGGAAAGCCGCAGTCTGTCAATCTCTTCATTGATGGCAAGGTCCTTTTCTATGTAGGTATCCGTGGAAGGAAGATATGCTTCCGGCTGGTAGTAATCATAATATGAGACGTAATACTCCACGGCATTGTCGGGGAAGAATCCTTTCATCTCCTCGAAGAGCTGAGCGGCAAGGGTCTTGTTGTGGCTCAGGACAAGTGTAGGACGGTTGACGTTGGCAATGACATTAGCCATCGTAAACGTCTTGCCCGAACCTGTGACGCCAAGGAGCACCTGCGCCCTTTCGCCCGACTGTATTCCTTCCGTCAGCTGGCGGATGGCTTCGGGCTGGTCGCCTGTAGGCTTGTATTTTGATGTTAATTTGAACTCATTCATACTGCAAAATTATATTTTTCTTTCTAATAAATGTTATAAAAGCACTTTTTTTTGATAAAAACAGGGTAACTACTTTGAAATGAGAATATATTTTTGTAATTTTGCAAACTGAAATTTTATCATATTACAAAGTAATGTCAAAGAAAATACTTTTTTTCAGCATAAGCGCCGCACTTCTCCTCTCCAGTTGTGCAAATGAATTCAACAACGTCTATAAGTCCAACGACTGGACTTTCCGCTATGAATTTGCCAAGGAAAAGTTTGCACAGCACAAATTCACCCAGGCCTCCACACTTTTCGGAGACATGATCAACGTGATGAAGGGAACCGACAATGCCGAAGAATGCCTTTTCCTCTACGGTCTCTCTGCATTCAACGACAAGGACTATGAGTCAGCGGCTGACATCTTCAAGAAATACTTTGCCACTTATCCGAAAGGAGAATATGCAGAACAGGCAAGTTTCCTCATTGGAGAAAGCCTCTACAACTGTTCGCCCGAGCCACGGCTTGACCAGTCAGAGACCTACTCGGCAATGCGTGCCTACCAGGACTTCATGGACGTATATCCTCTCAGCACCAAGAAGGAAACCGCACAGAACCGCCTTTACGAGCTTCAGGACAAGCTCGTGGAGAAAGAACTGCACTCCGCCAAGCTCTACTACAACCTCGGAACCTATTTCGGAAACTGCACCAGTGGCGGAAACAACTACGAGGCATGCATCGTCACCTCGCAGAATGTTCTCAAGGATTATCCTTACACCACGCTCCGCGAAGACTTCGCCACGCTCATCATGAAGAGCAAATACCAGCTTGCGGCTTCCAGCGTGGAGGCAAAGAGGCTGGAACGCTATCAGGACGCGGAAGATGAATGCTACGGATTCATCAATGAATATCCGGACTCCAAGGAGCGCAGCCTCGCCGAGAAATACATCGCAAAATGCAAGAAAGTCATTGCATCCGGTGGACTCGAAACTGATGACCCGGGCAAATGACCCATCATCCCTCACCGAACACGAAACTGAATAATCATATTAAAAAAAACATTATTATAATGGACTACAAGAAATCAAAAGCGCCGGTAAACACCGTAACCCGTAACATCATGGACCTCTGCAACGACACAGACAACATCTATGAGAGCGTTGCAATCATAGGCAAGCGTGCCAACCAGATAGCCGCGGAGATCAAGCAGGACCTCAGCAAGAAGCTCGCTGAGTTCGCCAGCTACAACGACAGCCTGGAAGAGGTATTCGAAAACCGCGAGCAGATAGAGATCAGCCAATACTACGAGAAGCTCCCTAAGCCAACACTTCTCGCCACACAGGAGTTCGTGGAGAAGAGCATCTACTGGCGTGACCCATCCAAGGAGCATCACTACGAGGAGGAGGATTAAACCATGATACAGAGAAAACAGACTCTCTACCTCTTCTTTGCAATCATCTGTTTCATCCTTACCACGTTTCTGCCTCTCGGCACCGTGGAAGGTGCAGGCATGGGAATGGCAGACACCATCACAAGCCTTGGACTGGTAAACGGCAACGACGGCACCGTCTCCTACCCATTCTATGCCATTCCGATGTTCTTCCTCGCACTGAACGCTTTCTATAGCCTTGCGATCATATTCATGTACAAGAACAGGAAGACCCAGGCACTGAACTGCTACATACAGATATTGGCAATACTGGTGGAGGCAATAGCGTCCGGAGTGCTGATCATGCAGACCTGCATCACTGACGGGCAGACCTTCCATGCCGGAAGCGCCCTCTCACTCCCTATCGTCGCAATCATCTTCATCCTCCTCGCCCACCACGGCATAATGGCTGACGAGAAGCTGATTCGCTCTGTAGATAGAATAAGGTAAAAGAAAACACCATTTCCGGGTCAATACGACACAGTTTGTCGTGTCCCGACCGGTCAGTCAGGAGCGAACCGGCCATGAAGGAACTGGAACAAGAACAGAAATAGACAACAGCCGGCTTGAGTTGTTATACTCAAACCGGCTGTTTTTTTCTATACTCCCCTTTTCTACATTTATCAAAATAGAATGCAGAGGAGACTTTTTCTTACAAGTAATAATGTGTTTACTTGGAAGCTTCAATACTTGCCTTGCGGAAAGCCTTCATAGCCTTCTCAATCTCAAGAGATGCCTTGCGAGCGCGTGTGCCGGCAGCCTTGTTTCCATTCTCAGCCTGTGCGTTAGCATCCTTAGCGAATGTCTCGTAAGCAGCAGCAATCTGTTCGATAAGTTCCTTCATTGTCGTAGAAATTTAATTTGTTAATATTTAAGTGAATTATTGTTTTCAGAATTATATCCGTAGCAAAATTATCAAAAAAATCATTAACTCACAAACAATTACGGACAAAATATCAATTTTAACACTATTTTTTGTATTTTCAACGCTTTTTTCGTATATTTGCAAGTGTAATCACATGATTTTTGGATAAATCTGCATCACCTTACATTATTATATATATATATGGGAAGAAATAAATATTCGCAGCACGAAATAGACATTATCGCCATGCTGCTTCGCAAGAAGAATGCCGGAACACGCTTTCAGCAGAAGGAAATCAGACATCAGCTGAGAGTGAATTTTGAATTCAACATCTCTGATTTCAACGAGCCAGGAAAGGCCTTTGGCGACACAGAGCTGCAGGAAGCGATCAGGAGAGGAGCCATCAAGATCCTTGATGACGCCACAATCGCTGACATGAAAGCCAAAAGAGCAAGAGACAAAGCCCGTGACGAAGCAGCCAAACAGGAAGAGGCCATCAGAAATGGAGCCACAGACTGGCAGGCCGCAATGAAGGAATGGGAGGAATGGGAAGCGAAGCAATAAGGCAGTTCTCCTGACATCCGCCGGCAAGAAGCGCTGACCTTCCTCCCGTCAGCGGATGCTCCACACACATAATATTTCCACTTGATTATCCATGAATTTCGAACTTGAACTTGTAAATATCAGCGTGCTGAACATAGGGTACGCCAAGACCATACACAGGTGGGGAGGTACGGACATCTCTTCGCCATTTGCACGTCTCTACTATGTAAGGTCAGGGTGCGCAAAACTTCATTTTCCCGACCGCGACATCGAGCTGCAGCCAGGATATATGTATCTCGTGCCAAGTTTCATGCCACACAGTTACGTCTGCGAGCCGGGATTTGAATTCTATTATATGTTCATCTACGAAAGATACGGCGACCAGACAAGTTTCTTTGACATCTACACATTCCCATATATGGTAAAAGGCAACGAGGCATCAGAACTCCTCTTTGCCAATTTCTGCCATCTCTATCCACAGCTCAACCTGCCCTACTCCAGCGCAGAGGACTTCAATGCGCATCCGGCATATAGAGATTATGCCCGAAGATACATGGGAATGGAGAGATACGAGAAGATGCAGCTGCAGGGATTCGTATGGATCGTAGCTTCATATTTCATGAAGCATTCGCAGAAGCGGTCGCAGAATACAGATGCGAGAGTGCTGAAAGTATGCCAATACATCAAGCAGAACATACACACTTCCATCACACTTGAACAGATGGCGGACGTGGCTTGCGTGACAAAGTCCTACATCGGAAAACTGTTTAATGAGACACTTGGCATATCCCCACTGCAATATGTGATAAAATGCAAGATACAATATGCGCAGAGCATATTGCTCACTACGGATATTCCCGTAAAGAAAATCGCGGCAAAGATAGGCATTGACGATGTCTCCTATTTTATCAGATTGTTCAAGAAGAACATCGGTTTCACGCCGCAGGATTACAGGGACAGCCTAAAGTATTAGGCTAAACTGCAGAAGTCTGCCTCGCAAGCGATGCGAATAATCAATATTTTGAACAATTTTTTAAAAAAACAATCAAAAAAATCAAGATATAATAATAATTATTATTACCTTTGCAAAGACATTGAAAAAACAGAAAACTAATATAGATTAAAATTTATGAAGAAACTACTTCTACCTATGTTTATTCTCGCTGTCTTGGCATCATGCACTCCTAAGGACATCGCATATTTCCAGGATCGCCAGCCGGGAATTACCGAGCCTGTCACAATCAATTCCGTCCCATTCAAGGTCCGTCCGGGAGACCGCATCTCCATCTGGGTGAAATCAAGAAACGAACAGCTCACAAACCAATTTAATATCAACCAGGGAAATTCGCAGGGAATGTCTGGAAATACACAGAACCAAGGCTACGTGGTGGACGACAACGGACAGATAGATTTCCCTGTGCTCGGCAAGGTGACCGTTGCGGGAATGAACCGCCAGGAAATAACAGAATACATCACAAATGCCCTGCGCACCTCCAAACTCGTGGATGATGCGATAGTAAGCGTCAATTACACCGGACTTTACGTCTATATCCTCGGTGAAGGAGGAGGAAAGAAGGTGAACATCGAGAAGGACAAGTTCACGTTCTGGGAGCTTCTCTCAGAGTCTGGAGACCTCAACATCAACGCAAAGCGCCAGAATGTCCTCGTAATACGTGAAGAGGACGGAATGCGTACACAGTATGAGCTCGACCTTACCAAGATGAAGAACATCTACGAATCACCCGTATATTATGTTCATCAGAATGACATCGTGTATGTAGAGCCAAACAACAAGACAAAGAGACAATCCACAAACAATGGCAACCTCTTCAATACATGGGGATTCTGGACCGGTCTTCTCGGAATCGGCTCTACCGTTGTCTCTGTAATCAATCTCACGAAATAATTTACATACATAATCATTCCCACTTTATGAGTACAAATTCTTCAAACAGAAAGGTGCAGGAGCAAGAGACGAAAAACTCGCTCAACCTTACTGACATCATAGGACTGTGCCTCAGCAACTGGTATTGGTTCGTACTGTGCCTCTGCCTCACCTGTGCCGGCGCTGCCATCTATCTGCGCATGACGCCTCCGGTCTATACACGTAACACCTCACTCGTAATCAAGGAAGATGCAAGCAGTCAGGCTGTCAACGACATCTTCACCAAGGTGCGCGGAAACAATATCCGCCAGGCTACTGCGTCACTCAAGAACGAAATCATCGCTTTCCAGAAGCCTGCCCTCATGAGAAAGGTAGTGGAGAGACTTCATCTCGACTTCCAGTATGAGATAAGAGGACGCTTGCGCAACACCGTGCTCTATGGATCCAGCCTGCCTATCACCGTCTGCGTCGATGGAATCGGCAACAACACTCACGTGGAATTTGTCGTTACGATTAATGATAATAATCATGCCACATTGAAGTTTACCGACAGAAACGGCAAGACCACAAAGCTGCAAGCCATGTTTGGCAAGAAATTCAAGTCTCCTCTGGGAAGCACCACCATCAACAAGACACAGGCTTTCAGAGCTCACAGCGACGACCCTATCACCGTGACAAGAATAGGATATGATGCCGCTGCCACACAGATACTCAGCCGAATGAGAATCGCCAATGCTGACGAGGAATCCACAGTCATCGACATTTCACTCTCTGACGTCAACATCGAGCGCGGTGATGATATCCTGAACACACTTATCGCAATCTATAATGAAAACTGGGTGGCAAACCGCAACCAGGTCATTGTAGCGACAAACAAATTCATCGGTGAACGTCTGGCTGCCATCGGAGAAGAGCTCAGCGAGGTGGAGAACAGGATGACACAATTCAAAGTGGCTCATCATACCATCGACTTTGAAAACGAAGGCACGCAATACCAGGCACGTTCCATGGAGTTTGACAACCAGAATATGGAAATATCCAAGGAACTGTCACTCGTGATGTATTTCCGTGGCGTCGTGAAGAAAGCCACAAATCCTACTGTCACTCTCCCACTCCCGGCAGGAGTGCATAACGCCGCACTTGCCGAACAGGTAGGTCAGTACAACGCTCTTGTGCTCAACCGCAGTAACCTCATCTCTTCTTCTACAGAGGAAAACCCTCTCGTAGGCGACGTGGACAAGCAGATGTCTGTGCTCTACAATGGTATTCTCACCACAATCGAGAACCACATCAGCACCCTCAACTCACAGATGGGCATCCTCAACGCTTCCACTTCACGCAACAATGCTGAGATTGACGCCACTCCTAACAAGCAGAAGATCTACGTAGATATAGAGAGAAGCAGGAAAATCAAGGAACAGCTCTACACATTCCTTCTCCAGACACGTGAGCAGAACGAGCTCAACCAGGCTTTCGCCGCTTACAACACCCGCGTGCTCCAGCCATCCACAGGTTCCAATTACCAGTCTTTCCCAGACGTGAAGAAGATATGGATGATCGCCATCATATCCGGACTTATCATTCCTTTCCTCTTCATCATCTTCCGCGAATGGTCCAATTCCAAGATTCGAGGCAGAAAGGATATAGAGAAACTGACAGTCCCATTTGTCGGCGAACTGCCTTTGGTGGAATTCCCTGACCAGGTGCAGATATCCAAGTTCAAGAGGTTTATCAGCAGAATCTTCTCGAAAGACAAGTCTTCTGACCACAAACATCATCATTCCAAAGGAAGAGAAAAATATATAAGCCACGTGGTGGTGGAGCATGGCAACCGTAATGTAATCAACGAGGCTTACAGAGTACTGCGTACGAACCTCGAATTCATGCTCGGCAACAACCCCGAGATGAAAGTCGTGATGACCACATCCGCCAACCCTCATTCCGGCAAGACATTCGTGACTTACAACCTCGCCAAATGTATGTCGCTCAAAGGCAAGCGAGTTTGTACGATTGACCTCGACCTACGCAGACGATCTCTCTCCCATTATGTGGATAAGCCAGAACTCGGAGTTTCCGATTACATCAATGGCGCAGTGAAGGATTGGCGCAGTCTCCTCGTACAAGCAGAAGATGCTGAGAATCTCTTCGTCCTCCCGGTTGGCACATTGCCTCCTAATCCTGCTGAGATAATCTCATTTGACAGATTTGGAGAAATGATTGCAGAAATAAGAAAAGAGTTCGACTATGTGTTCTTCGACTGTCCTCCTGTCGAGGTGGTTGCCGACACAAGCATCCTTGCAAAATATGCTGACGTTACCCTGTTTGTCATTCGTGTCGGCGTCATGGAGATAGAATTTCTCCCTATGATCGAGAAATACTATCGTGAACGCAAGTACAACAACATGGGAATCGTGCTTAACGGTACGCTTACTGCAAACTCCCGCTATGGTTACCGCCGCTATGGTTATCGCTACGGCTACGGCTACGGTTACGGCTATGGTGGCTATGGTTACGGCAGCAGTTATAATGAAGGTTAGTCTGTCTGGTGGTTTGGTCGTTCAGCTTGACCATAAAAGCGGTCAACAAAGTGGTTGAATCCACTGGACTGCCAAACCACCAAACGCTGAATAAACAATAGAAAAACAATGTTCTTCAACTTCAAGAAATCATACAAGACATCAGGATACCTCAATGGATTCACAGACTGGCACAGCCACATTCTCCCCGGAGTGGATGACGGCATCAGGACAATGGACGAATCACTCGCAGTGCTTGCCTATTACGAATCCTTAGGCATGAGCGAAGTGTGGCTCACGCCTCACATCATGGAAGATATTCCAAACACTACCGAAGACCTGAAGAAACGCTTTGAAGACCTCTGCAAGCATTATGAAGGCAATATGAAACTGCATCTTGCCGCTGAATACATGCTGGACAATCTGTTCGTGCAAAGACTGAGCGAAGGAGACATCCTGACTTACGGAAAAAATGGCAAGTCAGTGCTTGTGGAAACATCATACATCCAGGCTCCATACGGCTTCAGGTCCATATTGCAAGACATACAGAAGTCTGGGCTTTCACCAGTTCTCGCCCATCCTGAAAGATACCAATACATGAACGAGAACGATTACAGCCAACTGCACAGTCAGGGCATTCGGTTTCAGATGAACATCACATCTCTCGTAGGAGGCTATGGTATTCCTGCACAAAAACGTGCCATTC
The DNA here is from genome assembly GCA_934256705.1 of uncultured Prevotella sp. Classification (GTDB taxonomy): domain Bacteria; phylum Bacteroidota; class Bacteroidia; order Bacteroidales; family Bacteroidaceae; genus Prevotella. The sequence continues at coordinate 10,822 of CAKQPF010000080.1, forward strand.
ATCTGCTTGAGGAAGGCTATTACACATATTTCGGCACGGACGTGCATTCCCTTTCCTCTGTTTCCAGACTGATGGAAAAGAAAGCCATCACCAAGTCTGAACTATCTATGCTCAACGGCGTTGAGGACTGACGCCTACAAGTCTCCAGGTCCGGTCTATCGGAGCTTTGTAATAGGCCAGTACAAGATATTGGTTCTCAGTCTGAAAGAAATCTCCCTCCGTAAGGGAAGTCTTGGAATATGGTTGCTTTCCTGCCAGTTTTCTGCTCTCATCCGATGATTGTTCGAGAATATACTGGTAAGAATAGTAACCATATTTCATTTTTATCACCGCATGATAGCACTGTTCCTCATCATCATATTCCATGAGATACTTTGCCCTCTCATTGCTGCTCGCCCACCTTCCATCTACATAGACATCACCAGGAAGTTGCGGTGTGTCAAGGTAGAAATGCACCTTCACATACTCTGATGCAATGTCATTCTCCACATTGTCTGAGTTCCTTAAGTAAAAACTTCCATTAGCATCTTCATCATAGACATAGGCTCTGCGTGGATAGTCATGATAAAGGTGGACATTATTCCATTCCCCATCCCAGTCTATTGACTCTACACCAAGCGAATTACGGTGCACATCGAGTATTTCAAAGGCATGATATTCATTGCCAGCCGGAAAGATAAGGTCAGGAGTATGCGTCCAAATCATAGAGTTCTGCGTCACCTGAGAAGCGTCTGGACACCATACCATATTGTCAGTCCTATGGTTTTGCATTACAGCCACTTTGAATTGTTCCCTCGGGCTGACGCATTTGAGGGAAGAAGGAAACTGCACCTTGATATTCACCTGCTGATGACTTCGCTGAATATCTATGTCAGTATTGTCAGTAATCTTTTTTGCCACAGTGACCAAGTCCTCACAGACCATAAAGCGTGCGCTTGCCACTATTTCTTCTTCATCCTCATCAATTATATCCACACGATAATTGCCACTCATCATTATTCGGCAGGAAGCATTTGGAATCGTCAGCCTATAGTGGGTGAACAGTTGGTTGGTATTTATGGATTTCTCGTAATCTTCCAAAGTCTGACCACTCTGGAATCCGCTGATATAATCGCTTGCAAACAATCCCTCGGAATCTGACCAGTCCGGCTCACAATGAGTTACCGTATAAGAATATCTGTGTGAATCATGGGTAAGCTCGTCAAAGGATATGTTAATGCTCTGCCCCCCTCCCTGTATGATGACGGGGTCTTCCAGCCAGTCCTGCCCCGCAACTACTTGCAGCGAAGCGATTCTCTCGCTCCTGATTTCCTGTAATTGGGCTTTTACCAGAAGTGAAAACATGGATATAAGGAAGATGAAAAATAGTCTGTACATAATGCAAATTATAGATTTTGATTGCAAATTTATATAAAATTTTCGAATTATAAGCCAGTAAAATAAAAAACTTGAATGATTTCCCTCGAATTGTGCGAG
>CAKQPF010000081.1 GCA_934256705.1 uncultured Prevotella sp.
GCTATACAATTCCCGCTATTAGGGCTTGTTAGGGACTTGCACCCATTAGAATAAGCTCATGCCGAGCATACCGAAAACAGGAGATAGACACCTGGAGGCAAGTGTCTATCTCCTGTTATTCGTATGAAGGGATGATGATCGGGATTATTTCCTGATCTTTTCCTCTATTGATCCGAGGATTCGGGCACAGAGAACGATGGAGTTGGCATCCATCTTCTCCAGACGCTTGCGGATGAATGATGATATGTCTTTGAGCACTACAGGGTCGTCAGTGGTGATGAGACGAGTGAGATTGAGCATCAACAGCGTCTGGTCGCTTGGTGCGAGGCGGTCGTATTCCTCTTTGCAAGCATTGAAGAAGCCGGCATCATCGGCGGTGGCAACGCGGGTTTCGATGAGTCGGAACACGGAAGCGTAGTTGTAATCCTTATCCAGTCCGAGCTCGATTATCTTGGCTTTCAGTGCCTGATAGTCAGCCTGTACGAACTTCTTCTGCGACCAGCGGTAGCCTGAGAAGTAAGTGTTGACGTCACTGTGATAAAGCGCCTGGATGCGTTTCATGATGGCAGGGCGCACCGAAGGGTCGAAATCATTGCGATGAGCTACCATGAATACGCCCATTGGCTCAGTGACAGTCATGGTATAGCGTGTGAAAAGGAAAGCGTTTTCTGGCTTCAGGAGCTGTTTCTCTTTGAGAGACTCATAGTATTGCTTGATGATAGCGAAGCCTTCTTTTTCCTTTCCCTGCTCCATATAGTGCAAAGCCCAGGCATTGACGAGTTCTGGAGTGCGTTCACCTTTATTATATCTCTCCTCCATAGCTTTGAGACTCATCTTCGGGTCTATGCCGGCAGAAATCTTTGAGAGGAAAGTTTCAGCGTCCATATATCCCTTTATCTCGCAGTTTTTGGTGCCATTGGCATCGAGTACATAGAATGTAGGATAGGCAGTGACACCGAGTCGCTTGGCATCAGCGGCACCTTCCTTCTCGGCATTGAGCTTGATGCATACGAATTTCTTGTTCATGAAGTCGCCGAGAGTCTTGTCGGGGAAGGTCTCGGAGGCCATTTTCTTGCATGGTCCGCACCAGTCTGTGTAGAAATCCACGAAGACAAGTTTCTTCTCTTTCTTAGCTGTGGCGAGAGCCTCATTGAGGTCAATGTGTCGGAAGTCAGTCTGTGCCGACACAGAGAGGGCACAGACTGCTGACATAGCCATTATTGATATACTTTTCAGATTCATTGTTTTATGATTTATTCGATGTTTCTCTGACCTGCAGTAGAGTTACGATATTCGAGTTTTACCACTCTGAGGTCGGTCTTCCAATGGTCAGTAAGTTCTTCTACTACAATATTATTTACGTCGTCCTTGATGGCATATTTGTAGATATTTCCCTTGTTGGCATCGCTATAGGTACATACTCGGAACTCGGAATCGCTGTTTGTGGAAGCGCGGTCCATTCCCATGTATGTGATTTCGTCGCCGAAATCCTTTGCCATGACGCACTTATTAGCAGCATAGTTGACTACATAGAGCTTTGAACCAACGGTATAGAGCAGGTAAGGCTGCTTGGTGAAGAAAGCAAAGAATGTAGCTTTGTCCATGTCTGTAGCCTTGGTCTTGTCGATATTATATGCGCGGATTTTCTTGGCTGCACCATATCCGGATCCCACCTGGAACTGATATACGAAGAAACTGTTCTCCGTATCCTTCATCAGAGCATAGCTGTTGCCAGACACTGAGGCATTGAATCCATAGACGACGTCACGCACCGGGGTGTATTTCATCTGATTCCAATAGAATGTCTCAGATGTAGCGATGTCAGAAGATTCATAATACTTGTAACAAATAGAAGGAGCTGTGTACACTGGATTTGTGTAACAGAATGTATGATTGGTCAAATCATAGAAGATGAAGTTTGTAAAACTTACGGTACGTGTATCGTTTTTGAAGAATATGAACGGTGAAGGCTTGAAGAGATCACTACTTGCCGTAGAGTATCTATTGAAAGGGTTACCATATATTTCCGGTCCAGATGTGAAAGATCCTCCGAACATCTCATTGTCAGTGATGAGGAAACGTGTTCGTGATTTGTAGGAATTGTTCGAACCATCATAGCACAACGGGAATATGCCGAGGGTGTGCATAGGTTGTGAAACCGGGAGTGTAGGGTAGCATTTATCCTCTGGAGCGCTATTCTTCAAGTCACCGAACTTAGCCAAGACCGGGTCACTCTCCACTTCTACAGACTGATCGGCTACGGAAATAAGGTTGATACGGAATGTTCCGGAATAGTAAGCCTGTGCGTCATTACCTGTAAATATGAGATTCTTAGGGTTCTTTATCTTCTTCTCATTCTTATATACGTCTCTGACAAACAGGGTGTCGTGACCTTCTATGAAGCTGACGAAGTCCATAGCGACCTGTCCGTCAGGCTTGGCACCATAGATATAATAACCTTTTACGAAAGGGCTGACAGAGACAATGGATGTGGATTTCTCATAAAGCATTCCGTTAGTCTTGTCATACACACGCAGATTCAGGGTGTAAGTGTCAGGTTCGAGATCGACCAGGAAATCGAGATTCTTCTCTGTTCCGATAGTGGTGGTGATGGTCTCTTCGCCCACTTTCTTTGAACAAGTCCATAAATATCTGTAGTTGCTATCGTCATCTCCATAGACGGAGCCTTTGAGTTTCGGCTCAATCTTCACGTGGTCTTCGTGAGCAATGGCGGTATATACACTTTCAATGCCTTCAAACTCTACGACATTGACTTCGGAGTCAGCTTCATGCGTCTCGTCATCTATACATGAAGTAAAGAGGGAGAGGGCGAATACAGAGAAGCCCAGGGCTGTGATATTCAGTAATTTCATAATTGTGTTCTTTTTTTATTCCAGTAATATGGTGTAGCATTCTTTTCTTGATGATAATGGCTTGTGGCATAAGATAGTGGTTTTCCCACTACCTATGTCCACGCTGCCATTCCATATTTTTCTATTGTTTCTTGTAGAAATCGACTTGGTCAAGTGTCACGCCTTGTCCCCATCTGTATCGTGAGTCACCACTGGAACAAAAACTTACCCACATCAATGTACCGTCATTTTCAAGAACAACATGGTCAGGACCGAGCTTTGCTTGCTCTATAAGGTATCTGCCCAGTTTCTCACAATATGATGTAAAGCGGGAACTTGGCATTGTATACTTGGTGTCAAAGGCACTGAGGTCGCACTCACACAGTTTCATCATTAGACGAATCTTCTTTGCAGTGAACCCTCCACCGATACCTGGAACTGAACTTGCAGAGCCCCACCATCCCATAGGCTGGGTCATGGTGTCGTAGATGAAGATATTATGTACGCTTGCATCTGCATTGACATCAAACTCCTTAGATGACTGTGAGCCTCCTACAGTGACGTAAGAGAAATAACTTCCCGGCTCGCCATACTCCTTGAAGTTTGTGATGAAATGCTCGTTAGGGAGCAATCTGATCTGGAGACGCACGGTGTCTTCGAATATCTCATCAGTGCGGTGCGCCTTGAAACGTATGGTGTCAGAGGTCTGTCCTGCCTTGATGACGCGGTCGGTCTGCAGGTCGGAGAAGTCGATGTCAAGGCGTGCGGTGGTGCTGTCTGCCACAACCTCCACCTTGTAAGGGCGGTCATAGTCGGTGGATACGCCGGTAGTCCTTACCGGTATCACCACTTCGAGGTCATCTTCCATGACATTTCCGAAGGTCACCTCAGTGCTGAGACGATGTGGCCAAAGACTCTTGTCGATATGTGAAGGATACAGGCGAACGTCGAAATAGAGCGCACTTTCGCCCTCATAGTCCATCAGTTCCTCTTCGCATGACGTGAGTGAAACGACAGAGAGTATTATCGCTCCTATGATATATAATGTCTTTTTCATAATCTGTGCAGTTTAGTTATTTTGTTACACGCTTGTCCATTTCCACCTTAGGCATAGGCCATGTGTAGTTGCCGATGTCCATTGTCTTGGTTGTCTTTGTGCCGTCACAGGCATCAGACATCACTGACGTCATGGCATTGCGCTTGTAATAGAAGAAGAGCTGTCCCTCACCTATCACCTCACGCATGAATTCCATGGTGATATAGTCCTTCACCTGCTGTGCTATGTCCTTGTCGTCCTTGCCTTCTGTGTTGAGTTCGAGGTTAGGAGTGTTGCGGTGCAGCCTTATCTGGTTTATCATGTCGAGGGCTTCGGTGTAGTTGCCCTTGTCGAGTTCGCACTCTGCAATGATGAGATAAGCCTCAGAAAGGCGGATGAGAGGAAGCATATACTGTCCTACCTTGGATATATCGCTGAGGCTGGAAGCCTTTGACTGATCAGGACCGAGGAACTTTATGAGGTAATATCCGCTCCATTCATTCTCAGCATCACCGCTGTTCACTCTGCCTACAGTCCACTGATACTTGCGTCTGAGGTCGTTGACGTCATCTATGAAGTGAGACATCTTGTTGTAGTCATGAGATGGATCCCACCAGTTTTCGCCAGTCTGCTGCCAGTTGGAGAAGAACAGAGCGGCATTCATGTTGAGAGTTGTGGCGAAACGGCTGTCATAGAAAGAAGAACGCTTGCTGTCATATACTGCAAACATCACCTCGGAAGAGAAGAGTCTGTCAGGATTGTCGTCCTTAGGCTCTTCGAGGTCAGACTTCTTAGTCCATGGGAATGCGCTGAAGTTGTATTTGTTTCCTTCGGAGTCTTCCCTCTCGGTGGTGTTCTGCTTGATGACTTCCCTTGCGAGTTCTTCAGCCTTTTCCTTGTTTCCCATCCAGAGATATACGCGGGAAAGGAGGAGCTTCACGGCGAAATAGTTGAGGCGGAACTGGCGATAGCGCAGTGTCGGCTTCTCTTCAGATATGCTTTCGCTCTTAGGTCCGTCTTCCCTTACGCGGTCTTTCTCCAGCAGTGTGGCTGCTTCTTCAAGGTCGCGTACGATCTTGGCCATCACGTCCTTAGCAGGAAGGAGCGGCTGTATCTCCTTGGATGTGGTCTCCTGATATGGGATAGTGATCTTGTTCTCAGTATCAGGGCCGTAGATAGGGCCGTAGATACGCATGAGGTCGAAGTGGAGGAAGGCGCGCAGGGCGAGCGCTTCACCCTTGACGTAGTTGTAATACTTCTGTGAGAGCACCTTGTCGTTTGCCACATGCTCCAGTATCACGTTGAGGTTTGCGATGTTGGAATACTGTGCAGTCCAGAGGCTGTTGTTGGCATCCTCTATCTGGTCGTACTTGAATGTGGCATAGTTGATCATCTGATGCTCATTGAGAGGAGATACGTGGTAATACTGTGCCATGACATCGATACCGCCACGGGTGAGCATTTCCTCATAGTTCTCGTTCATTCTGATATAGCATCCTGTAAGGGTTGAGAGGTAGCCGTCATCGTCAGAGAAGAGCACATTCTCCATGATGGCGTCTTCCATCTCCACATTGAGCCAGTCGTTGCAGGATGTGGCTCCGCAGATGAGCACGGCGGAAGCCATCGCTGTTATTATATTGTTCTTTAGTTTCATAGTTGTCATTGATTGTTAGGTGATTAGAAGCGGAGTCCGAGTGATACGTTGAATGAGCGTGAGAATGGATAGTTGAGACCACGCTCTTCCTTGATCGTAGAGAAACGGAACAGGTCGTTGGCATAGATACGTACATTCATTGACGTCAGACCGAGCGGACGAAGGAATGGAGCCGTAGTGGTGTCATAACCTACTGACATGCTTCTGAGGCTCATCATGTTCTCAGTCTTGATGAAACGTGAAGAGATGTTGGTAGGCGAATTGTCGTTGATGCGCTTGAACTTGGCAGCCTGACCTGGTGTCTTCCATCTGTCAGTGAGGGCTCTGCGGTCCTGATTGTATATCAGTGAAGCCTCGCTGATGTTCTCCACCTTTGACATGAGGGTGGTGAGCTGCTTTTCTCCGCCGAGGCTATACTCGAATGTGGCATTGAATGAGAACTTTCTGTAACGCACGTTGAGACCGAAGTTACCACGCATATCAGGGGTCATATCGCCTACTATGACTTCATCCTTTGAATCCCAGAGGTAGGTGTATGTGCCGTCCTTCTTGATAAAGAGTTCGTCACCGCGTGAAGGGTCGATGCCGGCAGAGCGTACTGCCCAGATGGCAGATGTGCTTGCGCCGTCATAGTATCTCATCATGGTCTGGCTTGCACGGCCTTCCTCATTGAGCTTTTCGAGGAGATCACCGATCTTGCCATACTTTGTAGTGGTGTGTATAGCATTGGCATTGAGGCGGATAGTCATGTCACGATTGCGGAATGCCTCATAGTTGACGGTGAAGGTGAAGGTCTTGTTGTATGTAGCGCCGATGTTCATAGGCACCGAAGTGGTACCTGTGGATGACGGCATATCCACACGCATGAGCTCAGGGTCAGAGTCGGAGGTATGGTAGTTGAGGTTTACCATCAATTTGTTGTCGAGGAATCCGAGGTCGAGACCAAGGTTGTGGGTCTTCACTCGCTTCCATCTCAGTCCGGTGTTGCCCCACTGTGTCACGTAAGTGGCAAGTCCCCACGGGTTGCTGTAGCTGTTGTAATACTTATACACGCTGTTGGAGAGCTTTGCATCGAAGTTGTCGCTGCCCGGTTCACCGTAGGTATAGCGTATCTTCATGTAGCTGAACGCCTTGCTCTGTGAGAAGAGGTTCTTGAAGAATTTCTCGTTGTGGATGTTCCATGCGCCACCTACAGAAATGGAAGTATAGAACGGATTGTTGATACCAAACTTTGAAGCACCGTCACTGCTGAGGTTGAAGTCGAAGAGATAGCGCTGGTCGAATGAGTAGTTGGCATTGAAATAGAATGAAGCGTTGCGGGAATTGCTGACAGTGGATGAAGGCTTTGAACCCTCGGTATATCCATGTGCGAAGTTAGGATTGTAGAATTTGTCAGTGGTATATCCCGTCGCATTGAATGAAGAGGAAGAGCTCTTGCTGTCATGCAGTGAAGCACCGCCCACGAGGTTGTAGGAATGTACGCCTATGATACCACCGTAATTGACGGTGAAACGGGCAGTGTAACTTGTGGTGCTGGAGTGGCTTTGGCTGTATGTACCCTTCTTTTCGTCAGGACTTTGCGCATACATCGTAGCGAAAGGCGAAACGAAGCGCTCGGTCTCGCCACGTGATGTGTAGAAGTTTACGCTGCCCTGGATGCGGAGACGCTCGATAGGAGTGTATTCCACGTTGAAGTTCTGCGTGAAGCTGAGCTGGTTGTTCTTGTTGAAGCTTCTCTGGTTGAGGTCCCAGATAGGGTTATAGACAGGAGTGGTGCCGTTGAGGTAGCCCACGATCATCTCCGGTTCGCCTTCATCATTGTATTTCTTGTAGAAAGGATTCATCCTTGCGAAGTTGGAGAAACTTACGGTCTCCTGGTTTGAATCGAGATAACCGATGCTTGACTTTGAGTAGAGGTTGAACTTGTTGACACGGTATCTGAGGTCGATGTCGCCGGTCACGTTGTCACGGTCGGAACCTTTCATGACACCCTGCGTGTCGCTGTAATAGAAGGTCATTCCATACTGGAACGCGTCATCACCGCCCTGGGCGTTGAGGCTGTGGGTGCTGGTGAAGGCATTGCGGAGAGGTTCGTTCATCCAGTAGGAGTCCTGACCGGACAGCACCTGGGCATATTCCTCGAAATAGTTCTTGCGGTCTGCATCTTTTACAGGCTCACCGTTGGCATCAAGTTCGCCGAAGTGGCCTGAAAGGCGCTCGAACTCCAGCTTTTCCCTGGAATTCATGAGGTCATAATCACGGAGGTCAGCAAATTCAAACTTGAAGTTGCCGTTATAGCTGAAGCGGAGTCGTCCGGCTTCCGGCTTCTTTGTCTCTACTACAACAACGCCGTTGGCAGCCTTTGAACCGTAGAGAGCGGCAGAAGCGGCATCCTTCAGGATAGTGATGCTCTCGATGCGGTCCATACTGAGGTCGGAGATGCGCTGGAGAGTGGTCTCGAATCCGTCGAGGATAAAGAGAGGCTGGTCTGGGTTCGTGCTGTAAGTATCGGTAAGACCATTGATGGAGTTGGTACCGTTGATGTTGATATTCATCGCAGTATTAGGGTCGGCACCCATCAGATTGTTTTCCATAATCTGGAAAGAAGGCTCCAGAGCGGCAACGCTTTGCAGGACATTCATGCTTCCGATTTCCTTCAGCTGCTCCTGACGGAGTGTGGTGACGCTACCGGTGAAGCTCTCCTTGTTACGCTTGTAGATACCAGTCACGACGGTTTCGTCGATGAGGTGTCCGTCATCCTGCATGATGACATTGAGCTTCTTGCCCACTTTGGCTCTCACTTCCTGCGTCTTCATACCCACGTATGAGAGCACGAGGATGACGTTGTCCTTGTTGGTGACGATGGAGAATTTACCTTCCGCATCAGTCACCACTCCCCCTTTGGCGTTTTTCACCTTTACGGAAACGCCGATGAGCGGTTCACCGTTATCATCCTTGACGAAACCTGTCAGTACGTACTGTGAGGTGCTCGTGATCTGCTGGGCACTCTGTACGGCATGATTGTTCATGACAGCATTGACCCCCTTTACGTCGCCGGCCGCCATCGCACCGCCAGGTACGAGAGCTGCGACAGCAAGTGTCAGCATGAACTTGTTTGCTTTGCTAATCTCTTTTGCCATAGAATTGTTTAGTTGTTGTATTGAAAATGTGTTTTTTTTAACGCAAATATGTGTGTTTGTGTCCGGTGCAAAATGCAAGCCTTGATGTGAAATCATGGTCTTGGCGATTGCCATTTTAAGGTGAAACATTGCAGTTTGTCGCCCTTTCCTTGTAGTTTCGCTTCGGAATTGTAAGCGGACCGTTTCTGCAAATATTCGTTAAATTCGGGGGCAAAGGTAATAAAATATCTTGAAAGCAAGAATATTTACGCTAAAAAATGTAGCATTACGCTATAAAATTTGTTATTTCGGACTAATTTTTGGTAATTCCCGGTAGTGGGTGCTTACATTTTGAAACCACATTTGCGCTTTTGATTGTCATAAATACAATTCATCCAAGCGGAATGAAGCCCCATTTGTCCGCTCACGATTCGGGAGGGTCATGTTTGTAATTCATAATGCATAATGCATAATTCATAATGCGCAATGCTTATCCACGAACCCAAGCCACTGTGTTGCCCACGTTACCGGCAGATAAAAGGGAACAGGGAATAGGAGATAGGGAATAGGAGATAACCTTCGTTCTCTCGCGATAATCCCCATAACAAAGCCTCGCAACCGCGTCAGCGCGATTTTTCACTCTTCACTTTTCACTCTTCACTAAATCAAAGAAAAGCCACTATGTTGCCCGCGTTACCGGACAATGTAAACAAGCGAGCCGACAAGCATTGTCTGGAAGACAATACCGAGCGAAGCGAGAGTAACCCGGGACGAAGTCTCGGGATTATAAACGAGAAGGAGAGAGCTGTCTGGAAGACAGTACCAATTCATATAAAGCCCCCTCCTGTCCCCCTTGGGGGAAGAAAGGTAAGGCGCTGGCTACTTGGGATTCTAACTGACAATCCGCAACAAAAGAAAAGCCCCTCCAGGGAGGGGTTGGGAAGGGCTTAAAAATCCGTCACATCGGTGTTATCCGCATAGATATTAGATGGTAAAAGCCTTGATATTGGATGGTTTATTGCATACAAAGGTTAAAGAAATATATAAAAGTCAAGTTTATGACGTAAAAAACAAGACTTTTATTAACTTTGCATCCGAATAAATGAGACAAATATGGTTATAACAAGACTGATAATGGAAAAATTGTCATCGACCCCTGCTGGGGTTGTGTTGACAACAAGAGACTTTGGGGTGGAGATGCGTTATCAGCCGGCACTCGCCAAAGCTCTCAACCGTCTTGTGCTCCAAGGTGAGCTGCAAAAGATAGCTAAGGGGAAATACTATATTCCGAAGAAAACCATTTTTGGAAATCTAAAGCCTGCAGATTCTGAACTTGTAAAAGACTTTCTGGAGCAAAAAGGTAAGATTGTAGGCTACATTACAGGAACTACCGCTTTTGCATCCATGGGTCTGACAACGCAGATAAGCTCATCCATCCTTGTCGGCACAAATAAATATCGGAGACCCATCACAAGGAATGGAGTGAAAATTTCTTTTTTGCTACAAGAGAACACCATAACATCAAGCAACATTCCACTACTTAGATTATTGGATGCTCTGCGCCTTATAAAGGCTATTCCTGCCACTTCACCAGATGAATGTGTGACGAATATTTGCAAAGCAATCAATGCTCTTTCAACTGAACAGAAACGAGAATTGGCAGAACTATCCTTGGCATACACACCTTATGTAAGAGCTTTGCTTGGAGCCATCTACGAGAACATGGGGCTTGAAACGGAACCAATCAGCAAAACATTGAATGGAGTGACCAGCTACAAGTTGCCAATCTCCGACATAGTATTATCAAACAAAAGAAACTGGAACATCATATGAGATTACATGAAGACTGGGAATTGTTCTCAGATGCCTTGCAAGCGGCTTCGCAACCTGTAGAGGATGGAGGACTCGGCATTAAGAGCATCTTCATCGAGAAGGACTATTGGATTTGTCGCTCGTTGTCTTTGATGGCAGCGAACGACAAGGATAACCGTGCCATATTCAAAGGAGGAACAAGTCTTACAAAAGCATATGGTATCGGTAGTAGATTCTCAGAAGACATAGATATTGCTATCTCTGAGGCATGGACGCTCAGCGGCAACCAATTGAAGATGCTGATCAAGAGAACAGCCAAAAGCATGACGAAAGGTCTGCAGGAAATGGATATGCCTGGTTTTACGAGCAAGGGGTCTCACTATCACAAGGCATACTATTCTTATCCACGAGCCATTGACACATTACAAGTAGGTGCTATCAAGGCAGGACAGTTGCTTGTCGAAATCAATTCCTTTGCCAATCCATATCCATTTCAGAAATGTAAACTGCAAAGCTTCTTGACCGAGTTCTTGCAAAAGACAGGCAACGAGAACTTGATAGAGGAATATGATATGCAACCTTTCGAGGTGAATGTTCTCGACAGGCGTAGGACATTGACAGAGAAATTGGTGTCATTACTTCGCTGTTCCTTAGCCGACAATTACATGCCGGAATTGACAGCCAAGATACGCCATTTCTATGATTTGCATTTCCTCTTGAATGATGCTGAGACCCAGGACTATCTAAAAAGTGACGCTTTCAAATCGGACTTCAACAACTTGTTTGTCCAAGACCAACAACGGTTTGACAAACCTGAAGGTTGGCAGAACAAGAATGTCATGGATTCTCCAATTATCAATGACCTACATAATGTATGGACTATATTAAGTCAAGTTTATGCTAAGGAACTTCCTGACCTTGCCTATAAAGAGATACCTACAATAGAAAATATAGAAAACAGTATGAACCAATTATTCTCATACTTGATAAGATAATATATGGCTATGAAATAAATATGGTGTGCCATGGCATTGCCAGGCACACCCTTTTAATTGATTCATATAACGCTTGTGGTCATCACAAATGCGATGACCACAAGCGTTCAAAGAGGATCACGGATAGCACAGATGCGACGGATCTGTTCTTTCACGGATTTTTATTCGATGTTCTTGGATTGTGTGCGACTATCGGGCGCAAGGATTTTATCGAATTCTCCGAGTAAGCAAAGCATAATTCATACTGCTTAACCACTAAACGACAAGATTTGTCTGGAAGACAATACCGAGCGTAGCGAGAGTAACCCGGGACGAAGTCTCGGGATTATATAAACGAGGAGGAGAGAACTGCCTGGAAGACAGTACCAACTCAAGCTCAAGCAAGACAGTACCCATCTAATAACGCTTGTGGTCATCGCAAATGCGATGACCACAAGCGTTCAGTGTACTCTCTTTATTGAAACATGACATACTTGAGAATATCGCTCCAATGGTACCGTTATAGCGGTCGGATGGTACCGCGCGGAGCGGATGCATGGTACCGCTTATA
>CAKQPF010000082.1 GCA_934256705.1 uncultured Prevotella sp.
CATATTGTTACCTATATAATATAGGCAAACGACCAACTTCTTGATTTTCAATCAAAGTCCAATTTAGAGCGAGTTAACTCTTATAACGCAATGCTTGCGTAATTATTGCATGCTTTGCTATCTTGGTTTGAGCAGTGGTCTGCAGGCGGAAATTGTTCGATTTTTCCGTTTCCGGAATGTAGCGGAGTAAGCATCTTGCAACACTCTGACTGTCAACACCTTGCAAAAGCATAGTTTTTAGGCGGTAAAAGCTATGCTTTTGCAACGTAATATCTATGCTTTTGCAAGGTAATATCTATGCTTTTGCAAGGTAATATCTATGCTTTTGCAACGTGAAAGCTTAGCTATCGCAAAATGACAGCTTTGCCCTTGCCCTTTTGTTCCATTTTTCTTGGCTCGGCTTATGTCAGACCTTTAATTTCACCAAGCGTAGCGAGAGTGCCTCCACATTAGTGGATATAGAACAAGTAACATGGAATACCTTAATCAAAAAGAGATATAGATGGCAAATAGTTTGATATTTCTCTGAAAGAGGTACTGTCTTCCAGACAGCTTCTTTATTTATATTTGTAGTCCCGAGACTTTGTCCCGGGTTACTCTCGCTACGCTCGGTATAGGCTTCCAGCCTAATCTTCATAGTAGAATACAATCCTTACAAACCCTACAAAAGTGGAATAAAACAAGAATTTCAAGCGCATTGCATGAGAGCGAAAAATGTAAGCAAAACACTTAAAATTGCAAAGCGCAGTAACTAAAATCCGTGAAATTTCAAAGCTATTGCGCACTTTTTCCATATATCTGTTAGCTTTATGTGGTATTTTTACTATATTTGCAAGAGATTTGTAGTAGTAGTTTTTTTCAACAGGATACTCAGCTTTAGAGAGTAATAGAATAATCACGCAGTCCCCATAACAGTGGGGAGGGTGGATTTTATCAAAGGACGAAGGCGAGTCGGATTGCAGTTTCAAGGATTGACGGCTGCGCAGAACGCGGCATCCAGCCTTGTGGACGACCAAACGACAGGACGACTAAACGACCAAGCCACCCAATCCCGCGTAGCGCATTCCGTTACCGCACAAGGGCTTGAGTACCGGAAACTTAAACAGGATATAATTTCTATTAAACATATAATTATGGCAAGAGTTATTAAATTAAGTCGCGGACTTGACATCAATCTCGCCGGAAAAGCCGAAAAGAGCAAGATGACTCTCAAGGCAAGCGGGAAGTATGCCCTATGCCCTGCAAGCTTTGAGGGCGTAAAGCCTAAAGTGATGGTCAAGGAAGGCGACAAAGTCAAGGCCGGAGATGCTTTGTTTGTTAACAAAGAATACCCGGAAGTGAAGTTTGCTTCTCCTGTCAGTGGCACTGTAAGTCTCGTAGAGCGTGGCGACCGCAGAAAGCTTCTCAGCATCCGTGTGGATGCCGATGAGCAGCAGGAGTATGCTGATTTTGGCGTGAAAGACGTCACTAAGATGGATGGAGAGCAGGTCAAAGCTGCCCTCTTGGAGGCTGGCCTGTTCGGCTACATCAACCAGTTGCCTTACGCTGTGTCCACAAATCCGCAGACAGAGCCTAAGGCCATTTTCGTTTCTGCTCTGAGAGACATGCCTCTGGCTGGCGATTTCGAGTTTGAGCTCCAAGGTCAGGAGAAGGATTTCCAGACTGGTCTGACAGCTCTCAGCAAGATTGCCAAGACATATCTCGGCATTGGTAAGGCGCAGAGCATCAATGCTTCCGACGTAGAAGTAGTGGCTTTCCATGGAAAATGCCCTGCCGGAAATGTCGGCGTGCAGGTGAACCACATCGATCCTGTCAACAAAGGCGAAGTGGTATGGACAGTTGACCCTACCGCAGTCCTTTTCTTCGGCAGACTGTTCAACAGCGGCAAGGTCTACCTTACACGCACAGTGGCTCTCGCAGGCTCTGAAGTCAAGAAGCCATGCTACGTAGATATGTTCGTAGGTCAGGAGATTGACACACTCGTCAGCAACTCTTACGACCGCAGCCACAGCGTCCGCATCATCATGGGCAACCCTCTTACTGGTATGCCTACAGCGCAGGGTGCTGACGGTCAGACACATTTCACACGTTTCCTTGGTGCTCACACCAGTGAGATTACCATCATTCCGGAAGGTAATGACAATGACGAATTCGCTGGATGGATTATGCCTCGACTGTCACAGTTCAGCGTAAACCGCAGTTACTTCTCTTGGCTCTTCGGCAAGAAGAAGGAATACAGCCTCGACGCACGCATCAAGGGCGGCGAGCGCCACATGATCATGAGCGGTGAATATGACAGCGTTCTCCCTATGGACATCTACGCAGAATACCTCATCAAGGCCATCATCACCGGCGACATCGACAAGCAGGAGCAGCTCGGAATCTACGAGGTAAGCCCCGAGGACTTCGCTCTGGCAGAGTTTGTGGACTCTTCCAAGCTTGAGCTCCAGCGCATCGTGCGCGAGGGTCTCGACGTGCTTAGAAAAGAGAATAGTTAATAAAACATCTAAACAACAAGAACAATGTCTTTCTTAAGAAATTACTTAAATCAGATAAAGCCCAACTTTGAGAAGGGTGGCAAGCTGCATGCTTTCCGCAGTGTCTTTGATGGTTTCGAGACATTCCTCTATGTCCCTAACGCCACATCAAAGAGCGGAACAAGCATCCACGACGCCATCGACTCAAAGCGAATAATGAGTATGGTGGTGATAGCATTGCTTCCTGCCCTGCTCTTCGGCATGTACAACATAGGCTATCAAAACTATACCGCTGCCGGCACTGAGGGTTCATTCCTCGATATGTTCATCTATGGCGTACTCGCTGTATTGCCTAAGATTCTCGTCAGCTACATCGTAGGTCTCGGCATCGAGTTTGCCTGGGCACAATGGAAGGGCGAAGAGATTCAGGAAGGTTACCTCGTCAGCGGTATCATCATCCCAATGATTCTGCCTGTGGGCTGTCCATTGTGGGTCATCGTGCTTGCTGTGGCATTCGCTGTCATCTTCGGTAAGGAGATATTCGGCGGCACCGGTATGAATATATTCAATGTAGCACTCCTCGCGCGCGCATTCCTTTTCTTCTCTTATCCTACAAAGATGAGCGGTGACACCGTATGGGTGGCTACTGACAGCATCCTCGGATTCGGCAACACCCTGCCTGACACATTCACTTGCGCCACTCCTCTCGGACAAATGGCGGCAGGTAGCGTGCCTACTGCTTCGCTCTGCGACAGCATCATCGGTCTTATCCCTGGTAGTATCGGCGAGACCAGCGTCATCGCTATTGCTATCGGTGCGGTGATACTCATCTGGACAGGCATCGCTTCATGGAAGATCATGCTCAGCGTGTTCCTCGGTGGTGGCTTGATGGCTTGGATTTTCCAGACCACAGGACAGTCTGCAGTGGAATGGTATCAGCATATCGTAATCGGAGGCTTCTGCTTCGGCGCCGTATTCATGGCTACAGACCCTGTGACATCAGCACGCACAGAGACAGGCAAATGGATTTACGGATTTATCATCGGTGCTCTGGCTGTCATCATCCGCGTCATGAACCCTGGTTTCCCAGAGGGAATGATGCTCGCTATCCTCTTCGGCAATATGATGGCTCCTACCATCGACTACTTCGTAGTGCAGAGTAATATCAACAAGCGACTTAAAAGAATGAAGAACAATGGCTAAACTGAATACAAATTCCAATACATACATCATAGCATACAGTTGCATAATGGTGGTGATAGTGGCGTTTCTCCTTGCTTTCGTCAGCAGTACTCTGAAGCCTACACAGGACATCAACGTGGCTCTCGACAAGAAGAAACAGATACTTGCCGCCCTCAACATCCGCAACCTCTCAAATGAAGAGAGCGCACAGAAGTATGCCGAAGTGGTAAATGCTGACGCCATCATCAATGCCGAAGGCAATATCGTGGAGAAAGGCGAAAAGGGTGGCGAGCAGACAGGCTTCAAGCTCAACAGCGCCGACTATAAGGAAGGCAAGCTCGCCATATACGACTGCACCGTCGATGGCAAGCAGAAATACGTCGTTCCTGTCTATGGCATGGGCCTTTGGGGACCTATATGGGGCTACATCGCCGTAAATGAAGATGGCAACACCATCTTCGGAGCTTATTTCAATCATGAAGGAGAGACTGCCGGACTCGGTGCTGAAATCAAAGACTCCAAGAAATGGCAGGACGAATTTATCGGCAAGACCATCTACAGCGCAGACGGAAAGCCTGTCATCATGGTGAAGAAAGCCAGCGAAGTCAAGGACAAGAGCTGCGAAGTGGATGCCGTGACAGGCGCTACACTGACCTCTGACGGCGTAAGCAATATGCTCCAGGAGGGCTTCGCCAAGTATAAAAACTATTTAAAGAAGTAACGTGACTATGGATAACAAGATAAAAGACGTATTCAAGGCACCGCTCAACATCATGAACCCTGTCCTCGTACAGGTGCTCGGCATTTGCTCTGCCTTGGCTGTGACATCACAGTTGAAGCCTGCTCTCGTAATGGGACTCGCCGTGACTGTCATCACCGCATTCAGTAACCTTATCATATCCCTCATCCGACAGACTATCCCTAACCGCATACGTATCGTCGTACAGCTCGTCGTCGTGGCTGCTCTGGTGACCATTGTGAGCCAGGTGCTCAAGGCTTTCGTATATGATGTCAGCGTAGAACTGTCAGTATATGTGGGACTTATCATCACCAACTGTATCCTCATGGGACGTCTGGAGGCTTTCGCTATGCAGAATAAGCCTTGGCCTTCATTCGTGGATGGCATCTCTAACGGACTCGGTTACGGCATCATCCTCGTCGTGGTAGGCGCTTTCCGCGAACTGCTCGGACGTGGCACTCTGCTCGGTTTCCAGATTATTCCTGAGAGCGCATACGATTTCGGATATTTGAACAATGGCACTATGACTATGCCTGCCATGGCTCTCATCATGATTGGCGTGGTAATATGGATACATCGTGCTTATTTTTATAAGGAGGACAAGTAAATGGAACACATGATTAGTCTTTTCTTCAGGTCCATATTCGTGGACAATATGATCTTCGCCTTCTTCCTCGGTATGTGCTCCTACCTCGCAGTATCCAAGAATGTGAAGACATCTCTCGGACTCGGTATCGCCGTGACATTCGTGCTTTGCGTCACCGTACCAGCCAACTATCTGCTTCAGACCAAGGTGCTCGGTCCCGACTGTCTCGTCGAGGGCGTTGACCTCAGTTATCTCTCATTCATTATCTTCATTGCTGTCATCGCCGGCATTGTGCAGCTGGTGGAGATGATAGTGGAGCGATTCTCCCCTTCACTCTACGGAGCGCTGGGCATATTCCTCCCTCTCATCGCCGTAAACTGTGCCATCATGGGCGCATCTCTCTTCATGCAGCAGCGCATCAACCTCGACCCTGCCAGCACACAGTATCTCGGCAGCGTGGGCGACGCTTTCGTCTATGCTCTCGGTTCCGGTATCGGATGGGTGCTTGCCATCGTCTCTATGGGCGCAATACGCGAGAAGATGCAGTACAGCGACGTGCCTAAGC
This sequence comes from uncultured Prevotella sp., assembly GCA_934256705.1. Classification (GTDB taxonomy): domain Bacteria; phylum Bacteroidota; class Bacteroidia; order Bacteroidales; family Bacteroidaceae; genus Prevotella. The sequence continues at coordinate 5,550 of CAKQPF010000082.1, forward strand.
CCCTGCAGGGACTCGGCATCTCATTCATCGTCGTTGGTCTCATGGCTATCGCAATGATGTGTTTCTCTGGTTTGAAAATATAATTTGGTCACACAGTGGCAAAGGCATCAGCAATGTATCCCTACAGAAGACGCAAGCAAACCGCCACTGTGCCAACGGCTTTTACCGTTGGATACAACCAAATCCCCAAAACCCAAAACCAATAAATAAAAGCAATGAACATCAGTTACATATTATCCAGCATAGGAGTATTCCTGGTGGTAATCATCGTACTCGTAGTAGTACTGCTGGTAGCAAAGAAATATCTCAGCCCAAGCGGTAAGGTGAAACTTACCGTCAACGGCGACACCGTGCTCGAAGTGGAGCAAGGCAACAGCGTGATGAACACGCTCAACGAGAATGGCATCTACCTCCCTTCCGCATGCGGAGGAAAGGCAAGCTGCGGACAGTGCAAGCTGCAGATCCTCAGTGGCGGTGGAGAAATCCTCGACTCTGAGAAACCACACTTCTCCAGAAAGGAGATAAAGGACAACTGGCGCCTCGGATGTCAGGCAAAAATCAAAGGCGACATGGAGGTGAAAGTGCCGGAATCCGTCATGGGAGTCAAGGAATGGGAGTGCACCGTGATAGGAAACCGCAACGTGGCTACATTCATCAAGGAGTATAAGGTGGCACTTCCTCCTGGTGAACACATGCACTTCGAACCGGGTTCCTACGCACAGATTCGCATCCCTGCATTCGAACTCGATTACGACAAGGACTTCGACAAAGCCCTCATCGGCGACACTTACCTCCCAGCATGGGAGAAATTCGGACTCTTCGGACTCAAATGTAAGAATGAAGAGCCTACCATCCGCGCATACTCCATGGCAAACTATCCTGACGAAGGCGACATCATCACCCTCAATGTGCGTATCGCCACACCGCCATTCAAACCAAAGGATCAGGGTCCTGGCTTCATAGATGTCAATCCGGGTATCGCTTCATCATACATCTTCTCACTCAAGCCTGGCGACAAGGTTACCATGTCAGGACCTTATGGAGAGTTCCGACCACAGTATGGCACTGGAAGAGAGATGATATGGGTAGGCGGCGGCGCAGGTATGGCACCACTCCGCGCACAGATCATGCACATGCTGAAGGGTAACGGCATAGCTCCTGAAGACCGCCAGCGTGAGATGCACTATTTCTATGGTGCCCGCGCACTGGAGGAAATACCATTCCTCGACGACTTCCTGCAGTTGGAAAAGGACTTCCCTAACTTCCATTTCCATCTCGCTCTTGACCGTCCAGACCCTAAGGCTGATGCAGCTGGAATCAAATATACTCCAGGATTTGTGGCACCTGTCATGGGCGACACTTACCTCAAGCAGCATGAGTCACCGGAAGACTGCGAGTACTACCTCTGCGGTCCTCCAATGATGGCAAAGACGGTGCTCGACCTTCTCCACTCTCTCGGTGTGGAAGACGACATGATCCGCTTCGACAACTTCGGAGGATAAGAGTCGTTCCCCCATCAAAAAAACATCAATAAATAAAAATAAAATATCAATGGATAAAAACATTTTGTTGTTTTTTTATCCATTGATATTTTTTTTGTTCTGCCTGTCTGGAAGACAATATCATCCCACTCAGAAAATCTATAGATTAGAAACTGTATTGTTGCACAGGTTCAACATCGAACTTGCGCCAAAGTGTTTTTTTTCTGATAGCAAATGGTTACTTCAACACTCTATATGTCATAAACAGATAAATAACAAACTTAGAAGTTGCGCACGACACGAACATAGTGCATACGAAAATGAAGAAGACTATTGTTGTTCTGTCAATGGCATCAATTGCTGTGGTTTCTGTTTTGGGCCTTAGTTCATTCTCTCGTTCAAAGGTTGTGCCAACGACATGTGAAGTGCATGCCAACGGCTATGGTGATGGACATTGCACGAAATGTGGTATGAGAAATGGAAGCTATAATTGCAATAGGTTTGTTCCTGCATACAACCATCCTTCTATCTGTATTTGTGGTCATTCAAAGGCTGCACATGCTTATAAGTAATCTATAAAAAGATTAAACAGTAAAAGAGATGCTCAAAAGTAAATTCAAGTATATTGCATTAGCTTTGGTCTTGGCAATGGCACTGGTAAGTTGTAATAAGGAAGAGTATTCAAGCGAGATTGATATAGAGATCCCATCTAATTCCAGTAAGTTGGAAAAGCCTAAAGAGAAACGCAATTTAACCACAACTACACATAGTGAAGTCTCGTTTCGACCAACCTTTACTAATGGTGGCGACATAAGCGACAACATGAGTTGCATAGTTCTTTGGAGAAAATATTCTTCAAAGCCGACAAAGACACCTAAAGCCTCTGACATGACCAATCATGAGTCTATGAGAATTTACTCTATCCAAAAGTATCAAACCGTCTTCGACAAGACTCATACAGGTTTTAACGGTGGTCAATATGTCTATTATTACTTTGAGTGTAGCAATTCAAAATATACCACCCAGACCGACATAACGTTTTGTGTTGTTAAAAGATAGTGTAAGCGTTATACTAATGAGTAAAAACGATCCTTACTCCCTTTGCCCTCATCTGCATAAAAGAGTAGATGAGGGCAATATCCTTTTCATATCCAAGAAGCACGGTCCAATAACCAAGGGCTTTAAGTTGGAATATCCTAATAAGGAAGTGAAGATTGAAATGCTGAGAAGTCTGGCTAAATTATTATTTTTTCTGATAGCAAATGGGGAGGCAGACTAAGAATCCGGCAGGAACATAATACTGCATAATCATCAGCACATGTAACCCCAATCAGTCATTACAACGGACATCATTGTGTCCAACTTTGTAACAGTCTGATTACAAGCATTCTGCAAATAGAAGCTTCTAATGACAGCCATTGAAAAAACAAGTTTTGCAAGCAACACATTGTCAACGCGTTACAGATTTAGATACAGATCATTCCACTTCTAATGTTCGAATTGAGATAAACGTTTTTTCAACTTGGCTATTTCCTCGTTTCTCTTGCGGAGTTGATTGTTCAACGACTCAAAGGTACGGTTCAATTCCGCAACCTCTGCACGCTGCTGATTGATGGTTTCACGCATCGACCGCATTTCCTCTGCCATTTTTAGCAGCACTTTTGATATGTCCATAGCTTGATCTTTCATAGATACAAAAGTACGAAAAACATCTGAGATACGCAAGAGAACATGGCTCTTTTTCCAGATGATTTCCAAGAAAAATCTTAGAAAGGAATAAGGCCGAATCAGACCTTTCTTCCTACCGCTGAATAGTTACACCAAACATCAATGGATAAAAATGTTGTTTTGTGGTTTAGTTGTTTTGTGGTTTAGTTGTTTGATTATTAAACAAAATCACCAGACTACAATAAGATTTTTATCCATGAATCCACTATAAAGAGTCTGAGCACAATCAATTTGAAAGTTGAACAGCAATAATGATTCTTAAATAGACATACCGCAAAAAAAACGGATTATAGTGCCAGTTTCTATTTAGCTGTTTCTTACAACAAAAACACTTATATTTAAGCAAAATAATACATAAAACGCAATAAAAAAGAAGAATATTTTCTTCATTTCAGGTATTCTTGCACGTTTCACAAGATATTTTCGTAATTTTGCACTTATCTATTATCAATAATGTGTCAATATGGACGGCAAGACAAACAGAAGATAGCCCGACTGCTCAATGTCGATATGAACGACCTCGTTCGCTTTGAAGCCCTGCCAGAGATACTATCTCCAGAGGAGACTGAAGAGAAAATTCAGAAAGAAGAAAAATCAACAGAATGATGACAATAGAAGAAATACTGGCTCGCAAAGAATGTCAGACATTCGATTGCAAGAGCATACAGATAGACCCCAAAGCGTTAGCTATACCCATTGTGGCTATGGCTAATGCAGATGGTGGTGTGCTTGCCATTGGTGTTTCTGATAAAACGCGCAGAATAGAAGGAGTTGATGGAAACGAAGAGCGACTTAATGAGTTGCTACGTGTTCCTTTTGATTTCTGCAATCCGTCTGTAAGGGTCAGGTGCGAGTATCTGCCATGCATCGATTATGAGAATCGAGAGAACCGCATCCTGCTTATGCACATTCCTGCAAGCGTTCAACTTCACACCAACCAAGCAGACGAATGTTTCATGCGTGTAGGCGACAAAAGCAAGAAACTCAACTTTGACGAGCGTATGCAGCTTCTCTACGACAAAGGTGAACGCTACTATGAAGACAAAGATGTTTATGGTGCCACTATCGATGATGTTGACATGAATCTTGTGAGTGATTATATGAATGTCATAGGCTATAGGAAGTCTGGCATGGAGTATCTTAGAGAGAACAACGATTTTGTTACCGAGAAAGATGGTCAGCAGAAGGTTAGTACCGCTTGCATTCTTCTTTTCGGAAAGAATCCTCAGCGTTTCTTTCCACGTGCCCGCACTCGCTTCATCCGCTATGATGGTACAGAGGAAAAGGTTGGTACTGAGATGAACGTTGTCAAGGACGTGACATTCGAGGGAACCATACTTCAGCAGGTACGCCGTACTATTGACTATCTGGAAACACAAGTTCGTGAGCACTCATTCCTTGGAGAAGAAGGTCGGTTTATCACCAACCGCAACTACTCAAAATATGCTATACAAGAAATGGTAGTGAATAGTTGCTGCCACAGGGCATATAACATCAAGGGAACAGAGATTCAGATAAAGATGTTCGATGACCGTATAGTCTTTGAGACTCCAGGAGATTTGCCAGGATTAGTGCGCCCAGACAACATTCGCCACACTCATTTCTCACGCAATCCCAAGATAGCCCAATTCCTCAAAGCATACAAATATGTCAAGGAGTTTGGCGAAGGTATCGACCGTATCTGCAATGAGCTGGAAACAAAAGGATGCGCCATTCCATCATTTCACATAGATGCTTTCATTCTAAAGGCTACATTGATGGCGGAGTGGACAACAGAAAAGGAGTTTGGCCGCCTAAGTACCGCCCAAGTACCGCCCAAGTACCGCCCAAGTACCGCCCAAGTAGAAAAATTATTGGCAGTAATGAATGATGATTATATTGATGTTGCTGAGATGATGAAACTATGTTCAATAGTCAGACGCAAAACAATGCATGATAGTTATATCGCTCCTGCACTGGCAGATGGCAGTATTGAACGGAAATATCCAGAACAGCCTAATCATCCAAAACAGATGTACCGTCTAACGGTGAAGGCAAAGAATTGGAAGAAATTATATGTTTTTTGACTTAAAATGACAATTATGTCGAATAACCGCACTTGGCTTGCCTTTGCCAACAGAAAAAGGTGTAGACACGCTGATGCAATCCATAGTCTTGGATTTATCAGTTGGAGAATGGGAAGAGCATATTTTTCTATTGGAGATATAGTGTATCTTTTTATGTCAGATGAGCGCTGCGTACGCTTCAAGATGGTGGTTACTGATGAGAATTGCGAACGTGAGGACCAATCGTTTTGGGTCGCTACACCACCTAATGACATTACTTATAAACTTGAACTACTTGAAGAATATGAAGGCACAATGCTTTCTGAAAAAGAGTTATGTAAATATGGCTTAAAAGGAGGTAGGTCTCTTGAAGTTCCTAATTGCAACAATAAAGAACTTATTGGTTACATCAAATCAATATTCTAACTATGAAAGGCGATGCACAACCCCTGATAAAATTCTTTGATGGATCTGACAAGCGATTCATCATACCTCTGTATCAGCGCAACTACGACTGGAAGGAGGAAAACTGTGAACAGTTGTTCCAAGACTTGATGAAGCTCCATAATAGTGACCGTAAGAGCCACTTCTTTGGAAGTATCGTTTCAAGTATTCAGTCTGGAACAGAGGATAGATTCATCATTGATGGTCAGCAGCGAATCACTACTGTTTCGTTGCTGCTGATAGCTATGGTCAATGCCAAGAAGGAAGGACTGATAGAGGCTGCTGATGCAAAGCTTGTCGAGAAAATCTTCAAGCGATATCTTGTGGATGAATATCAGGAGGATGAGCGTAAGGTAAAACTTAAGCCCATCAAGAAAGATATGCAGGCATTTGATACGTTGCTATATAAGTCCAAAGACCAATATATCAAGGAATCGAACGTGACTCGCAATTACGATTTCTTCTATAACAGGATAACCAGTGTTAGTTTAACCCTCGACGAGCTCTTTGAAACCATAAAGAAACTTGAAGTTATCAACTAGGGTGTCCAGTTAGATGTTCCGGAAAACAGAAGCTGAAATCACCCGTTAAGTTGTTGATACAACACTCTGA
>CAKQPF010000083.1 GCA_934256705.1 uncultured Prevotella sp.
AGAGTGTTGTATCAACAACTTAACGGGTGATTTCAGCTTCTGTTTTCCGGAACATCTAACTGGACACCCTAATTGTTTTGTACAAACGAATCACCCTGCTTAACATGAGAATTAGAATACAACTGAGCAGCATAATTTTTCAAAGGAACTAACCCTTGAATCAGATTACGGCTGTTTTTCTTTGACTTTTTCTCAAGATGTAATTCTGTAGAATAATCAAAATCTATCGTCTCACCTTCAGCATCTATGATAGGATGAATGTCCGAAAGACCAAGATGAAAAGAAATCGCTATTGGAGCTTCTGGGAGTATTGTATTTTTAGCATCTACATTCATCTTAAAATCCGCATCATCCACACTCTTCCATACAGTATTTTCATCACTATACCCACAAAACAAGGAGTTAGCGACAAAATTACACGCCCGAATAAGAGAGGTTTTTCCACTTGAGTTGTCACCTATCAAAAGGTTGATTCCCTTGCGAAAATCCATCGTTTTATCATCATAGCAACGGAAATTGCTTATTCTAATATCCTTCATCTTATATATCTAATTTGATTACTATGTGCAAATTTATATAAAAATTTCGAATTATAAGTCAGTAAAATGAAAAAACCGAATGATTTCCCTCGAATTGTGCAAGATTAGCCTTTTTTTTCGAGAAATCAAGACCCAACTCCCAAATAGAACCTGCAACGTGCGAAATATTATCTTTGTCGAATCTATACCATAGAACTCACCTTATATCCTTCGAGTCTTTTTCTATCTCCCTGATAATTGTTTTCATTGAATTCAATATGAGCCTTGGCATCTGCCTGTCTGTTTTCTGACCCATATGTAATTGGAGAATATACCATCATTATTTTTCGGTTTTCCCCGTGTCGAGAAACCATGAGTGGCAAGTGTAATCTTCTATTTCCTTTTACCTATTACCCATTACCTATAAAATATGTAAGACAGTACCCCAGAATTTTATCATTCTAACTATCCGTGTTCGAGAAAAGACTCAGTGGTAAGGCTGAACACGAATCACCCGAATCCACCGAATACGTATGACCTGTTTGGAAGACAGTACCGAGCGAAGCGAGAGTAACCCGGGACGAAGTCTCGGGATTATAAAACGCGAAGTAATCGGCTGTCTGGAAGACAGTACCCCAAATCATGCGTGTTCAAAAAAAAACTCAGACGTAAGGCTGAACACGGAACTATCTGATGACACGGATCCTTCTTCTCAGTCGAACATAGCCGCAAGGCAAACACATCCGTTCAATCCGTAAAATCCGTGTTCGAAAAAAAACTAAGAAGTTAATCCGATCAAGAATCCACCGAATACGTATGACCTGTCTGGAAGACAGTACCGAGCGAAGCGAGAGTAACCCGGGACGAAGTCTCGGGATTATAAAACGCGAAGTAATCGGCTGTCTGGAAGACAGTACCCCAAATCATGCGTGTTCAAAAAAAAACTCAGACGTAAGGCTGAACACGGAACTATCTGATGACACGGATCCTTCTTCTCAGTCGAACATAGCCGCAAGGCATACACATCCGTTCAATCCGTAAAATCCGTGTTCGAAAAAAGACTCAGTGGTTAGCACGACCATGGATCTATCTGATGACACGGATCCTTCTTCTCAGTCGAACATAGCCGCAAGGCAAACACATCCGTTCAATCCGTAAAATCCGTGTTCGAAAAAAAACTAAGAAGTTAATCCGATCAAGAATCCACCGAATACGTATGACCTGTCTGGAAGACAGTACCGAGCGAAGCGAGAGTAACCCGGGACGAAGTCTCGGGATTATAAAACGCGAAGTAATCGGCTGTCTGGAAGACAGTACCCCAAATCATCCGTGTTCGAAAAAATATTCAGAGGTTCAGCCGACCACGGATCTGACTGATGACACGGATTCTTCTCAGTCGAACATTGCCGCAAGGCAAGAACATTCGTGCAATTCGTATCATCCGTGTTCGAAAAAAGACTCAGTGGTTCAGCCGGCCACGGATCTATCTGATGACACGGATTCTTCTTCTCAGTCAAACATTGCCGCAAGGCAAGTATATCCGTTCAATCCGTATCATCCGTGTTCGAAATTACTCATCAGTGAGTGGTAGCAAACCGTCCTCAATCTGCACAGCAGCCCTTTAATATGCATCCATTTAACAGTTCTTAATACTTTTCCAACACATTTTTCAGAAAATAAATTTCGTCATTTATAATTCCACCCTTCCACCTCGGTGTGTTTATCATCTTGATAATCAGCGGATTGCGTGTGGTGGAATTACGGGTGGAATATGGGTGGAATTTCATGAAGTTCCACCCATATTCCACCCATAATTCCACCGCGTCTAACTTGTTGGTTGTTAACCATATAGCACTACGAGGGTGGAAGGGTGGAACTTCTTTCGTAAAAATTATTTTTTTGAGAATTATAGCCGAAAAGCTGTGAAGATATGTTAAATGTCTGTTAAAACTGTGTTTTGTTCAGGTAAAAGCTATGCTATTGGATGGTAAAAGCTATGTTATTGCATTGTAATAGCATAGATATTAGGATGTTAAAGCTATGTTATTGTCAAGATACTATGCAATGACCAACTTATTTACGATATATTCGCTTCAAAAAAATCTAATAATGGTTTCAGTTCCTCTCGCGTAAAATCCCAATACTTCGAAACATCAAAGAGCCAGAAACCTGAACCAAGTCTCTTACGCTGTTTGTTGCTTAACTGCTGCGAACTGATAAAAGTATGGAGTTTAGCCTTACGATTAGGTAGATTGTATTTCAGGTTGTTTTCAGTGTCCCTTGCCCCTTGAATACATTTTTCATAATCCTCAAAGCAATCCCACCAATCTTGATGCAAATCCTTGCGGACAAGGCTTTCCATCAGAACTTCGACATCGCCATCATCATTATTATTCGGATAAATGAATAATGGGAAACTAAGGCTCAATTCTGTTTTATGTTTTTCTATATCGTCATACCTTTTAATGTGCCCCCATCCTTTGTTTGGGTAGTCTGCATCAACCAGCACCAGGACCTTGTCTCCTTCATCTTGAGCTTGCCTCATTCTGTTTATAATAGTCGGGCAGAATAGATTATCAACTCCATCCATACAAACGATTTCTATATTCTTGTCGGCAAAATATTTATCCAATACGGATTTGATAAAGTCGTATTCTGAAGTATTTGGATTCTTCGCTTCTATAAAGATAAAATTCATATTATCTGATTTCAATTTCCTGGGTCAATGAATAATCTACGCTTTCAAGAGAATACCGATATGATTTCAGTTCTGCATTTGCAACACTTTGCAGTTTAAAACATACAATAGAATTGACATAATCTTCGCAAGACATAGCAGTAGCATCACGCAATCCTTTGATTGAATCCAAATCGTGTGTAGTGGCAAAAATCTGAACATTGTTTTTCTTTGCTACAGATATAATTGACATCCATACCCCTTTCATGACTGAATAGTGGAATCCGTTACTCAACTCGTCTATCAAGACTATACCATTTCTACATTCGTAGATGGATGTCAAAATAGATAAAATCTTGCGTGCTCCATCGCCCATCATATTGATAGGAATGCGCTTATCCAAACCTATATCAACCAAAACCTCATTTTGAGACAAAACGAAATCCTTAATTCTTGGTTCTATGAGTCTTAAAGCGTTTATAATGAAATCCTCGTCTTTGTTCTTTATGACCTCTACCAGTCCGTCCATAGAAGTAGCGAAGTCGAATTTAGGGTTAAGGTATCTGCATGTGAGTTTCTCCTTATAGTTTGTAGGCATCATTATTCTTTGATCAAGAGAGTTGACCGAAGAATGCGACATTATTATTGAAGATTCATATTCATGACCATTAACACTATACTTCAACATCAAGCCATATTTATTGTCAGGTTCTGTTGAAGCTACATTATTACCATCGCCAAGCAGGTTGACTTTGCTGGAAGACGACTCTACAACAGATATTTCCAACTCTCTTTTTTCGTCATTTTCTGCCTTTATCACGATAGGGCTACTTATGTCAAGAGAATGGAAATCCAGTTTCATGTCAGAAGGCTCCAATCGGCGATAGTTGCGTATGATGTTAACATTTAGAGGCAACTTCGGATTGGAGATACCAGATATGAGAAATATGGCATCCAAAAGGGAGGACTTGCCACAGTTGTTCTTTCCGAAGAAAAGATTTATCTGTTTCAAGTCTCCTATTTTCGTGTATTTTATACCACGGAATCTATTTATTTCGATATTATGAAACATTGTTTTAATATTTTAAATGATGACGATAGCGATGTATCTAAACCATGATTTCAATTCTAATGACGGTGAAATTATAAATTGGTATGATTTGAGCCTCATATTTTTTGAGATATTTCCATTACTCGAAGAGGGAGTATAGCGGGCTATACAACCGACGAGAGTGAAGGAAATAGCCAAAAAGATGAGGTCGAAACCTTACCTGAAATGTTACATTCTTCACTCAAATCTTACCAAGTTATATTTTTACCGTCACCTTATATTCTGCAAAGATATATAATTTCTTCTATTTCTGATGCGTTGATCTGGCTTTTAACTCATTTTTACCATCACTTATCACCAAACAGAACATAATTACTATAGTCAAAAAGTGTTTTTTCCCTCAGAAATGTCCATAAACCAGCCTCTCAATCCAACGACTGCGATGTAACAGCAAACCGGCACAAATACATAGACAAACAACAAGGCACGATAACAGCAATATCGTCAGAAAATGGACAAATGCCACATTGTCAAAGTTATGTACCCAATCATTCACCACATTCAAATTCGTAATAATGAAATAATGAAGCACATAGATGTCAAGAGTATGCTTGCCGACATAGCCCAATGCTCTCTCAATGATTGAATCACTGCTTTCCCGATTTACGAACAAAGGCACTATTACGAGCAAAGCACACAAAGGCAAACCAATATGATTGACAATGGACTGAACGGCATGAATAGGAGCTGTATAGCCAAACAAAGCGATGTATCCAATTATCCCAACAACAATCACCCATTTCTGTCTCTTCAGCATATCAGTCAACCGATATTTGGAACAGAAAGCACCAAGTATGAAGAAAAGGTAGAAGTTACCACAATTAAGCAGACAAAAGTAATCTACCCTTTGCGCCATCAATTTCCAAAGTACGATATACCCCCCCCAAGTGCCAATAGTCAAGACCACATCCATATACCACTTTTGCTTCACATTAAGTCGAAAGACAGAGAGCGACAAATAGAACACAGCCAAAGACATGAGATACCAGTAGCCATTCTTGTTTGGTGACTCAAGGAAACCTATTATTCCAGAACAAAAGTCGCTGGCAAACGTCATGGTGAAACACAGACCAAAGATGAGCATTGGGAGCAACAGTCCCCTCACCTTTCTTCCCATTTTCCTCCAGTTCCAATAAGGAGCGATGATGCCAGAGCTGGCGACAAGCCCAGAGAGAAACATAAAGAGCGACATATGGAAGCTCGCTATCACCCTATACACTATAGTCTCTGTCAAGTCAAGAGCCATGCCATACACATGTCCCATGACCACCAGAAGGATAGCCAATCCCTTCAGCCTGTCGATATAATTGATGCGGGATGTCATTGTCATTTTACAATAATATAGTTCTTACCATCAGGCACAAGGAGTTTGCGCTCATGAGGCTTTAAGTTCCTGGCAAAGACAGACCATTCTGGCTTAGAGTATTTCTTATCAATGGTTATATCTGCCATATCACATACAGAATAGAATATATTATCAGAATTCAAAGGCAAATCCTTGTTCTTTACAAGGTTGTCTGTTTTCTGAGGATACTTTTCTCCCCATGCCTTGCTATTCCATACGATAAGCGGTACATGATATTCTGCCTTGCGAGGATTGCAATTACCGCCATGGTCGCTGACGCCAGTATCATAATCTGCGCCATGGTCAGAAACCATAATTAATGCCGACTGATACTCAGGCTTATCAATAGCTTTGATAATATGATATACATTGTAGTCTGTAAACAGAACTGTATTATCATAAGCATTGACCATCGCTTCATGATTGGTCCACGGCACGTCATCATATACAGGATTAGGACGGAATACATTCTGTTCTTTCTTAAAATTCCTATATGGACTATGGTTTCCAAAGAATTGAACGATAAAGAATGTTTTCGGATATATATTAGATAAAGAGTCTACGATAGATGCTATTCTGTAATCTTCTACAGAATCATAGTTATATATCCCATCACATCCTTTTACCAAATATCTATAAGCCTGATTACAAATGAGATTATCTGCACTGATTGCATAAGTTTTGAATCCACATTCCTTAAAAGGATATATGATGCTCTTCTCCTGATAGTTCAACACAAAATTATCAGCCGTAGCTCTTGTCACTATCTGAGGCACGGAATACATGGTCAAATTTGCAGCAGAATAATAATCGCTGAAAAGCGTGAGGTTATCTAATGTTTCCAACAGAGGTGTCGTCTTACGTCCATACCCAGCCAGTGACAAATTATCATATCTCAAAGACTCACCTACCACCAACACGTATGCTTCTTTACTGTTGTTAAAAGGGCGTGTTGCGCTGAAAGTCATTTTGTCCGATTCCTTGATATATTCTCTCATTCTTTGCTGTTCTATTGCATTGCATATCTGAAACCAGAAATTATAAGGAGGACGCCTCAATACGTTCTGCTCAACATAGAATCTCGTTGTGATCTGCCCCCCCCAACGGACTTTCAACTGATATGCAAGAAAGCCCACGGACAATATTGCGAATATCCCTGCACATAATAAATTATGCATCACGCGCTTTGGTTTCTGATAAAGCCAAAGTAACAAACCAAACGCAGCAATGATAGGTAAAGTCCAAGGTAATGCGTGCAAAGAACTCATTATGAATCCGGTACTCTCATCGGATGTGGTAGTCAGCGCAGCAATGATATTGCCAGCAATAATGTAATTCTTATACAGCACCACCATAACGGTTTCAAAGAAAGAAACCATCATAATAATAAAAGACAATGCTACATATATAGACTTCTTGCCTATACATGCAACAAGAATACACAAAGGTAATGAATATAAAACAGAGGACAGTATCCGGCTGATTGAAAATGTCTCCTCAGATAGTATCTCCAGATATATATGAGGGATGATAATTAATATTAACAGAAGAAAAATGGTTAACCAATTTATTCCTTTCAGAAAAGAAAGTGTTTTATCTATTTTCATTACCGTTTATGTTTCTATATTTTAATGAAGTCATTGTATAACTTAAATATTGATTTTATAATATCTAATAATGATAACAACGATTATTTACAATCAATATAAAGCAATCTTCTGACAAAGGACTTGAATTGGTCATATACTGACTTTATTGACCATTTTGAACGACCAATTGAGAAATAGTTTACAAACATTTGATAAATCTGACGATTCTCAGTAATTTCAATATTACTTAGTAAAATAGGTGTTTGAGAATTATGAGTCATAAAAGAGCGTTTTAATCCCTCTCCACAATGAGTCCCTGTTCCGTCAAGACCATTATTCGTGGCTACAGAACGACCAGGATAGAGAGATAGTTTGCCTTTCAAAAACAAAGAGGCATAATACCGCAAGTACCATGAGTCAACAAGACCAACCTTCTGACAATACAGATTACCATAGTTGCCTACTCCACCGCCTACATCAAATTTCTTTTTCTTGAAGCGTAACCCCTTTAATAATGGCCTAGCATCTGTTTCCAGTAAATCCCATGCTCGCTTCCACGTGGCCCACCCCCAGCATTGAAAATAAGTAAGGAAAAAAGTTTCGGGCAAAGGTTCCTCTATTGGTGGAACAAAGCCAGTAATAGTTCCCACCCTTTCATCGTCCTTATACTTCTCCAATCCATCGTTCATAAACTTCAGGAAATAAGGCGATAGAATGAGATCATCCTCTACGACAATAACTCTGCCATATTTGTTGATAACGTCAGTGATACCAGCAATTAGGCTGTTAGCCAGTCCCCAGTTTTTCTCACGTTCTATGATTGTGATGGACTTGAAGCCTGAGATAGTATGTATATACTTGCGATTCTCCTCCACTCCCTCGATAGCCTTTTCATTTTTGGCTCCGTCAGAGAAAATAAAAAGGTCAGACTCCTTAGCCTCAGCATTCTTGAGCAAGGACTCTACCGCCTTCTGGGTCTTGTCAGCACGGTTGTATGTAAATAATGCTATTGGTGCGTAGTACATGGCTTATAATCTTTTGGTAAAGAATTCTTCAACATTTTTGAAGGAATCTTTGTCAGATCTAAGAATTTTCCAATTTCCATCCTCGCTTCTTCTGTTAAAGAGTCGCCATTAAATCCGCTTGGGGTGAATGTCATTTCGCCAATATAAGGTTTGCCATTTACATCATAGAAATCCAAACGAACAAATGGAAAATCTTTTGTCAAGACATGGCATATCTCATACATTTTTGAGAGAGAATGGGGACGTTCAAATTCAATACCCTTAGGACCAAAAGCTAAATAATTGTCAAGAAGTTTCCACTCTGTATTATACCAAGCATCTATACAATGATGGGTTTTAGAATCGCGATCATAGCAGATATTGATCAGAAATGGTTCGCCTAGAAAACAGTAAATTTTATAATCAACAATTGTTTTCGATGTAGGACAAGTGTTTTCTAACAATTCTTCTGCTACAATACGCGGACTTATCTTAAGATAGTGAGGTTCTGCCGACTCGTAGCCATAAGGAGTATGCAGATACTTGTTCATTCTCTCTCGGATGTCTCTCTCGTCAATCTTGCTCTTGTCTTTTACGACAATGACTTCGCCACTACCATGGTTAGTCTTCAACACAAACGAATTTGGCAACAAAGCGAAGTCGATCTTCGCCGCATCGTCCCAAACACCATAGAGTTTAGGCAGGTTCTCGCCAAATCCTTTTTCTTCTATATACTTGCGAACCCTGTACTTATCCGCCAATTCAGCCCAACGGCTTGTGTCGCTATTGAACTGAAGCCAACGTCCCTTCTCTGAATATTCCTGAGGATTGTCCCAATTGATTTTGCGTCCAATATAATCCTCATATATACGACCCGCCTGATACATCGGATGTGTCTTTATATAACGATTGTACGCCTTTTGATAAAGCACGTGAACCCACTTGGGAAATATGCGGTCACGCAAAAAAGTTTTTGCACTCATATCCTTTCCTTTTTAAGTTGTTCTAAAGATAAATGTATATACAATAATAGAACGTTAATGATTAATGTTCTTTATTTTAAGCGCTAAATAATGTAGAGCCTCAATGCACCATTTGCCAGTGGTCTCGTCTTCGTCATCCAGCAGATGGTTGTACTCAACCAAATCGGTAGAAACCACCTTGTTGGTAGCAAAAATACTATCAACGAATGTGTAGAACTGACCATTGTTCAGACCGTATTCTACTTTGGTGCCTGTGCCACAGATGATAGACGGATCCATACCGTCAATATCAATGCTCAGATGCACCTTGTTGATGTTTTGTGTTTCAAGAGTTTTTATTACCTCACTCATAACGACAGCCATGCCCTTTTCTCTAACCATATCCGCCGTATAAATGTGGAGATTGTAGTCTTTGGCAAACTCCACTTCTCCAGGGTCGAGATCACGTGCGCCAATCCAAAAGAAATTCTGAGTGGGTATACGTTTAGTAGCGACTTTTGACAAATTGGACTTACACCATCCCATCAAAGCAGCACAAGGCATACCATGAAGATTTCCACTCGGCGATGTTTCTTCCGTATTGAAATCGCCGTGAGCATCAAACCATATTACGCCTATATTGTCACAAGCAAGAGCAGCACCTGCTCCGCTACCCAATCCTAAAGAATGATCTCCACCAATAATCAGAGGGAAATATCCTTGACGAATTACAGAATTCACTTTGTCTCGCAATTGAGTAGTTATATCAACAACAGATTCCAAGTATTTCACCTCTTGGTTTGCGGAATACTTCTGTTCGGCAATAATCGAGGACTGAACATTACCGAGGTCATAACAACCGGCAATATTATTAAGCATTTTCACAATTCCCTCATTTC
Source organism: uncultured Prevotella sp. (assembly GCA_934256705.1). GTDB lineage: Bacteria > Bacteroidota > Bacteroidia > Bacteroidales > Bacteroidaceae > Prevotella. Next base: position 10,106 of record CAKQPF010000083.1, read on the forward strand.
GGAAATAATCTGGAGCTAATTCCACTCCTTTCCTATCAGCACCTAATGCTATCGGTACGCCAATAAATGCTATTTGCATATATTTTATATTATTTGTGTTCAATTAATGATGATATGAAATCTTAAGCATATACTTATCTGGTAAGTCTCGTTTGTGCCATCAACTTAGAATATTTATGACAATTCGTTACATATTATTTCCAAAAGCAAATTTGTGTCTTTCAGAAATTGGTGTATGTTTGACTTTATTAGTCCACCGTAATATTTCTGCTGTATCCTCACCAAAAACAGAGCAACCGTTAACCATTTGGAACAGCCATGGTGAACCAAATTCTAAATTTGTTTCAATTAAAATTACATCTGTATCTTCATCCAATGTAAAATCCCAATTTGCTACACCAATTTGAGGGATGGCTTTATGTGCTCTAAGTGCAGCTTGTAAGACTTTCTCAAAGTGAGATATCTTACAGTCCTTGAAAAGCACTTTTGTATCAGGATGGAATTCAAATTTCTCGCCATACTCATTTATTGCAAAAGGAAACAATGTTCCATCTCTGTTAATTCCACAAAATATGCCGCCAGAGGAAGCGTTGTCAACAAGCATACCCCCTACTCCAATACGCATTATTACAGAGGCTATCTTTATCTCGTTTTTCCAACGATAAGTCATAACACGGAAAGTGTTGACACTGTATGGATATATGTTTAAAATACTATCATGACAATGAATACATTTTTGAATAACGTAATTATCGCCTAATTCATTTATGATTGCAGAAATCGTCTTACCAGAGATAGAGTCGTTATTGCCTTGCGGTCGAACTAACATACAGCCGAAACCTCCTCCTGATTCTACAGATGGTTTACAGAAGAATTCTGAAAGTGACTTTAATTTCTTGAGTAATTGTTCTTTGGAAACAATTTCAAAATCCGAATCGCAGCATAGTCCTTTAGTACATGAAAAAATAGTTACTGGTGATTTTATGCCTATATAACTAGACAAAAAGGGTGTTATATTTTTATCCTGCAAGACATCACAATAGTTATGAAACATGTTCATATACCGTTCCACTTCTGGTATATATAGTTCTTCGGGCAGAAATGCTACATCAAACCTTCCCCCCCCGAATGCTGTATATGTTCGGTGACACGTATAATCAATTTTGGCACCATAGTTTGACAAGAAGAAATCATCAATAGATTTCTTTTGTTCCTTTGTTAGATCAAAAGTGCCAACATGCTTCAAGCGTTCAGGAGAATGAGTTACCTGATATTGTCCTTTTTTGAAGTATTGGGTTATTTGAGCATCTTTATAGGCAAGATACCAATTCCTTATTTTTTGTTTAATATTCATTGCTTTTATTAGACAATTGATATTTTTCTGTAATTAGTTATCTTTTTAGTATTGTTTAAAAAATAACTTCCGCAATTTCCATATTGCGTTCTTTAGTCGATGTTATTACGAAATGCCTCAA
>CAKQPF010000084.1 GCA_934256705.1 uncultured Prevotella sp.
AAGCGAGTGCAAAGGTACTGCTTTTTCCCGAACTGGCAAAACTTTTCGGGATTTTTTTTCGGGAAATGTGCAATTTTCGGGATTTCGTTGATTTGCGTCAAGGGAAAAGGCGAAAAAACGGGGGCAAAATGGGCATTTCCGGCATTCTCTTATGGCCGGGAGGAAAAACACGGAAAATATCGGGCGGTAACGCGCCCGACACAGTGGCGGACTCCGCTTTGGGGAAAAGGAAGGGGGGAAAGGGGGAAATCGCGCGGACGCGGAGGGGACGGATTCCGCTTTAGGGGAATAATGGGGCTATTTAGCCTTTTCTTCAGTTGCGGAATAGCGGATGGAGAGAATGCCGGCTTTGCGGAGATTGTATTTAAGTTCGTTGATGATGCCCATCGGGACGGTACGGTCAGCACGGAGATTGACAGTCATGGACTCCTGCTCTTCCTCGGCAAGAGCCTTCTTATGTTCCAATACTATGGCTGTGGCTTGAGAGATGTCACAGAGTTTGTCCGCTGCTTGTATGTGTATCTGCCCGTCGGATGCCTTACCTATATATATATTTATAATAGAAGGACGGCTGGACTGCTTGGTCAGTTCGGTGCCTTGGGGCACTTCAAGCTTCACCTTCACGGTCTCGTTCCTCATGTGTGTAACGATCATGAAGAAGAAAAGGACAGTGAAGATAAGGTCAGGCATACTTGCCATATTCAGTGATGGCACGCTTCTTTTCTTATGTCTTCTTATTTTTATCATTATTATATATAAGGTATATAAGGCTCAACGAAGGGATATTGCCATCCAGGAGGACTGGCATGAAGAGAGGACAGGGGGCTGGTCAATACACTTCCTGTATTCGTTGAGGATAGAGGTCCTGTAAGGATTTGCGCTGGTCGGCATTACAATGGGAATACGGGGCATTGTAGCGTTGCTTTGCCGCTGCATTTCTGATTTCACGATATGCACGCACTATCTGATTTTGCAGGGCGAAATAATCATCATAGCAACATTCCCGGTCAGTATCAAGTTCGATGATATGCGTCGGGCCCACTTTGACAATGAACTCCTTGAGGGGTCTGCGGACATCCTTTATGTCTATCGGTTTCCCGTCAATGGTCAGCGAACCGTCTTTCAGAAGATGCAGAGAGAGGACCTTGCTGCGGTCAACATCGCGCTGTTCCATCTGCTGATCTGGGGAATAAGGCGGCATCTGACGTTGCATACCCTTGTCGGAATCCATAGAAGTGGTAACAAGGAAAAAGATGAGAAGCATGAACGATATGTCAGCCGTCGAAGTGGTGTTCAAACCAGGAACGTCATGTTTCTTTCTACGGAATATCATTTCTTACGCTTATTTTGAAACACACCAAAAACAATAGCACAGAGCCCTATTATAATAAGGAAGATAGAAGAGGCCACAAACATATTAGTCACATGCAGCCATAAGGTATCATCATAAGCCTCGCCATTGACATAGAGTCTGTCTGCCGGCAAGGCGAGACAAGTGATGGCAAGCACAGCAATGACTACACCAGTGACACACCATGTCACTCGCTTGCCATGTATGCCGTTTACGACGGCAGGAGTCTGATTCTTGCGGAGCGAAAGGATTTTAGAGCAGGAGACTGCAACGATTGCCCCCACAAGAAGTGCGAACATGAGAAGAATGACGAGGTCGGTGAGAAGAGGACTGTTATATTTCTCATCCCACGGAGCCGGAGCATTATATCCCACGAGGTAATAGAGAAGAAAGACAAAGGCAATGATGCCCATCATGACGAACATGAACAAATGCGAAATCTTCTCCGTCGGCTTTTTACGAACATTATTCTTTTTCATTCTTCAATGCAGTAAGAATATCCATGAGAGTGATGGCAGATTCCTCCATCTGCGCTGTGAGATGGTCGATTTTCGAGAGGACATAGTTGTAGAACAACTGCAGGATAAGAGCCGTGATAATACCAAAGATGGTAGTGATAAGCGCCACTTTCATACCGGATGCCACGATAGTAGGACCGATGTCACCAGCAGTCTGGATGTTATCGAACGCAATCACCATACCGATAACCGTGCCGAGAAATCCCAATGACGGAGCCATAGCGATGAAAAGCGTGATCCATGAGCATCCTTTCTCCATATTACCTATCTGCACCGTGGCATAGGAAGAGACGCTTCGCTCAATGACATCATGCGCTTCACGGATGCGCAGCAATCCCTGATAGCAGATACTTGCCACAGGACCGCGGGTGTTACGGCAGAGATCCTTTGCCGCTTCGACACCGTTTTCCTTCAACTCCTTCTCCAGATCAGCCATAAACTTTTTGGCATCTATCTCGGACATGGAAAGATAGATGATACGCTCGATGCAGATGGCGAGTCCGAGAACGAGGGCAAGGGCAACGAGGGACATGAAGCCGGCACCGCCCTCGACGAATTTCTTCTTCAGTTGGGTGTAGGCACCCTTGTCAGCATTTGCCACAAGAGCCGAATCAAGGGCCGACTCTTCGCCATCAGCAAGGAGATCATCATCCACAGCCACCGCATTCGTCGTGTCGATGGCAGCGGCAGCAGAGTCTGTCATCATTGTTTTACCCGGCTGCACCGCATTGTCATCCTTCTGCGCAAAGGCAAAAGACAAATTAAGCGATAGGAGCAAAGTCAATGTAAAGGTAATGAATTTCTTATTTCTTTTCATATTCATGGTTTAACGCAAGTCTATGGGCAAAGCCCTCTTTTCGCGATGCAAAAGTAGTTATTTCCTTGCAAAATACAAAAGGTTTATCATTAAATATAGTAAATTTATAATAAAATGTTAGCACAGAAAGGAAATTTTTCCTAACTTTGTTGGCGATTTGTATAATTCATGGCAAAAAATCTATCACGATGCTTGCATTTGAACGCACAAACGATATAAATTACTACATTATCAACACAAATACAAACGGTCAAGAAAAAAGCTGTTCATGGAGGTCTGCAACCTTAAAATAAGGGAAAGACACCCACATACAGCGATGCAAACAGGCAACCTAAGAAAACGATCTAAACATAAATATACAGAACATGAGTAAAAGACTTCTTCTCGGAGACGAGGCAATAGCCCTTGGAGCAATACACGCTGGACTCAGTGGAGTATATGCTTATCCAGGCACCCCAAGTACCGAAATCACAGAGTTCATCCAAGGCAACAGCATTGCCAAGGAACGTGGCATCCACAGCCGTTGGTGTACCAATGAGAAAACAGCCATGGAGGCAGCCCTCGGCATGTCATACGCTGGAAAGCGTGCATTGGTCTGCATGAAGCATGTGGGCATGAATGTATGCGCAGATGCGTTTGTCAACTCTGCCATAACTGGCGTAAACGGCGGACTTATAGTCCTCGCAGCGGATGATCCATCCATGCATTCAAGCCAGAATGAGCAGGATTCACGCTTCTATGCAAAGTTTGCCCTGGTGCCAGCCTTTGAGCCATCAAACCAGCAGGAAGCTTACGACATGATGAAAACAGCCTTCGAATACTCAGAGGCTATCAAGGAACCAGTAGTGCTCCGCATAGTAACCCGCCTTGCCCACTCACGTGCCGCAGTGGAGACAAGCGACGTAATGGACGAGAAACCTCTGAATATCTCTGAGGAAGCATGGGTATTGCTGCCTGGCATCGCGAAGAAGAGATACGCTACTCTGATAGAGAAGCAACCTGTGATGGAGAAAGCTTCGGAGAACTCTATATATAATAAGGTGGAAACCGTCAGCGACAAGAAGCTCGGCATCATCGCTTGTGGCATAGGTTACAACTACGTGAAAGAGGTTATCGGCGACAACGCCAACATACTGAAGATTTCACAGTACCCTGTGCCGGCTGACAAAGTGATGCAGATGGCAAAGGAATGCGACGAACTTCTTGTGGTGGAAGACGGTCAGCCTGTAGTGGAAGAGGCTGTCCGCAATATCGTAGGCGACATCGCACCTATCAAGGGCAGACTCACAGGAGCGCTCCCACGTCAGGGTGAACTCAATCCTGACTGCGTGGCAAAGGCTCTCGGCATCAATCTCCCTGAAGGATTCACTCCTGCAAAGAACCTTGCAGCACGCCCTCCACAGTTGTGTCAGGGATGCGGACACAGAGATGTATATACCGCTCTCAACCAAGTACTTGAAGCATATCCTGACCATCGCGTGTTCGGAGACATCGGTTGCTATACTCTCGGTGCACTTCCTCCATTCAAGGCATTGTCAAGCTGCGTAGATATGGGTGCTTCCATCACTATGGCAAAGGGCGCCGCTGATGCTGGACTCTTCCCTGCCGTAGCCGTAATCGGCGACTCTACATTCACACACTCTGGCATGACAGGACTCCTCGATGCGGTAAACGACAAGAGCAACATCGTGGTGGTCATCTCCGACAATCTGACTACCGGCATGACCGGCGGACAGGACTCTGCGGGCACAAACAAGTTTGAGGCAATCTGTCTCGGTCTCGGTGTAGAACCTGAGCACGTCCGCGTGGTGGTTCCATTGCCTAAGAACATGGAAGAAATCACCCAGGTCATCAAGGAAGAAATAGAATACGACGGTGTTTCCGTCATCATCCCTCGTCGCGAATGTATGCAGACTCTTCAGCGTCATCTGCGTGAGGCTCGTAAAGCAAAGGAGGCAAAGCAATGAAAAAAGACATCATACTCTGCGGTGTAGGAGGACAAGGCATTCTCTCCATCGCTACCATCATAGGCGAGGCCGCAACTAAAGCCGGTCTCCATCTCAAGCAGGCTGAGGTACACGGCATGAGCCAGCGTGGCGGTGACGTGCAGTCAAATCTCCGACTCAGCACCAACCCTATCTACTCAGACCTCATCCCTATGGGAGGCACTGACGTAGTCATCTCAATGGAGCCGATGGAAGCTCTGCGCTACCTGCCTTACCTCTCAAAGAGCGGCACCATCGTCACCTCAAGCAAGCCATTTGTCAATATCCCGAACTATCCTGACGAGACTGCACTCAATGCCGAACTCGATGCTCTGCCATCTGTAGTGAAGCTCGACATCGAGAGCATAGCCAAGGATGCCGGAAATGCACGCGGCGCAAACATGGTATTGCTCGGTATGGCTGCCCCTTTCATTGAAATCGTGACCGTGGAACAGCTTCGTGATGCCATCGCTGTCATCTTTGCCCGCAAGGGAGAAAAGATAGTGGAAGGCAACCTCAAGGCCTTCGATATGGGTGTGGCCGCAAGTCAGTCTGGAAAGTAAAACTATACATTGTGGTTTGGTGGTTTTGTCGTTTTGTTGTTTTGTTGAATGAGTTTGACAATCAACCAAACAACGAAACCACCAAACAACAAAACCACCAAACAACAAAACACAAATGATTCATAATCCGAAAATAGAGTGCATGGACAGGGATGCCATGCGCAAGTTACAGTCAAAGAGACTGATAGAGACCGTGAAGAGATGCTATGAGAATGTACCTTTCTACAAGCATAGGATGGACGATTTAGGCATTAAGCCAGAGGACATCAAGTCGATAGACGATATTCACAAACTGCCTTTCACCACCAAGCATGACCTTCGCGACGAATATCCATTCGGCATTCAGGCAGTGCCACACGAACAGATACGCCGTATCCACGCATCTTCCGGCACTACCGGCAAGCCTGTAGTGTTCACTTACACGGAGAATGACCTGAAGAATTGGTCGGAAGGCGTGGCTCGCTGTCTGGCAGTGGCTGACATCGGACATGGAGATACCGTCCAGGTCTCTTACGGATATGGAATGTTTACCGGTGGTATGGGCTTGCACGACGGCATTGCTGCGCGCGGCGCCATACAGCTGCCTACCTCTTCCGGCAATACCGTGAAGCAGATTATGCTGATGCAGGACTTCGGCTCTACAGCCCTTGCTTGCACTCCGAGCTATGCCATGCACATCGCAGAGTCCATTCATGCGAGTAAGATAGTATCAGTCAACAAGATGAAACTGCGTGCCGGATTCTTCGGAGCTGAGCCGTGGACCGAAGGAATGAGAAAGGAACTGGAGCGCAAGCTCCACATCAAGGCATATGATATCTATGGATTGACAGAGATGTCTGGTCCTGGTGTGGGCGGTGAATGCGAATGCCAGAACGGTACTCACCTCTGGGAGGATATGTATTACCCAGAAGTAATCAATCCTGACACCCTCGAACCTGTAGCACCGGGCGAGTTTGGCGAACTCGTTTTCACATCTCTCTGCAAGGAGGCAATGCCTGTGTTGCGTTACCGCACGCGTGACCTTACGCGTCTCAACTATGAGACATGCAAGTGCGGACGCACCTGTGTACGCATGGACCGCATCCTCGGACGTTCTGATGACATGATGATTATCCGTGGCGTCAACGTATTCCCAAGTCAGATAGAGACTTGTCTGACGGAGTTTCCTGCATTCCAGCCATATTATTTCATCACTGTTGACCGCGTAAAGAATGAGGACACCTTCGACCTTGACGTCGAGCTCAAGCCTGATTTCTTCAGTGCAGACCCACAGGACCAGATGAAATTCATCAAGCCACTCTATAACCGCATCTTGTCCATGGTGGGCATCAAGCCTAATATCCACATCCTTCCTCCTTACGCCATCGAGCGTTCTACAGGTAAAGCGAAGCATGTCAACGACAAGCGTAAGTTCAGATGATTCCGCTCTGCCAGATTGGTAGAAGATATCAATAGCGAAAAAGACTGATTTCATAAAAAATCAATAAATAAAAACAAAGAAATATGACATATAAAAATATTTTCGGTTGTTTTTATTTATTGATATTTTATCTTTCCCAAGCATCAAGACAACAAAACAAGCTAAACCTCTAAACCACAAGAACATGAAAACTCCATTAGATTACGATATCGTCACTGCTGCCATGGACAGCATGGCTCTCGGCGATTTCTCGCAGGCTACTATCCGCGATATCCAAGCCCTCTCCCGACTTCTCGAAGATAAGACCGGACAGACTGTCATCCATCTCGAAATGGGTGTGCCGGGATTGCAGCCTTCCGAGATTGCCCTGAAAGCGGAAAAGGAGGCTCTCGAAAACGGATGTGCCACTTCTTACCCTCCTAATGGCGGAATACCACGCATCAAGAAGGCTGCTTCTGAATTCTGCAAGGCTTTCATCGGAGTGGATATCGACCCGCTCTGCTGCATCCCTACCACTGGAAGTATGCAGGGCACATTTGCCACTTTCCTCGCTATCAAGCATGCTTGCGCAGGCACTAAGAAGGATACAGTACTGTTTATCCAGCCTGGTTTCCCAGTGCAGACTACACAATGCGACGTCATCGGACTCAACCACACTGGTCTTGACATTCATGATTTCCGTGGCAATGCCCTTATTGACAAACTCGACGAGATAATGGCTGAGGGTAATATCTGCTGTATCGTCTATTCAAACCCTAATAATCCGTCGTGGGTTTGCTTCACTGAAGAGGAACTGAAAGGCATCGGTGCACTGGCTGACAAGCATGATATACTCGTGCTGGAGGACCTTGCATACTTTGCAATGGACTTCCGCCGTGACCTCTCCCACCCTTACGAGGCTCCTTATCAGGCTACTGTGGCTAAATATACGGATAACTACGTGCTGTGGGTATCTGGTTCCAAGGCTTTCTCTTACGCAGGACAACGTATTGGCGTAACTTGCATCAGCAACAAACTCTACCATCGCGTCTATGAACCTCTGAAAAAGAAATTCAATGTGGGCGAGTTTGGTAATTTTCTCTGCAACAGACTGATGTACACACTGTCGAGCGGCACGACACATAGCGTGCAGCATGCCATGGCTGCATTGATGGAGGCAGCTTGCGAAGGACGCTATAATTTCCTCGACGATGTAAAGGAGTATGGTCGCCGTGCCAAATATCTGAAGGACGTGCTGCTCTCCAATGGTTTCTATCTGGTATATGACAATGACATGGGAGCACCGCTGGCTGACGGTTTCTACTTCACTGTGCAGTATCCTGGGATGAATGATCTGCAGTTGACCCGCGAACTGATGTACTATGGCATCGCTGTTTTCCCTCTCGACACTATGGGTTCCAATGAGCAGGGAGTCAGGGTATGCACCTCTTTTTTCAAGAAAGATCAGGAAGAGATGTTCAAGAATCGCATCGAGGACTTCCATAGGAATCATCCGCTTTAGTTTTTTTATTTCGATAATGAATAAGATATCAATGTTTTAATATTGTTGTTTTGTGGTTTGGTTGTTTGGTTGTTTTGTTGAATGTATAAACAATGCAATCAACAAGACAACTAAACAACCAACAACCATTTTTATTTATTGATATTTTATATTACTAAAGAAGCAATCATGCAACTAATAGACTTCCTTAACGAAAAAGACCGTTTTGCAAAGAGCATCGGAGCACAGCTCACAGAGCTACGCGAAGGCTATTCCCGCGCCGAACTGACCGTGGAAGAGCGTCATCTCAATGGCGCAGACGTGTGTCAGGGCGGTGTCATCTACACTCTTGCCGACCTTGCGTTCGCTGGCGTGGCAAATGGTCACGGACTTATAACGCTCGGCATCAACAATTCCATTACCATATTGAAATCCGCTTTGCTCGGTGACACCATCATTGCAGAGGCCACAGAAGTGGTGAACCATCACCGCCTACCCTACTGCGACATCAAGATAACCAACCAGAATGGTGACATCATAGCCATAATGACGGGTCTCGGCTACAGACTAAAGAAAGAATTCCCCGCGTTGAAAGGCAATGAGTGATTGGCATTTATGACATGAATGAATGCGACGACAAACTTTTATTGCGTTTGATTACAGTCCATTGCTAAGTTTAATTTTTTACAAACATTTCCTCCTTCTTTTTAATCATATATCAGAAAAAAAATATAACTTTGCATACGTAACTATAAATCAGCATAATGAATGGAGATACAACTGAACGATTATCACAAGAAAGTCAATGCCCAGATGCAAAAGAGCATGGCTTATTGGCGAGAGCATCCGCTTTCACTGGAGGAGTGCTTAGCGCAATTCAAGCGCTTGCGGGAACAACGGCTTGCAAGGGAGTCCAAATTGCAAGGCTAAGAGATTGTGCTAAGGCGAAAAAAAGATAAGACCTCAACGAAGAATTTCTTTGAGACCTTATCTTTTAGCTTTTGTCAACTATCTTATCTTTTATTATTTTTCACTGGACGTATTGCTTGTGGACTTTCCCTTTTTATAGTTCCATCGGTAAACCATAAATATTTTTTTTCATAATCAAACATCAAGCTATACACTCGCCCCTTATCGCCTTGCTGTACAGAAAGCTGACCTGTCATAAACCCAGAAAAATCCCCATAATAATGTCTTATACTTCCGTCTAAATCAGTATGATAACCTGAATATATATTAGTCACCCCATAAGGAATAAAGATGCTATTTCGATTATGCCCTTCTACTATATAACCAGGAATATCATTATACATTACTCTTGCATAAGCGCAAGAAGAAAACAATTCTGACATTTGTTCATATGTAGGCAAAGACCATTCATTACCCATTTGTTTTTTAACAACATCATAATCTGTCCCACAAATATCGTTTCCGATATCTATATATTGTCCATTGCTATAGTATGCATATGTACCAGAATAAGGATGCAACTCACCCCAAGCATATTTTTCCCCAATCCCTTCCGGTATATCAGAACCCAAATTATGGCTACACCACTTTACACTCAATCCTAAATCTATAGCTTCTCCTTTCGTTACTTCTGAGATATTTTCTGTCGTAAAAGAGCGAATTGCTCCATAATAATAAGTATTTGTTACAGGAATATACAAATAAGCCACATAATAATACTTAGTATTCATTTCCAAATTATTTGCTTGTAATACATATACAGATTTATCTTTTGAAGTAGCATCCGCTATCAATATCAATCCATTATCATTTGTTGGTTTTTCTTCTTTTGAACAATATATTCCTACCTGAAATACATCTATACTACTAGGTATATTTACACTTGCCGTCAACAAAGCCTTAGATATATAAATGCTGTCACTTAAACCAGTCTGCACCATCTCATTTTCACTTTTTTCCATTACAGAAACAAAGTATGAAGCCTCTAATGCTTTAAAAGAAGATGTTGATTCGACTTTTGCTATAATTTCAGCTTTACCTACAGAGTTAGCATTGACTTCCCCAGAAATGGCATCTACTGACGCTACTTGTGGGTTACTAGAACTATAAGTAATCAATCCATCGCTATTTGTTTCTACAGGTTGTGTGAAACTTTCTCCTACGAACAAATCTTTTTGCAGCGAATTAAATTTTGCATATTCTTTAAAAAACCAACTAACGCTATCAATCGTAGTTACGTCATAATCCTTATATGTGTTGTCTTTAAAACTTATACGCATGACATTCTGCGCAAAAACCCCATGCATAAGAAACATGGCACACAATAGTAAAAAATACTTCTTCATTTTTTAAAATATTTATATGTTCTTACTTTATCTTTTATCACATACAACCCATTAGGTAAATCTTGGGTAATCATAGAAAAATGATGCTGTTTATCAAGTTTACTTTTTTTCACCAAAACTCCCAAAACATTATAAACATACAATTCGCGTTCACCCTTAGAATTTACTGTAAGTTCCTCAACCTTAGTTGAAGCTTCTTCAAAAGTTATTTTAACTAAATCACTTAAAGAACATTCTATAAAATCTGATGTCGTTGCTAATATTATTTTATTATTTCGGTATATCATTCTTGGGTAGTCCCCAAAACTAAAACTGGTTTTGTTACCATTGTTATGGTAGAAAACTATATTGGTATTTTTTGTTTGAGCTCTTACACTTAGAAATAATATTCCCAAAATGAACACAATAGATATACGTTTTAAAAACATTATCAACAACAATATTAAACTTACTGTTTCCCAGAAATAAGCAGTTAATAAATAGGGTGTCCAGTTAGATGTTCCGGAAAACAGAAGCTGAAATCACCCGTTAAGTTGTTGATACAACACTCTGAA
>CAKQPF010000085.1 GCA_934256705.1 uncultured Prevotella sp.
AACACGGATAGCACGGATGCGACGGATCTGTTCTTTCACGGATGTTTTATTTGATGCTTTAGGATTATGTGCGCCTGACGGGCGCATGGATCTTTACGGATTTTCCTCTATATGCACCCTGCGCCCTGTACCAACGGTCACCGGCCGAAGGGAAAGGTAAAGGGCGTATTGGGTAATTTCGACCACCAGCTTTACAGTGATCCGCATTCGTCTCCACCAAGGAACACTCTCCTGATAATCGGGGAAGTATAAGCGTAAGGGATGTATTCCAGCGATGGTATCGGTTCTGTAATAAAGAAATTAGCCACCTTTCCCACTGCAATGCTTCCGTAATTCTCGCTTTCACCCATAGCATAAGCAGAGTTTATCGTAGCTGCATTGAGGGCTTCTGAAGGCAATAGACGCAGTTTGATGCAAGCAAGTGAGACGATGAATTTCATGTCTCCGGAAGGCGTAGAGCCAGGATTGTAGTCACTTGCCACAGCCACAGCCAGTCCGCTGTCCACCATCTGTCTCGCCTTTCCGTAAGGAAGGTTGAGGAAAAACGATGTGCCAGGCAGGACAGTAGGCATAGTGTCGGTGCCACGAAGAATCTCTATCTCTTCCACTGTCATGCTCTCAAGGTGGTCAACCGACAGTGCGCCATACTTTATTCCGACCTCCACGCCGCCGGAGGAAGCCAGTTCGTCAGCGTGGATCTTGGGTTTCATGCCCCATTTGTCAGCGGCTTCGAGGATTCGTGCGGTCTCGGAAGGGGTGAAGAATCCCTCGTCGCAGAACACGTCAACGAAGTCAGCGAGTTTCTCTCTTCCCACTTCTGGAATCATTTCATTGACCACGAGGTCAACGTAGTCAGCCTGGGTGAAGCCTCTTCCCACGGCATGTGCTCCGAGGAATGTCGATTTAATGCGCAAAGGAGTGTTTTCCTTGAGACGACGTATTACGCGAAGCATCTTCAGTTCGTCATCGGTAGTGAGACCGTAGCCACTCTTTATCTCTACGCATCCCGTTCCCTTTAGCATTATTTCCTCAGCACGATGCTTTGCAGCACGATAGAGTTCATCCTCCGTAAGAGTATGAAGCAGGTCAGCAGAATTGAGGATTCCGCCTCCACGCTTTGCTATTTCAGTATAGCTGAGTCCGCAGATCTTATCCACGAATTCCGCTTCGCGACTTCCGGCAAAGACGATATGAGTATGCGGATCACACCATGAAGGCATCACGCATCCACCTTTAGCGTCAATCCTTTCTTCGGCAGTAATGCCATCTGCAGGCATTTCGCTCATCTTTCCCCATGCTTTAAACTTGCCGTCTTCCATCAGAAGCCAGGCATTGTCCAGGGTGTCGAAATGCGACATATCCTTGCCGGCGAGACGAAGTTTATGCTCCGTATCGAGTCCGGCAAGGATAGCGATATTTGTTATGAGTTTTCTCATTTACTTAAGAGATCAAAATTATTTTCTCAGGAATTCGATAGAGTGCTGGATGTGTGGGTACATCACCTCGTCATTGACGATGAATGGCACTACCTTACGATATTCATCAAACAGTTTCTCGATGACAGGAGAAGACTTCTGTGGACGGCGGAATTCCAGAGCCTGTGCTGCATTGAAGAGTTCGATGGCAAGGACACGCTCCACATTGAGCACTATCTTATAGAGCTTTATTGCTGCATTAGCACCCATGCTGACGTGGTCTTCCTGTCCCTGAGAAGACGGAATGCTGTCGATGGATGATGGAGTGGCAAGGCTCTTGTTGAGACTCACCACGGAGGCAGCGGTGTATTGAGCAATCATGAAACCGCTGTTCAGACCCGGTTTAGCAACAAGGAAGCTTGGCAATCCGCGAGTGCCAGAGACGAGCTTGTAGATACGTCGCTCGGAAATGTTGGCAAGTTCGCTCAGTCCGATAGAGAGAAAGTCCATTGGCAATGCGATAGGTTCACCGTGGAAGTTGCCTGCAGAGATGATAAGATCTTCGTCAGGGCAGACAGTAGGATTGTCAGTGGCAGAGTTTATCTCAGTATCGATAACCGACTTTACGTAAGCTATGGTGTCCTTAGCAGCTCCATGCACCTGTGGTATGCAACGGAAAGAATAAGGATCCTGCACGTAATCCTTAGGAGTAGCTGCGATTTCACTGCCTTCCAGCAGTTCCATCATGCGTGCAGCAGTGTCGAGCTGACCCTTATGCGGACGAACTGCGTGGACCGCCTTGGTGAAAGGAGATAGCAATCCGTGGTATGCGTCGAGAGACATGGCAGCAATCTTGTCAGACCAGTCGCTGAGTTTCTCTGCCTGAAGCAAAGACCAAACGGCGAAAGCACTCATATTCTGTGTGCCATTGAGCAGAGCAAGACCTTCCTTTGAAACGAGGTGGATAGGTTCCCAGCCGAATATCTCAAGCATCTCAGCGCCGCTGATTACTTCGCCCTGGTATTCCACCTCGCCCATACCTACGAGTGGCAGGCTCATGTGGGCAAGCGGAACGAGGTCGCCTGAAGCGCCGAGAGAGCCCTGCATATAGACTACAGGATAGATGTCATTATTGAAGAAATCCACCAGACGCTGCACAGTGTCGAGTTTACAGCCAGAGTAACCGTAGCTCAATGACTGCACCTTGAGCATCATCATCATCTTTACGATGTCGTTAGGCACGCGGTCGCCAACGCCACAGGCATGGGACATCATCAGGTTTATCTGGAGCTGGGCGAGCTGGTCTGGATTTACAGAAACGTCGCAAAGAGAGCCGAATCCCGTGGTGACGCCATAGACAGGACGTGTGGTCTTGGCAATCTTCTCGTCAAGGTATTCACGGCAGCGGATGATGCGATTGCGTGCATCGTCGCTAAGCTCAAGTTTGTAACCGTTATATACTACCTCACCGATACGCTCGATGGTGAGATGTTCTGCTGAAATTTTATGTATCATGGTGTGTATTTAATTATCAAGAAAGTGGGAAGCGGTTTTCTTGCCCACCAGTCAGCAGGAGGCAGGGTTGTTATGGTTCTGCCTTCTGCCGACAAAAGGATTAGTATTTGTTTATTAACTCGTCATCTACCAGATTTGGCATGGTGACAGTGAAGCCAGGAGTGCGGCGCATTTCGCGCTCAATGCTGCTCATGGAGCCTCCGTTTCGTGCCCAACTGCGGCGTGCTATGCCGTTGTTCACGTCCCAGAAGAGCATCTCGCGGATGTGGCGAGCTGAGTCTTTATCGCCATTGATGACCATACCGAAGCCGCCATTGATTACTTCTCCCCAGCCTACGCCGCCACCATTGTGGATGGAAACCCATGTTGCACCGCGGAAAGAGTCGCCGATGACATTCTGAACAGCCATGTCGGCACAGAACTGTGAACCATCATAGATGTTGCTTGTCTCGCGGAAAGGAGAGTCTGTGCCGGACACGTCGTGATGGTCTCTGCCCAATACGATAGGTTTGCTTATCTCGCCACGCTCGATAGCTTCGTTGAAAGCAAGCGCAATCTTCGTTCTTCCCTCGCAGTCAGCATACAGTATGCGAGCCTGAGAGCCCACTACGAGCTGATTCTTGCCAGCCTCGCGAATCCAGTGGATGTTGTCAGCCATCTGTCCCTGTATCTCTTCAGGAGCATTAGCTTTGATTTCCTCCATCACCTCAGCAGCGATGCGGTCAGTAGTCTCAAGGTCCTTAGGGTCACCGGAAGTGCAAACCCAGCGGAAAGGACCGAAACCGTAGTCGAAGAACATAGGTCCCATAATATCCTGTACATAAGAAGGATAACGGAACTTGCCATCAGGCAACACG
The DNA here is from genome assembly GCA_934256705.1 of uncultured Prevotella sp. Classification (GTDB taxonomy): domain Bacteria; phylum Bacteroidota; class Bacteroidia; order Bacteroidales; family Bacteroidaceae; genus Prevotella. Next base: position 3,788 of record CAKQPF010000085.1, read on the forward strand.
ATATCAGCGCCAGCACGCTTAGACTGCAAGAGGAAAGCATTGCCATAGTCGAAGAAATACATACCTTTCTCCGTGAGACGGTTGATTGCAGCGACCTGACGACGCAGTGATTCCTGCACGAGTTCGCGGAATTTCTCAGGTTCCTCAGCCATCAGTCGCTTAGACTCTTCGAGTGAAACGCCTACAGGATAGTAGCCACCAGCCCAAGGATTATGGAGTGAAGTCTGGTCACTGCCCAAATCTACGTGGACATTCTCATCAGCAAGACGCTCCCAGAGGTCAACGACGTTGCCCACATAAGCCATGCTCACCGTGTGCTTCTCAGCCACAGCCTTGCGTATGGCAGGGATGAGTTCGTCGAGATTATAGTGGAGTTCATCGACCCAGCCCTGTTCGTAGCGCTTTTCAGCAGCGAGTGGATTTATTTCAGCCACAACGCTTACCACGCCAGCGATGTTGCCAGCTTTAGGCTGAGCGCCTGACATACCTCCAAGACCAGATGATATGAAGAGCATACCGTGGATATCGTTAGGCTCGCCCTCCTTCTTCATCTGCTTACGAGCAGCATTAAGCACGGTGATAGTGGTGCCATGGACGATGCCCTGAGGACCAATATACATGTAAGAACCCGCTGTCATCTGTCCGTATTGGCTCACTCCGAGAGCATTCATGCGCTCCCAATCATCAGGCTTTGAATAGTTTGGAATAACCATACCATTGGTTACAACCACGCGAGGAGCGTTCTTATGAGATGGGAATAAGCCCATAGGATGACCAGAGTACATCACGAGAGTCTGCTCGTCAGTCATTTCACTCAGATATTTCATTGTGAGGCGATACTGAGCCCAGTTTTGGAAGATAGCGCCGTTTCCGCCATAGACTATCAGTTCGTGAGGATGCTGCGCCACAGCAGGGTCCAGATTATTCTGTATCATGAGCATGATAGCAGCAGCTTGCTCCGACTTGTGAGGATAATCATCAATAGGGCGTGCATGCATCTCGTAGCGAGGGCGATAGCGATACATGTATATTCTGCCGTATTCGTGCAGTTCCTCCATAAATTCAGGAGCCAACTGTTCGTGCAGATGCTTTGGGAAATATCTCAGCGCATTGCGCAGAGCGAGTCGTTTCTCCTCAGGAGTGAGGATATCCTTGCGCTTTGGAGCATGGTTTATCTCTTTGTCATAAGGCATTGCCTCTGGCAGTGAGTCAGGGATTCCAAGTCTTATTTCCTTCTGAAATTCTTCTTTTGTCATAGGTAGTATGTTGTTTAGGTGTAAACAGACCCTTCCCTTCCGTTATGGAAAGGTCTCAATATTAACTAATCATTTTCTCCACAGTGGCTGTGATTTCTTTCTCTTCAGCGTTGGCTTTCTCGATGATGGCATTAGCCTCAGCGATAAGAGCCTCAGCCTTCTGGCGGTCTTTGAGCGAGGAAGCATTGATCTTGACGTTCATTCCTGCGCCTATTACAGCTGCACGTGCTGCCAAAGCTCCCACTCCAGCGTCAGAGACGCTGTTAGGATTGCCCTCGGCAACCATCTGACGGCATAATTCAAATACCTTTACGGAAGCCTTCATAGTCTCCAATGGCACCTCTGTAGCAAATAGAGTAGCCTTCTGAATAGCCTCAGAGCGGAGAGCTTTCTCTTCGTCATTATTCTTTGGCATGCCGAATGCCTGCATGATACGATTGAATGCTTCGGTATCTTCATCTACGAGATGGAGCAGTTCTTCCTGAAGTGCCATACCCTTTTCAGCCCATACAGCAAACTCTTCCCAACGATGATCCCATCCTGGCTTGTGGCTTGAAAGGTTGGCCACCATAGTGCCGAGTGATGCACCAAGGGCACCCATGTATGCAGAAACGGAACCACCGCCAGGAGCAGGACTTTCGCGAGAAGTCTCTTCTGCAAAGCCTTTCACTGTTAGATCCACGAGTTTTGTCTGCTTCTTGTTGTCAGCCTCCAGCAGATACTCTATCACCTTTTCCTCAGGATTGAAAGGACGAAGGTCGTCAAGTCCCATTGACTTGATGGCAATATTCAGGAGGTCCTTCTTAGGAATACCTGCAGAGCGCTGTTGCTTGGCAAGGAAATACTTACCAGCCTCCAGGAGAGTGCGCTCAGGAACGAGTCCTACGATCTCAGTTCCAGTAACACGGAGTCCACGATCTTGTGCGCAACGGCATACTTCATCGAAGGCTTTGTGGAGTGGAGTCTCATTGATATTTGTGATATTCATTGACACCTGAGCAATGCCATATTCGTCAATAAACCAGCCTATTGCCTTAGTGCCCTTCAGAGTGCCAGGACGCATAATCACGTTGCCGTTCTCATCGAGCTTCTTCTTACCAGTGATAGGATTACCCTCACGTACAGGTCTGCCTTTCTCTCTTACGTCGAAAGCGATAGCATTGGCACGACGAGTAGAAGTGGAGTTGAGGTTATAGTTTACGGCAATGAGGAAATCTCTTGCGCCCACCACTGTGCAACCAGTCTTTGCCACCTGCTCATCGTATGGTCTTGCTCCGAAGTCAGGCTTCTCATTCTCGTCCATGATGCGTTCAGCGATACCTTCATATTCGCCCTTTCGTACCACAGCAAGGTTTCTTCTTTCTGGTGTGCTTGCAGCAGCCTCATAGCAATAGCAAGGAATGGCCAGTTCGGTAGCGATGCGCTCAGCGAGCTTTCTTGCTAATTCAGCACATTCCTCGATGGTAATGCCACTAACAGGTACTATAGGCAGCACGTCAGTAGCGCCGATACGTGGGTGAGCACCGTGATGCTTGCGCATATCTATGAGCTCACCAGCCTTAGCCACTGCATTGAATGCAGCCTCTACCACTGCTTCAGGTTCGCCTACGAAGGTCACCACAGTGCGGTTTGTTGCCTCTCCTGGGTCAACGTCGAGCAACTTGATTCCTTCTACAGCCTCTATAGTGTCTGTAATCTGCTTAATGACATTAAGGTTGCGTCCCTCACTGAAATTAGGCACGCATTCTACGATTTGTTTTTTCTTTGCCATGGTTTTTGGTTATTTTGGGGTTTTAGGTTTTTGTTATTTGGTTTTAGGTTTTTGGTTGTTTTATGGTTTTTGGTTGTTTTATGGTTTAGTTATTTTGTGGTTTAGTTGTTTAGTTGTTTGTTGGTATTTATGTGGGATAAACAGACAAACGACATCTGCATTCCAACCAAAAACCCACAACCGACAACCTCCAACCATTAATGTGTAAAAGGTTTTAGTTTTTATTTAACTGTAGGCATTTGCCTATTCGTTTCCTTTTTTCGAGATTCTCGCCAGATAGTCGTAATTCTCGCCATCGGCTATTATCTCTACGTCATATCCGTTTTGGTCTGCTATCTCTGTCAGAGTGTCGGCATCGATATAGAGCCAGTCGAAAGGTTCGCCAATAGTATCCTTATACTGCATCTGGTAACTGAGTTCACCGTAATAACGGTTCGTATCAGGATATTCGATAAATCCATCCTCATCCTCAAAGACATAGCTGATATCGGAAGAGTCGCCTAACACCTGACCGCCAGGAGCGAGTATTCTGTCCAATTGCTTGAAGAGCAGAGGCAATCTGTCTATCGTTCCTGAAATGCCCAGCCCGTTCATCAGCATGAGAATCGTGTCATATTGTCCTTCGAGGGAAAAGAAATCCTGCTCGATTACCTTCCTTACTCCACGCTTCTTCATGGTTTCGGCGGAGAGATGGGAGATATCCACGGCGGTGACATCGATTCCTCTATTCTGAAGAGCGAGGGAATGACAGCCAGCTCCTGCGCCTACATCCAGCGTCCTGCCTTTTGCCATGTCGAGAGCCTTACGCTCTAACATCGGCATTTCATCGTAATTGCGGAAAAGAGTGGTAACGGGAATTTCGTCCTCCTCAAACATTGGGGAGAACACTCGGAGCCTGTCCGCCCTTTCGCTCTCATGGTATTCGGCAATGGCTCTGCCCATAGGGTCAGTGGAAATAATGTGTCTCACTGCCTCTTCGCTGTTTTTACAGTCCTGATGGCAGTCTGATTTAGGTGACTTACTCATTTTGCAAAGATACGAATAAAAGGCAATAATAAGCAAGAAAAATCATTAAAAACGGCTTGCAAGCATTAAATTTTAGAATTTTTATGCTTATTCTTAAGAAAAATAACTATATTTGCAACTTAAAACGCCATTCTTCAGACCATCTTTTCTCCATCTGAAACAGAAAAGACCTGTCACAGCAATGCGATTTCAATGTAACAGAATGGCTTTATCGTACAATCTTAAAATTCTACAATCACTATGGTAAATTTCGATTATCAGACACCGACTCGCCTTATCTTTGGCAAAGGAGTGGTCAGTGAGAAACTCGCAGGAGTAATGAGTAAGTTTGGTAAGAATGTTCTTATCACTTATGGTGGAGGCAGTATCAAGCGCATTGCGCCAGGCTATGAGAAGAGTCTCTACGACCTTGTGAAAGAGATTCTCGCAGATAAGAATATGTTTGAACTTCCTGGCATACAGCCTAATCCTAAGTTTAATCCGAGCGTTCTTGACGGTGTGCGTATGTGTCAGGAGCATGACATCGATGTAATTCTCTCATTAGGAGGTGGCTCTGTGCTTGACTGCACCAAGGCTATAGCTGGCGTTGCTGGCACTCTTGAGGGCAATGTAATGGATAAAGTGGAGGAAGCTTGGGACATCGTCTGCGGAAGAAAGCCTACCACAGCCGCTGTGCCTATCGTGGACGTCATCACTATGGCTGCCACTGGTAGTGAATATGATATGGGAGGCGTTATCTCTCGTACTGAGACAAACGACAAGCTTGCTTATTTCTCCAATCTGGTATTCCCTGCAGTAAGCTTCATCGACCCTGTATATACTTTCACTCTTCCAGTCAAGCAGACTCTCGCAGGCGTATCTGATTGTATCAATCATATCATGGAGTCATATTTCTGTGGTGAGCATATCGACATGAATGATGCCTTCATGGAAGGCGCAGTCAGGTCTTTGGTGAAGAATGTCAAGATAGTGCTTGCTGACCCACAGAATTATAATGCACGCGCGGAGATATTCTATGCCACCACTCTCGGATGCAATGGAATATATTGCCTCGGCAATAGTCCGAGCGGATGGCCTATGCACGCTATGGAGCACGCCCTTTCTGCTTATTATGACATCACTCATGGCGAAGGACTTGCCATCGTCACTCCACGATGGATGAAGCATATCCTCGATTATTCTACTGGTCAACTGCATGAGCAGGTGGTGGAGCGTATCGAGAAATTCGGTAAGAATGTCTTTGGTGCAGAAGGTGCTGAGGCTTCCATCAAAGCCATTTATGACTTCTATCGTGAGATTGGCATCCCAATGTCATTGCCAGAAGTAGGTATCGACGAGAGCCGCTTGGCAGAAATGGCAAAGCATGTAGCCGACACAGAAGGTCTTGACAAGGCATGGGCACCACTTATGGAGCAGGATATCCTTGACATCTTCACGGCTTGTATGAAGTAGTTGTTTTGTTGTTGTCTTGTTGTTTAGTTGTTTTGTGGTTTTGTTGAATGTATAAGCAATGCAAGCAACCAGACAACCAAGCAACCAGACAACCAGACAACCAGACAACCAAACAACAATCAATGTCTGTAAGACATTACCGAGCAAAGCGAGAGTAACCCGGGACGAAGTCTCGGGATTCCAGAAAAGATGGAGCCTGCTGTCTGGAAGACAGTACCAAATAATGTTTGACTTAGTTTGTAATTACAACAAGACAACCAAACAACAATCAATGTCTGTAAGACATTACCGAGCAAAGCGAGAGTAACCCGGGACGAAGTCTCGGGATTCCAGAAAAGATGGAGCCTGCTGTCTGGAAGACAGTACCTATACCGTCTGACTGAGTTTGTAATTACAACAAAACAACAAGACAACAAAACCGCCACTCCCATGAATATCGAACAAGTAAGAGATTTCACATTGTCACTCCCCGGTGTTACGGAAGACCAGCCTTTCGGCGATGACAACATCACTTTCCGTTTGGAAGGAAAGATATTCCTATGCCTCTGGTTGGGAGTTGACATGGATGGCAGATCAAGGTTTGCCTGCAAGCTCTCTCCAGACCGCAATGAGGAACTGCGTGAGCGTTACGAAGGTATCACGCCAGCATTCCACTGGAACAAGAAGCATTGGAGCGACATCTGCTATGAAAGCTTCGAGACAGCCTTTGTCTGCGACATCATACGAGAGTCTTATCGCGTATTGCTCCGCACACTCCCCAAAGCTGTAAAGTTGCGTTGGGAAGAGCAACTTTCTTGTCTGCAATAATTCGAACTGTACGGTTGAAATGGGCTGAACCAACGGTCACCGGCGCAGGGTGCATATAGTGCTATCCGTGTTTCTTTGAACGCTTGTGGTCGTCGCATAGCGATGAGCACAAGGAAATTAAAATATCAATGGATAAAAATATGGGGAAAAATGGATAATGATATATTTTTCTTGTTTTGTTTATTGATGTTTTATCTCCCCATCAATGCTCAAGAGCCTTCGGGCTCTTCCGCCCAGGCTCAAAAATGAAACACGGATAGCGGATGCGACGGATCTTATCTTTTCACGGATTCTTTATTGTCTTTTGGATCTGAATAGGATTTTCTTGCGCCTATCGGCGCGGGATTTCTCCTTTTACTATGCCGGCTGAAGGCCAAAAAAGCTAATAGCCCAGGGCTATGGGCTTTTGCCCTTGCAGGGCGTATTGGGCATTTTCAACCGTACAGTTCGCAATAATTTAGTCCCTTATGGGAAGATTGGTTAGAGACAGACAGATAGAGTCGTTTTCATCGAAAATCGACCGAAATTAACATATCTTCACAACTTTTCAGCTATAATTCTCTTAAAAATTTTTGGCTCTTCTCAAATTTTAGTACAAAGGCTCATAATTGAGTGCAAGAAGTGTATTTTTTAAGAAAGTTTTATTT
>CAKQPF010000086.1 GCA_934256705.1 uncultured Prevotella sp.
TAGAAGAAGGAGCCAAACATCTTTTGGAAATAAAACGACTCATTCAAGTGCATAATGAGACAGAAAAGCAGGTGCCGCTGCGCGAACCTGACTTGATGATTGTCATGACAGGTGGCAGCATGGCTTACACACGCCCAGACGGAGTCAAAGTCATACCGCTTGCTTGTTTGAAAGATTAAAAAAGACATGTCATGAATGATGTTTGACAAAGAACATAAAACAAAACAATAAAACAGAATAGAATATGGGAACAGCATTACTGGCACTCTGCTTCTGCGCGTTGTCGCTCGTCCTTGCCTTGTTTGTAGGCATATCGCCCATAAGCGACAAGGCAAAGATTAGGTTCATGTATGTTGGTGCTGCGCTGTCGTTGATGGCAGTGCCAATGATGAGCCATTACATTGCAGGGCTGAACGATATTGTGGACGAGCTACGCTATCAAGCCGTGCTTGTGTTCATCGTCGTTGTGTGTTGCTATTGCTTCGTCATGGCAAATATGGTGAAGTACAATGTCATGAAGAAAAAGGTGGCGGTACTTGAAAATACGGTGGAGAAACTCGAGCAGGAACGTGCAGCAGCAATGTCGCAAGCCGTGGATGAAAATCAGCAGCACAAAGTGCAAGAAGCACTCGACTGGTTTGCAGCCAAGCCGACCTCATGGCTTATGCCAGTTCCGCTTTCTTCAAGATAGGGAAAAAGCGTAAGGACATTGCCCAGTTTTTCAGCATTGTATTCGAAGCTTACTTCCCCGGTGGTGAAGGATTCGTGTATAAGAAGATGCCTGGGGCGAAAGGATAGCTTGATAAGATTAGAGAATATTTGCTATAACACACAGATTGTTACAACTAAGATTGGTTCTTTCAGATTATTTTAATAAATTTGCGGTAGCGTTATATTTATATAAATTGTAATTATATGGCAAACTTAAATAGAATCAAAGTAGTTCTTGTTGAAAAGGACAAGACAGGCAAGTGGCTTTCAGAGCAACTTGGCAAATCTACTTATACCGTAAGCAAGTGGTGTAAGAATTCTGTTCAACCAGATTTGAATACACTTGATAAGATTGCAAAACTACTTGACGTAGATGTCGCCTACCTTCTAGATGCAACCGAGAAAGATTAATATGAGATATATTGGCAGTAAAGAAAGTCTTACAGACCCTATTATTCGGTTACTGAATGAGAAGGGGTTGCTTCAGAGAAATTATGTTTTCTTTGATGCGTTTTGTGGTATGGGGGCTGTAGCTGATGCAGTTAAAACCACCTATGACCACATTATTATCAATGATTCTCTTAAATGTTCGTCAACTTTTGCTTCTGGTAAATTGCTTGCTAACGAATGTCACTTTGATCTACTTGGTTTTAATCCTTTTGATTATCTTAATGGTAATGAGGAAACTGTACAAGGATTTATGTACAAAAATTATTCTCCAGGGGGTTCTGAACGAATGTACTTCTCTGCTTCAAACGCAGGTAGGATAGATTACTTTCGTCAGCAAATTGAAGAATGGCGAAATAATAACCAACTTACTGATCATGAGTACATTTATTTAATTGCATGCCTTTTGGAATCGGTATCTGATGTTTCCAATACAGCAGGTGTATATGGAGCATATCTAAAACATTGGGATAGCCGTGCCCTAAAACCAATTATCTTTAGTCGAATTGATGCCCTTGCAGGGCAATGCCAGCATGTGGATATTTTTAATAATAAAATTGAAGATATAATTGCTGATGTAAACTGTGACATTCTGTATCTTGACCCACCATACACCCAAAACCAATATGGTACACAATATCACTTACTTGAAACATTAGTATTAGATGATAACCCAACTATCAGCAAGGTGACTGGCTCACGTCCAACAGGTCCAATGCGTTCAGATTGGTCAAAAATGTATCATGTCCATATTTTGTTCGACAAAATTATTGCTGAGACCAGGGCAAGACATATTATTTTGAGCTATAATAATGACGGATTCATGTCGAAGGATTTTATTGAATCTACCCTTAAAAGATATGGATTCGAGAATACTTATACTTGTCTGTCAATAGATTACAAAAAATACAACAACACTAAATGTCAGGGTAAGGAAGGTCATGTAGAATACCTATTCTACATTGAAAAAAAACCTACCGAGAGCATTGTTGTTGAATCCCCATTGAACTACACTGGCAGCAAATCTAAAATGATTGATATTATAAAACAACATTTACCAGCACAGCCATTTAACACACTCATTGATGTGTTTGGTGGAGGGTTTAATGTCGGCATAAATATTCCTTCAAACGAAACAATTTATAACGATATAAATCCTTTCGTAACAGGACTTATTGAGTCATTTAGGACAGATGTATATTCGTATCTTATGTATGTCTCAAGACTAATAAAGAAGTACAGTCTTGCACCAGACAATAAAGAAGGCTATCTAGCATTAAGAGAAAAATACAATGAAACTCCTATAGAGAAGCGTGATCCAAGAATGCTTTACACATTGATTCTCTATGGCTTTCAACAACAAATACGATTTAATACAAATCACGGTTTTAATAACCCAGCAGGCTCAAGGTGGTTTAATGAATTTTTGCTATCAAAATTCATTTCTTTTGCAAGATGCTCAAGGAATAAAAATGTTGTATACACCAACGTTAGTTTTGAACAGTTAATCGACAGGGTAACACCTGAAACTTTTGTATATGCCGACCCCCCTTATCGTTCTACCCTTGGTGTCTATAACGATGGGAAAAGAGGTTTTGAAGGTTGGACAATTAGACATGAACATAATCTATGTGAATTCCTCGATCAAATAAATGAACGAGGTTCACACTTTATGCTCTCTTATGTACTACGCGTTGACGACTTTTACAATCAAGAAGTTGCGGGATGGGCAGAAGAACATAATTATCGAGTAATCGACATTGACGTACCTCAGGGTCGTTACAATAATAGAAGAGAAGTACTAATAACAAATTATTAATATGATAGCTACCATCACATATCGTCCTAATGCTCAAAAGACTCCAGGCCTTTTTGATGCGATATTGACAGATGCCATTCTAACCGACATCTGTCAAAAAGTTACAGGACAAAATAAATATAGAATTGTAAAGGATAGGTCTACATATAACAAAGGACGTCTTGTGTATGTAGAATATGAAGGTGTAATCTACTACATTTCTCTCTCTGAGATTTGTATTGAGGGAAGAAATTCCAGCTTGCAAAGTGTCCCTTCTGCTATAAATCTATTTTATGCTGATACAAGGCCCCAAAAACAACTTTGCTATTATTTTATGCCTCACAACGGCAATGCATTTACGGACTATCATTTGTTCATATATAAGTTGCTGATGACTGCAGGTGTACGATTCCTGAATATTGCACAATACTATCATGAACCGATAACGGCTTATCATAATGTTGATGACCTAATAATTGACCGAAGAGATAATCAAGGAGGAAATTCATCGAATAATTCCTCTTATGTATCGAAGTCTTCCGATGCTATCCAAATATACGCTAAGACTTTTGGAGCAAGCAAATATGAATCTACCCTTATGGCTATTGCGATATCGCATATTGCAGATAGGCCCGTAGAACTTTATAATATTTGTGAGCAAGATCTGAAGAAATTACCTCAAGCTTCTATCAATACGATAGAAAGCCTTGGTAATATTTCACTGTATTATACAACTCTCTTCTTTGACAAACATCAGCCTGCGGACGAATCCGAAAGAGCAAAATTGCGTTCTGCTTCATATTTGTACAACTTATATAACCGAATCGGGTATAAGCGTTGTGCTTTGTGTAGTTGTGAGATATCGGAGATTATACAAGGTGCGCATATCTGGGGCGTGTCTCAAATTTCTCATTCAAACGACTTAAGTGATGAAGAGAAGTTTGCGCATGCTGTTAATGGCAACAATGGACTGTGGTTATGTCAAAATCATCATAAGTTGTTTGACTCCAACATCATTATAATTGATGGCAATGGTCACATACGCATTAAAGATGGGCTAGTGGCTAAGGATATGGCATTCATTAGAAGTGTCACTTTCAAGACATCCATAGACGAGGCGATTCTTACAGATGATTTTAGATGGTATATTTCAAAGAGAAATGAGGAACTTGATCTTCTTCATTCTCATGAACTTGTTGTGTAATTATGTTGGTACCATATTATAAGAAAGAAGACTTTGAATTATTTCAAGGTGATAGTCTAGAGCTGCTAAGAAATCTTAGTAGTTCTTTCGACATGATATTCGCTGATCCTCCGTATTTTTTGTCCACAGGCAATGGAATGGTAAATATAAATGGTCAGTTTATTAGATTTGACAAAGGACAATGGGATAGAGTACGTTCCAAAAGTGAAATTGATGCATTTAACATAAAATGGCTCTCGTCATGTTGTAACCTTCTTAAAGATAATGGCACAATATGGATTTGCGGAACGTATCATAATATTTTCTCAATTGAAAAATGTCTTGAGGTGTTAGACTTTAAGATAATAAACTTTGTGGTTTGGCAAAAACCAGACCCGCCAGAAACGTTATCGGATAAACGTCTTAATTTCTGCGCAGAGTATATCATATGGGCGACTCGGAAGCGGTGCAATGATTATACGTTTAATAAAGAAGAACTCGCACGGCTAAACGGAGGGAAAGCGATGCAAGATGTGTGGCAGATATCCGCAGCTGGCAGTTGGGAAAAGAAATTTGGCAAACATCCAACTCAAAAACCACTTCGCTTATTATATCGCGCCATTCTAGCATCAACAAAAGTTGGAGACTGGATTCTCGATCCTTTTTCTGGAAGTTCTACCACAGGTATAGCAGCCAATTTGTTAGATAGAAACTTTATAGGCTGTGAAATGAATAAAGAATATCTAGAGCTGAGTGAAAGAAGGCGCGAATTTCTCGACAATCAAGGTAACTTTGAGGGAATGAAGCGTCGAATGGAAGAGAATCCTGAAGAAGTTATGGTTCTTGTAAATCATGCGCGTTCAGAACTGAAAGAGCATATGATTAAAACTGGTATATGCTATACTAGAGTTGGAGAATCAAAAGGGTCAGTTCTTGTTACTTACGGATTTGAAAGAATACAATACATTTTAATTCATACGAATGGAACAGATGCTCATTTGTTTAGATTGCAATCAAGAGGCTGCTTTCAGATTTGGTCTAAAGAATCCCTGATTAAATGCGGATTTAAACCTGAAACTTCGCCATATTATGCTGTCTATAAATTCGATAACAGTGTAGAATATCCAATTCCAAAGAGTCCTAATCTTAAACAAAAGATTAATTCTTATCGAGCCAAGATTAGGCCGCTTAGTGACTTCTTTGACGAATAGCATTCTATACAAATTTCAACCATAGTAGTAAATATGAAGAAGCCAAGGGCGAAGAAGAACCAGAAGAGCCACAGAATATAGTGACTAAGATACAAAGTATAGCCTATTAGTGAAGTGAATGGGAACAGCTTTAACCACCTGACTTTTAGTGCGTCCCTTAGGTCAGGTGGCTTCATTTTCCATCATTGCTATATCATTGATCTTTTAGCGCATACATGTGGCAAACAATATCTTCTCAACTGCGCATTATCATACGCCAAGAATATCGTCAGGAATACAGAAACAGCAAGGAGGCAAGCCATATAGATTATAAGAAATGTGCGAAAGTGCTTACTTCGATACATCCTCTTTATCCAATACCATGGATATGTCATGAAAATAAATCGTGGCAAGGCTTTCATAGTCTGCGGTATGGATGGTTGCTCTATTGTCTTGGATTTCTTTTCTTGCATAAGTACCATCATTGCTGCATATCGCTTTTCCGTCAGTTGGATATTGCGATTTAGAGTCTCTGCATTTTTATTGCAGTTAGCTGTGACGGTGTTATACATATTGGCAAGTTCCGTAAAGAAGCCAACAATCTTGTCCACATACTTCTCATCATCATAAAGGCGAGACTGCAAGGCCACATCTATGGTTTTGGATATAAGCTCAGTCAATTTGTCATCGTCACCGACGCATACGATGCTTACGGCAAGCGCTGGAAAGCATTCCCAGACAGACGCTCCATCGAGTTGAGCTAATGGTTTGTTGACGGTTGACGGTTGTTGGTTGTCGGTTGAAATGCAAATCCCAACATCAGTTTATCCCACAAATATACCAATATCCCCCAACCAGCAACCCACAACCCATAACCATTCCATAGGGTTTGTTTGAGATTTTTTTGCCTCAATTATCGGAAAAGTGTAGTTTTCGCTTGCGTATTTCGTAGGAAAAGTGTATATTTGCACCAGCAAAATCATAGGAAAAGTGTGTATTTGCACTGGTAAAATCATAGAAAAAGTGTAATTATGCTATACAGAAAGATAGAAAAATATATCGTAAATAATTTACAATCAGAATCTAACAAGATTTTGATCATAGACGGAGCACGTCAGATCGGCAAGTCGTTTATTATCCGCGAAATTGGCAAGAAACTATTCCCTAATTATATTGAGATAAATATGGAAATAGACAAACTTGGAAGCAGAACTTTTGCCGATGCCAGGACTGTCGATGATTTCTATCTCGCCTTGAGCACGATAGCAGGCGACAGGATGAAGGAAAGAAACAACACCTTGGTATTCATTGACGAAATCCAAGCATACGACCATTTGCTCACATTGCTCAAGTTCCTGCGCGAAGACAACAAATATACTTATATCGCAAGTGGATCTCTGCTTGGAGTAACTCTCAAGACCACATCTTCCGTCCCTTTAGGCAGCATTATCATCAAGCATATGTATCCATTGGACTATGAGGAATTCCTGATAGCAAACGGAGTGGGACAATTAGTGCTTGATACAATTCGCAGGAAATATGCCGCGAAGGAATCCATGCCTGAAGCCATACACAACAAGCTACTCGATTTGTTCAAGAAATATCTTCTGGTAGGCGGATTGCCTGATGCTGTAAATGAATTCCTGGGCACCAAGAACATTGCGACCATTCGTAGCATACAGAAGGAAACACACCATCTCTATGGCGTTGACGCCGCCCGTTATGAAGAGATGCACCAGCGATTGAAAATACAGCGCATCTATGGAATGATACCATCAAATCTGGAAAACAAGAAAAAGCGGGTAATAGCAAAGGCTATCGAAGACAAGAACGGAAAGCGGATGAGCGATTATCTGGAAGAGTTCGATTATCTGATCTCTTCTGGCATAACCTTGGAAGTGAAAGCCATCAGCAAACCGACTTTCCCATTGATAGAGAACAGCGGCAAGAACCTGCTCAAGCTTTATATGAATGATGTAGGAATCCTGACAAGCATCTTCTTTGGTACAAACATCAAGGCAGTGATGGATGATGTAAACAGCATCAATCTTGGCTCCGTTTATGAAACAGTAGTGGCACAAGAATTAAAGGCGCATGGATTTAATCTTTATTATTACGACAACAAGAAAAACGGTGAAGTGGATTATCTGATAGATGACATCAACCATCTATCTGTTCTTCCTATCGAAATCAAGTCGGGAAAGGATTATCAGGTGCACAGTGCCTTGGACAAGTTTCTCAAGATAAAGGAATACAATATCCACCAAGCCTTTGTATTGTCCAATGCCCGGCAGGTGAAGGTAAAGGACGGCATCACTTACCTTCCTATATATTACATCATGTGTATAGAGCCTTAATGGTTGTCGGTCGTTGGTTGTTGGTTGTCAGTCGAAATGCGGATGCTGCTTGCTGGTTTATCGCGCAAAAACACCCATAACCGACAACCCATAACCCATAACCAACAACCCACACCAAACGCTTTCTTAAGGCAAAAACGAAAAAAGTTCGGAAAAAATTTGGCTATATCAAAAAAAAACACTACCTTTGCACCCGCAATTGAGAAACATTGCATATATGTGTTGGCGGGATAGCTCAGTTGGTTAGAGCGTCGGATTCATAATCCGGAGGTCCCGGGATCGTAGCCCGGTCCCGCTACATAGCAAAAAGCAGTTACGAATTTCGTAACTGCTTTTTTGTTTTCCCCATGCCCAGACCATACACAAGGACGCAAATGGGATTATGGCTGGAACCCCACAGAATCCCAGCCATAATCCCACCACGGGCCAACACCTGAAATCATTCAGATGACTCCTTCGAGGCAAGATAGTCGTTTATCTTCTTCTGGACCTTCTTGAAGTCAGGCTTCTTGAGCTTGTTCTGACGGAAACGTTTCTCATAGTCGCTGTACGTATGACACGAAGCAGGAGGATAAGCGCCATAGCCACTGGTCAGTTTCACGTCAAGGTGGCTGTCGTCTCTGCACTTTCCGCTGGAAGACTCAAGCAACACTGATATTTCCCATTCAGTATTATCCTCATCCACGATTACAAGGAGGACACTGGAATTCTTCCTTTTCAAGACATCCCCTACAATTGTCTCCTCAGTGATTTCCGCCGTGTCATCATCTTCCAGACAAGTGTCTATCGAGCTGTATATCACCCCGTACTTGTCCTGGAAATAGCAATAATCCTCCGGCAGTCCATCATGCCCCAATGCTATCATGATGATATTGGCAAGATGATTGAGATACATCGTGGAAGAAACAGTGATGGTGCGCTCCACAGGCTCAAGGGCATCAAGCATGGCTATCCGCAAGGTGAATATCTTCGGATACTCATAAGGATCATAAAGTCTGCTCAGACCAGGAGGTGTGGATTCATCCTCGTCCTCCTCGTCCTCCTCGTCATCGAACTCATCGTCAAACCCATCGTCAAACATAGCTTCAAACATATCGTCAAACATATCGGCCAATACATCCTCGATGGAAGTGTATTTATATACGAACTCCATATCATCTGAGTTCATAATTTCCTCCACATCTTCATATCCTTCCGTCATGTTTTTCGGAATGTAAACATCCCTGTACAGCTTCTTCAAAAGCGGCAAAGCCTCCCGGACATGGGCAGTAGCCAGCGAATAAGCATAAAAATCGACATTTACGCCCTCTGCGCCCTGTCTGCATATATCGTGGCAATAATTGAGATAATTTACTATTGCAGCCGAAGCCTTCAGCCTCTGCTTCGGACAATGAAGGTAAATCATCACAAGCGTATCAAAGACGACAGGCTTGACAGGTGGAATCAGTCCGTCCTCTTTCAGGAAGTCAAGCAGCACGTCAACCTTTTCTCTGCACATCCTGAACAAGGAACAAACTATGAATACCTCGTTATCTACCGAATAATATTTCCTGTAGCAAGCATCCTGTCGAAGACTTTCCAGCACCACGTCCTCGCAGTCTTCCAGTTCGAGAAGTTCCATGAGATACATGGCGGCAACAAGCGACATTTCTCCCAAGCAGCCATCCCAGTCATTATCTTCCATTTCTTTAGCAAATCTGAACGTCTTGAAGGACAAGAAGAACATATTCCTTATATCCTCACGTTTCTGTTCAAGTGGCAGGTCCTCGCCTGCTTTCAGAACATCCCGGCACAGGTCATCGATTTCATATACATCATCGACCCGCAATAGAGGTCCAAGCCAATCAGCTACAGGTTCAGCTTCATAGTCCGGTGCCTCATACCTATAGAACATCTCATTGAGCATTTCGTGCGGATCGCGCACTAACAGCACATCCAGCAGCTTCGCCAGATCTTTATCGTCCAACTGTGAGAGAACTCTTCTCAGTTCTTCAATATATTTCTCCTTATTGTTGTCTTCGCCTTTATTCTTATTTGCCATTACAATGTAGTTATTATGGTTTATAAAAAAACTTCAACACCTCAACGAATTACATCATGATGGTGTGGTGCAAAGGTATAAATAAAAACGGAAGTAACAAACTATTCTGCAAATTCTTTTCATCCCCCACCCCAGTTTGTCCCTCTTGTTGTCCGATTGCCTTTTAGTAATCTCCAGCAAAATAGACAATCAGTTGCAAGATTGTTGTTTTGTTGTCTTGCTGTCTTGTTGTTTTGTTGTCTGGTTGTCTGGAAGACAGTACCGAGCGAAGCGAGAGTAACCCGGGACGAAGTCTCGGGATTTATAAACATGAAGAGAGCAGCTGTCTGGAAGACAGTACCAAGACATTCGTTTCAACGAAAAATGATATCAGCTGTGAAAGCATAGCTTTTACTCCCTAAAAGCATAGATATTACACTGCAATAACATAGCTTTTACCGCCCAATATCTATGCTTTTACAACAGCACGACAAAAGCCCCCTCCTATCCCCCCCTCCTGCCCCCCTGGGGGATGATAGGTTAGGTACTGGCTCCTTGAGACTCAAGCCGACAGCCCGTAACCATTCTTCCCCCAAGGGGGATAAGAGGGGGGCTATCTCTTGAGGGCTTTGTGAAGGGCTTTTGGACCTGTTTCGGCACCTATTTAACATCTATTCACAACTTTTGTAACTACTCAGGTAGGTTTGTCGTACTTCCCCATGCACGACTTCCCTCGTTGCAACCAACGAGAGTAAATCG
>CAKQPF010000087.1 GCA_934256705.1 uncultured Prevotella sp.
AAGTGATAATTGAACGTTAAGCTGCTATCGTTTCGTCATAATATGAGTACGGCAAACCTACCTGAGTAGTTACGAAAGTTGTGAATAGATGTTAAATTGTTTCCAAAACAGTCTAAAAGCCCTCCCCAACCCCCATAAGAAGGAGCCCTCCCCAACCCCTCCCTGGAGGGGCTTTTCTTTAGTTACAGACTGACTGCTTGAGTCTCAAGTAGCCAGTACCTAACCTATCATCCCCCAAGGGGGACAGGAGGGGGGCTGTTATTGGGCTTTTGTAAAAGCATAGTTATTGGGCGGTAAAAGCTATGCTATTACAGTGTAATATCTATGTTATTAGGTGGTAAAAGCTATGCTTTCATAAACAAGCCGTATCGATTCATTCGGATGCCAGTTATCGCTTTGTCACGGCAATCATGAATGTCACGGCTACCGTGGCAATGGTAATGCCTATGATGATGTTGGCTGTCAGTGCTTCGCCAAAGACGAGTGTGCCGACAAGGATGGCAGTGATAGGCTCGAATACACCGAGCACAGAGGCCTTCGTGGCACCGATGTTTCTGGTGGCTACAGCCAGAGTGGCAGTGGAAACGATGGTTGGCAGGATGGCGAGTCCGATAAGGTTTGCCCAATCAGCATAGTCCTCGATGCCCGTAGTGATGTTTTCATTGGATATCAAGATCTTGATGATAAAGACAATGGCTCCTACAGACAGGGCATAGAATGTCAGAAGTGAGTTTGATATGGCGCTGATGGCCTTGCTGCGATTGATTATGACGATAAATAGGGCATAGGCAAATGCTGATGCTATTGACATAATAACGCCGATAGGGTTGATAGATTGTGAAGATCCATTTTGCGTCATGATGATGACTCCGCCAAATGTGGCAAAGATAGAGAGCCACACGGGCCATGATGGCACTACGCGAAGGAACACCATGATGAGTGCCACCAGGACGGGATACAGGAAGACAAGCGTCGTGGCAAGTCCCGAAGCGATATAGTTGTACGAACCGAAGAGCAGCAGACTGCTTGATGTGTATAGCAATCCGAGGGCGAGCAGGACACCGGCCTGCTTTGCTGTAATCTTGAAGCTATGCTTAGTGAACATGAGGAAGAGTCCTAAAATCACTACTGCAAATCCATATCTGAAGAATAGTATCGACTCTATTGAAGCACCGTTTCTCATCAAAGGGACTGCAAAAAGAGGGTTCAATCCGTATGTTATACCTGTAATAATTCCTGCTGGATAACCGATTATCGCATTTCTACTGATAGTTTTCATAGCTTTTATTTAGTCATATTCTGGAAAAACGCTGCAAAGGTACACAAAAAATGTAAGATAAAACCAAATAATCGTGTTTTTCTTTGTCAAGACTTATACAGAAGGCATATGTTCCACAGCATATAATCCTACCGATGTCAATAAAATCATCAGCAAAAGCAACGCACTCGTTTCGCAATGAAACGAGTGCGTTTGTTTAATTGTATTCAGTTAATCCGATGTCTTACCAAGCAAACTGTGGAGAGTTTGTTGTAGGAGCTTCAGGTATTGGGTTGTTTACCAATGCCTTGTTGACGTCAGCCTCGGTACCAATGATACACAGTGTCATCCATTTAGGAGTCTCTGTGCTGTTCCACTGGAAACCGTCAAAGTGGTTAGTGTTAGCATAACTACGGATAATGCCCTTCTTAAGACGCTTGATGTCGAATGTAGCGAAGCCTTCGCCCCAGAATTCTACGCGGCGCTGCCACCATACTTCATTCACGAATGCAGAAGTCTCGGTATTGCCGTAAGCCTCGTTGTGAGTGCCATACTGATACTGTGGGTCACGCTTCTTGGCGAATGCAGTGAGCATCTCGATGCCCTTAGCCTCGTTCTGCCTACCTACAGCCTCGATTTCGATGAGTTTCATCTCCTCTACGCGCATCAAAGGTACATCCACTGCAGCGGCAACAGCCAATGGTTGATCGCATGCACCATTCTTAGGACGGAACTTTACAGGAAGTCCACCTACCTTGTGACCGTATGTAGCAGTGATCAATCCAGTCTTCAATACATAACTTGGCTCATTGGAATACTTCTCCATAGCTGCCAATTTCTCACTGTTAGTAGCCAACTTGTCGATTTCGAAATCTACGAAACAATTCTTGCGGAAGTCTGTAGCAGGGATAGTCTCATAGAGGTGACGGTCTATCAACAATGGATAACCATAGTTGGAAGCATATCCGCAATCACCCTTTGAACCACCGATTTCTGTTATCATATGAGAACCCCAAGAAGAGTCACTGTCATTAAGTCTCAAGTTAGGGTCATCAGACTTGAATCGTGTAGCAAACATCCATGCTCCGTTAGCAGTATTGAAGCCAAGAGTCTTGCTGGTGTATTCTTCGCCAGTCATTTCTGTATAGCCCTGCTGAGCAAGCTTAGCATATTTCTCAGCGTTAGGCCAATCAGCCATAGTGAGATAAGCACGAGCCTTCAGTCCATATACTACAGAGAGGTCAGGAGTGTATTTGTCTGCACGCTTGTAGCCAGCGATGTATTCTTCAGCTTTGTCAAGGTCAGAGAGGATGAAAGCGAAGATTTCCTCGTTGGTCATACGTGGGTTGTTATACATATCCTCAACTGCTTTTTCCGTAATCTTAGGCACGGTAGGTGAATTCTTGTCCTCAGCATAAGTCTTAGGAGCATACATACGAGCCAGATCCATATAGAACATAGCACGCATTGCGTATGCGATACCAGCACCAGCCTTCTGCTTGTCTGCAGGTTTTTCTCCAGCTATCAAGATGACTGTGTTACAGTTTTTGATCCAACCATAGTAGTAAGTCCATGGCACCTGACACAATGCATAGCGAGGTCCTAATCCGATACTACATGTGTACCATCCCTGGAAGTGGGAACCACTGTTAGCGAGTGCAATGTCCTGTCCCATTACGTCACGCTGCAGGAAGAACGAGCTGATGCCGAAGTCCCACGGTGTATATTTACTGTCATTATATGTAAACTGTCCACTCAGTGAAGTGGTGATGTTATTGACGAAATTGTCATAAGAACCAGGCGCCTCAGCAGCTTGGTCTATTGTGACATAATTGTTGTAGCCCTCAGGACTATACTCTTCTATACATCCAGTAACAGAAGAAAGCACCAATGTGGCAACAGCAAATGAAACTATATATTTTTTCATATTGAGAATCCTTTCTTTTATGTTATACCATCTTTTATATGTTATACCATCTTAGAATGTCACCTGTATTCCGCCAGTGATGTTACGAGTAGGCGAATAGGTACCAGTATAACCGCTTCCTTCGTAAGAGTAGCGAGGGTCGAGACCCTTGCGTGCAGACCAGAAACAGAGGTTTTCACCTGCGCAATAGATGCGGATATTGGAAATCATTGGGATGATACCCTTTGGCAAGGTGTAACCTACTGTGAATGACTGGAAGTTGAAGTAACGCGCACTTGTCAGGAATCGATCTGATTTACCTGAGGTAAACTTATCACCGAACTGCCAGCGTGGGATGTTGCTTGACTTGTTTTCAGGACTCCAGGAATTTATGTAATCCTTATGGATAGCGTGTCCTGCCTCACCTGCTGCAGAGCATGGAGACATCAGAGAAGAATACTGAATATCATATACCTTGCCACCGAGCTGATAGTCGAATGTAGCAGAAAGATCGAATCTCTTGAAGCGGAAGTTTGTTGACAGACCACCGAATACCTTTGGAAGCAATGAGCCTTGCTCGTAATAAGAAGCCTTATTGAGAGATGTTGTAGTGTAGTCCTTGCTCTTGGCAGGCTGAACACCTGTAGTAGTAGCATTGCCATCTATCTTTTCATCCACCCAGTAGAGAGCCTCACCATTCTCGTTTACGCCAGCGTAAGAAGGAAGGTATGCATTATACATCGGACCTCCTTCACGATACCAGTAACCGAAGGTCTTGGAGTCGTTTGAAGCATTGAAACCTCCATACTGCTCAGTCTTCAGTGCAGGCAACTTCAATACCTTTGTGGTATTATGAGAAATGTTTACTGTAACAGACCAGTCGATATCCTTTGAGCTGACCAATACGCCGGTAAGTACCATTTCAATACCTGTATTGCGCATATCACCGATATTGGTGTAGTAACCACGTGAACCCTGTGACTCTGGAATAGACAGCCAGAACAACAAGTCTGCTACCTTCTTGGTATAGAAGTCGAAGCTACCAGAGAGGCGATGCTTGAACAAGCTGAATTCAACACCGATGTTGAGGTTTGTAGTGGTCTCCCAGGTAATATCCTTATTACCCATACGCCAGAAAGTTGGTGACATCAATGTGTTTGAAGCCTTTGACAATGTATAGAGGTCGGTATAAGCCCAGTCACCAATATTGTCATTACCCTGCTGACCGAGGGAAGCCTTCACCTTCAGTTCGTCAACGAATGGTGCTTCAAACCAAGCCTCCTTGTTGATGAGCCATGCGCCACCGATAGACCAGAAGTTACCCCAACGGTTCTCCTTGGCGAAACGTGAAGAAGCATCGCGACGATAGGATGCAGAAGCGAAGTATTTGTCATCATAGTTGTACTGGGCGCGTCCGAAGAAGCCTTCCACGTTGTAGTTCAACTTGTAAGAACCATTATTCTTCTTGTTTGCAAAAGCGTTCAATTCGGTGATAGAAGGAGAGAAACCACCCTCTGCCTCTCCGAGAAGATACTTACGAGTCAACTTATAATACTCATGACCGAGGAGAGCGTCAAAACTATGTTTGCCGAAGCTCTTCATGAATGTCAAGGTCTGAGTGTTGTTCGTGCGGAGGTCTGCAGTGTTCTTCTTTGTCAACTCACCATTTACGCCCTGCTTAGGACCTTCGTATGCATTCTGATAATCAGAGAAGTCGGTCATGTCATAAATAATAGTACTTGTAGCATTAAACTTCAACCACTCTGCAAACTTGATATCTGCAAAGACGGAGCCGTTGATCTGATTGAAACCACTCTCCACCTTATTATAACGGTTGGCACCCAATGGGTTACCATTAGAAATGAATGGACGGTTTACACCATAGTACTTAGGGTTACCATAGTCGTACATTTCATGTCCGTTAGCGTCAGTCTTGATAACTGGTTTGCCATTCGCGTCAACAGTACGCACGTAGATAGGATAGATAGGTGCGATAGATGATACGAAGTACATCAAGTTGGTAGCGTCTGTT
This sequence comes from uncultured Prevotella sp., assembly GCA_934256705.1. Lineage (GTDB taxonomy): Bacteria > Bacteroidota > Bacteroidia > Bacteroidales > Bacteroidaceae > Prevotella. The sequence goes on from CAKQPF010000087.1 coordinate 5,197, forward strand.
TCAGAACTCAGGTTAGGGTTTGACTTGGTGTCAGAGTGAACATACTGAGCATTCACACCAACCTTCAGCCACTTCTTAGCCTGATAGTCAGCCTTCAGACGTGCGCTGACACGCTCATAGCTACTGTTGTCGATGACGCCGTCATCACTCAGATAACCCAAGCTGGTATAGAAAGAAGAACGGTCTGTAGAGCCCTTGATGCTGATGGTGTAGTCCTGACGGAGAGCATTCTTGTAAGCAGCCTTGTTCCAGTCGTCAGCTGTCATGTAATACTTCTCACCATTCCATTCGTAAGTACGACCGAGAGTAGCGTGTGGATTCAACTTTCCATTAGTACCGATAAGTTGCTCATTCTGAGGCACTGTGAATACATTATAACCCAACTGTGAAAGCATCACCTGATTAGCCTTCAGGTTAGCATCTGCAGCATTCATGCCCCCCCCCCCATTGATGAGGTTGTTGTACACCTGAGCATAATAAGCCTCGTAATACTGACCTGGGTCCTTGATTACGTCATACTGAGGAACGGCGCGTGAGTTTACACCCCACTTCATGTCAATGGAAACCTCAGCCTCCTTGTTCTTGCCGTTCTTGGTGGTAATCATGATAACGCCAGCAGCACCGCGAGCACCATAAAGAGCCGCAGAGGCAGCATCCTTCAATACCGTCACTGACTCGATGTCGTCAGTAGGGATAGAAGAAAGGTTGCCAGGATAAGGAGCACCGTCCACGATTACCAGCGGATCAGTTTTGGCATACATGGAAGCAATACCACGGATGTTGATTCCGCTATTTTCGGAACCAGGCTGACCGGATGCGCCACGCAACTGGAGACCAGGGACAGAACCCACGAGAGCGTCAGTCACGTTAGTGGCAATCTTCTTAGAAAGTTGTTCAGAGCCTACTACGGCAGCAGAACCGGTAAAGGCACTCTTCTTTGCAGTACCGAAAGCCACAACCAATACCTCCTCAAGGGAATGATTATCTGGCTCAAGAACGATCTTCATGTTCTTGGTGGCTTTTACCGTCTTGCCAATCATACCAATGTAAGAAATTTCTAACTTAGCTCCTGCTTGAACGTTCAGAGAGAAGTTTCCTTCAATGTCAGTAACGGTTCCAGTGTGTGTGCCTACAATTTTGATGGATGCACCTACGATAGGCTGTCCATCTTCTGCAGAAGTAACAACACCAGAAACTTGAATTTGTGCCAGAGCCATTCCCAAACTTAGGAAAAGGCAGGCAATAAACGTTGCGAGTCGTTTTTCCATAGATCTCTGTATTTAATGGTTTGTTAATAATGAAATAATACCGTCTTTGTTTTAGTTATGAAGGTGGTCAAATGATCCTTAGATTATTTTGCCAACTTCTATTTCAGAGTGAGTGTGGTAACTCATTGCTCTGGTCATTACCTCTTGTCAAAAGAGGGGTGGGGGTTGTTTAAGTTTGCTATTCAGGTCGGAAAAGTCTTTTGGGGAGACTTATCAAACTGTCGAAAATAATGTAATGTTATTGTAACATATTTTTCATCTGTTGGCAAAAGTAAAGATTTTTTATCAAATGACCAAATATTTATCGATGAAAATGTCAAAAAAGTGTGCTATTTATCAAAAAAGGTCTCCTTTTTAAATATTTGCTAAGAAAAAGAGAACAAATCAAAGAGATAAAATGTTAAATTCGCCATTTGGTAGTTAAAACTCAGGCTATATGTGTGATTATGCCAATTATTACCTTTTATATATTATATTATTGTCAAGGTTTCTCAATGCGATGCCAAACCACCAAACCACTAAACCACCAAATCACACGACCACCCCAACCACAATTCAAAATGAAAGAAAATACAGGTGTAAGGTAGATTTGTAGCTTGATAATTTGGATAATTCTGAAAAATGGGTTACTTTTGCATTCATAACCGACGATTTGGTTGATTTCATCCTCCAGTGTTGGTCTCAAACCTGAAATCTATAATAGGGCTATGTATATATAATGCCTCTATCTTCAGTATATGGCAAAATTGAGTATGTCAGACAAAACCGAAACAGAACTGATCATCGACCTGCAAAAAGGATCTGTGAAAGCATTCAATGCTATCTATGAGCTTTATGCCCGTAGATTGTATGCATTTTGTCTGAAATACACCAAGTCCAGACAGAATGCTGAAGAAATAGTGGAAGATACATTCGTATGGGTGTGGAACAACAGAGATTCCATCAAGCAGGAGCCTTCCCTGAAGCCACTCCTCTTCCTGAAGACGAAGCATCTGCTCATCAATGCCTACCGGAAGGTGGTCAACTCGCCTATATATGAAGACTACATGGACTATTTAGACCATAATGGCAACGACAATGCTGCAGACAGTCCGATGGAATATGACGAATTCATGAAGCAGTTGGATGAATGCATCAGCCAGTTGCCGAAAGCCCAGCAGCAGATTATACGACTATCCAAATTCGAACAACTCACAAATAAAGACATTGCAGAGCAACTGAATTACAGCGAGCAAACAGTCAAAAACCAGTTGTCGATGGGATTGAAACAACTCAAATCATTGCTCCAGAAGAAAGGAAATTATCTGTTGATATTGCTTTTAATATAAATTAACGGTACGTATTGACCAATTTCTATGTATTACTATTAAAAGCAAAGGTATGGCAGAGACAATAAAAAACAAGAAGAACGAACTGTCGGAACTAAGGCTGCGAGTAAACCAGAGTTCTGACGAACAACTCGAACAGGCTATGTATGAGGAATGGATGCATGGTATCATTCCTGATGCCCACGTCGGTGACGATGATCTCCGACGCATACATGAGCGCACTGTCGGCAGAATCAAGATGCACAGGCTCACCACTCGCCATTTCTTGAGATATATGCAGATAGCAGCCTCGTTCCTGTTGCCGATCTGCCTGATATTCACCTTGTTCCTCTATCGTGAGAACCAGCAGTATGAGACCGCTCCAATGACTGAGATCATCACCCATAAGGATGACCAGGTCAATGTCACCCTGCCAGACGGAACAGTGGTGGGAATGAACCAGATGTCAAAACTGAGGTATGCAATGCAGAATTTCACCAATGGAAAACGTGAGATATACTTCGACGGTGAGGGACATTATAAAGTGACGAAAGACCAGGAGCATCCTTTCATAATCCATTCGTTGGGAATGGAAATCAAGGTGCTCGGCACGGAGTTCAACTTTGTCAACAGAGTGGATGACAACAAGGCAGAGATTGCCTTGATAAATGGATGCGTCAAGCTGACTTCCCTCGTTACGGGAAAGTCATACACCATGAGTCCGCAGGAGGTAGTCATCATCGACAAGAAGACCGGCAACATGGATATCCATCGTGTGGAGAACATCACCGATGCTACAGCATGGCAGCAGAAGCAGATAATATTCAGAAACGCTCACCTCAAGGATGTATTCGCAAATATCGAGAAAAGGTATAACGTAAACATAGAGTTTGAGGTTCGCGACACCGCTCGCTTCACCGGCACATTGCCTACCAACAACCTCAATGAGGCATTGAAGATCATCAAGCTCGCTTACGGATTTGACATCTCAAGTAAAGACCTGAAGCACTATGTCGTAAGGTAAGTGGCGGAATAATTGTTGTTTAGTGGTTTAGTTGAATGTAATAATTTGACCACCAAACCACCTACCCCTTATGCTCTCTCCATATTTCTTCTGCCAGATATTTATCGCTTCTGCAATGAAGGTCTGCCACTCCATCTTCGAGCAATGGAAGTAAATCAGATGTATAGAATATTTCCATAGCCTCTTCCATAGACACACCATGCATCTTGGAAATCTCACAAATGATTCTGGAATACTTAGCTTCAAGAATTGCATGATATGCTTCGTCGTGAGTCTGCGTCATAATGGTAAGCTTTGTTTGAAGGTTAGACAATTATCCAATACGGCTTGGGAGCGGATGCAGATTTGATTATTTGGCTTTTCGTAAATCAAACGCTTTAGACATTCCTGTTTGCTTATGTCGCCTGCAAAATACAAATCCACAGTCCTAAAGACTTTGTCGTCAGCTATACCTCCAATAATAATATCATAGTCACCTACAATACGACCAGATCTGCATTCTGTTACAAAGTCGAGCCAGTCCTCGTCATACTTGTGGAATGTAATAGCGTTCCACTGCGAGAATTCAGAATCCAATTCATACACATTTATAAATGCGCGTTTCCCTCTACGAATAAATCTGGCTGCATATTTATCAGCCTGATCATACATAGTCGTAACATAGAAACCTGGACCGAAATCAAGATACTGACGAGAGTGATGTATGTCCGGAAATTCAATCTGGACAGTTGATGCGTGAAACACTTCCATTACGCAAGCACTCCTTTCTCCCTCATGTAATCGGTGAGGTCCTCCATTAGGTATTCTTTGCTGAAAGTGTGTAGAACATCATAACTGGGTACTATGTATTCAGTAAGAATTCCAGAATCCTTCAGCTTACGATACACTTCACCAGCACTGATACCTAAGCGTCGGGCAAGATTACCAATGCAATAAGTTACGAAGTCTATATTGTTCTTACTCATAGCGTACTGTATTTTCGTTTCACAATAATTATATATTCTGGCACCATCATGTAGTGTATATTCTACTTTCTCCTCTGCAAAGATAAAGATAATAATTTAGAATGAAGAAAGAAATAACTTTTTTTCTTGAAATAATAACTGTTTTTGCAAATGGCCACCTTTCTTTATCAGACAGCAATAGATGGAAATAATCTTGTGGGGTTATCTTGTCGTTTACTTGAATGTAATATCTGACCATCAAACAACAAGACAACAAGACCACCAAACAACATAATCCTTGACCACGGATGATACGGATTGAACGGATGTTAGGTACTGTCTTCCAGGCAGCTGTTTACTTTATTATTGTAATCCTGAGACTTCGTCCCAGGTTGCTCTCGCTTCGCTCGGTATAGGCTTCCAGCCTAATCTTGCTGTTTCCTTATTCGCTTTGATTCGTTAGATTCGTGTTCCTCTTCTGTAAATACATATTCATTGGTGGTATTTTTGGAACACGAATTACTCGAATTGCACGAATGCCTTGCCAGTCGGCAAATCCTGTCAGGAAAGAAAATCCGTTAGATTCGCATAATCCGTGTTCGTCTTAACCACTGTGGTTAGGTAAAACATCAGTAATGTGTAAATAATAACTTCCGTAGTTTTCTGCGGTTAAGATCAACATTTGACGAGATAGTTCCATTTGGAGAG
>CAKQPF010000088.1 GCA_934256705.1 uncultured Prevotella sp.
CGAAAAATCCGACAGCGTGAATCAGCGGTACCAAAACACCGCTACAGGCGGTACCAAATCGCCGATATTATCACATACTATCCGCCCATTGATTATCTGATGATTACCTTCATCGTTCTGTGACAATAACCTTAAATGTTTGGAATATAAGTTTGATGTCATACCAGGACGAACATCCAATACGTGCATCTGTTCGGGTGTCCAATAGTTCACATATTTGTTTGGAAAATGTCTATTTTCCGCAATTTATTTGTTTGGAAAATTTTATTTTTGGACGTTTTATTTGTTTGGATAATTTTATTTCGTTATCTTTGCAACTGAAATACAACATTTTACGAATTACTATGTACTACAAGAGAATTATAGATATATATCTATCAGAATGGGCTTCACGCGAAACACGTAAACCTGTTCTACTTCGAGGAGCACGCCAGGTAGGCAAGTCTTCTGCAGTGCGTCATTTAGGCAAGCAATTCAAAAATTTTCTGGAAATAAATTTTGAGATGGAGCCGCAATACAAAGCTATCTTCCAGCCCGACCTGAATGTCAACCGTATCGTAATGCAGATTTCTGCAATGTCAGGTTCAAGGATAGAAGAAGGCGAGACACTTCTCTTTATGGATGAGATACAGGAGTGTCCAGAGGCTATCATGTCATTACGTTTCTTCAAGGAGAACATGCCACGACTGCATGTGATTGCTGCAGGTTCCCTATTAGAGTTCGCCCTGGCAGAATTACCGACATTTGGCGTTGGTAGAATCCATTCGATGTTTATGTATCCAATGACTTTCGATGAATTTCTTCTTGCTAACAAGGAAAATTTATTACTCGAAGCTCGTAACGCAGCATCTTCACAATCACCTCTTCCTGAGCCATTGCACGAAAAGTTAGTCAGTCTTCTTCGCACATATATGCTCGTAGGAGGAATGCCCGAATGCGTTGGCAAATGGGTTGAGACTCATGATTACCTGCTTTGTCAGGAAGTTCAAGATGACATACTGGTAAGCTATGAGGACGACTTTCCTAAATACAAGAAAAAAGCTGATGTCAATTTACTTCGCAACATATTGCGTAGTGTCGCCGTACAAGCCACGAAGAAGTTTGTATATACAAAAGTAGGCGACTATAAGACAGCAGAAGTAAAGAGTGCGCTCGACCTGCTCATTCTTGCAGGATTACTAATCCCCGTTACTCATACCAGTGCCAATGGACTTCCTTTAGGTAGCGAAGCAGACAATTCCTATCGTAAGATTCTATTCTTTGACTGTGGACTTATGCTGCGACTTTTGGGCATCACTATAGGAGATACTACCATGCTTACCACCCAAATACTTACAGCCACAGCAGCAGACCTCGTCAACAAGGGTACTATGGCAGAGCTTGTTGCCGGTTTGGAGATACTTCACTATATGACACCCAACTTGCGACATGAGTTGTATTATTGGGTTCGTTTGGCAAAGAATTCATTAGCGGAAATCGACTATATCTTGCCATCGCATCTTAATATTCTCCCCATAGAGGTCAAAGCAGGAAACCAAGGTGGAATGAAAAGCCTGTGGTCTTATATGCGTGAGAAGCATATCACCGAAGCCGTTCGTTGCTCATTGGAGAATTTCGGAGAGTTTTGTTACACCGACAAAGAAGATGATGATACCGTTCGACACGTCAACATTTTTCCTCTCTATGCCGTTTCACAGATAATGAAATCCACAACATCCACATCTCAATTAGCATACTGAGTGCATCCATTCATCGCTCATCAACCTATCGTATGATAGCCTCCTTGATGCTCTCCACAATGTAGCGGACATCATCATCCGTCACATACGGACCGGCAGGCAGACAGAAGCCCACCTTGAAGAGGTCTTCCTCTACGCCATTGGTATAGACAGGAGCACCAGCATAGACAGGTTGCTTGTGCATAGGTTTCCATACAGGGCGACACTCTATCTTCTTGCCCAGCATAAATACACGCAAAGCCTCTACATTTTCGTTAGGCTGACAGTCGGTTATGGCAGAGTCAACGGCATGGATTACACCAGCGGCACCGCCGACGGCAGTCTTGACCACCTCCTTATAAGCATTCTCCTGCCCCTGTATCTTCACATTCTCATCCAGAGTACCGGCGCAAAGCCAGAAGTTGGCATCATAGCGTTTGTCGGCAGGTTGCTTGTGGATATGCACACCAGGTACGTCCTTCAGCAGTTCCTCATAGAGACTTTGCACATGCTTGTGGTGAGCGATGTGGTCGTTGAGCACAGTCATCTGACCGCGACCGATTCCTGCGCACACGTTCGACATGCGGTAGTTGTAGCCGATAGCCGTATGCTGATAGTAAGGATAAGCGTCGCGAGCCTGTGTGGCATACCACATTATTTCGTTGGCATCCTCAGCATTACGGCAAATCAGAGCACCGCCACCAGAGGTAGTAATCATCTTGTTGCCGTTGAATGACAGCGCGCCATACTTACCGAATGTGCCAAGCACCTGACCGTCAAAGCGTGAGCCCATACCCTCTGCAGCATCCTCCACCACAGGAATGCCATACTTGTCGGCAATAGCCATAATCTCGTCAATGCGGTAAGGCATGCCATACAGAGCCACAGGCACAATAGCCTTAGGCAGCTTGCCCGTCTTCTCCTTACGGTCAATGATAGCCTTCTCCAATATAACAGGATCCATGTTCCATGTTTCACCCTCAGAACCTACAAACACAGGCTTTGCTCCAAGATAAGTAATTGGGTGACTTGAAGCACAGAACGTAAACGACTGTACCAGTACTTCATCGCCAGCCTTTACTCCACAGCCAATCAAAGCCAAGTGTACTGCTGCTGTACCAGCCGACAGACAAACCACCTTACGGTCAAGCGGCTCAGTTCCATCACTCTTGCTGTTGGCAAACGCCTCCAAATCTTTTTCGAAAGCATTCACATTCGGACCCATCGGCACCACCCAGTTGGTGTCAAAAGCCTCCTTCACATATTTCTGTTCCAAACCAGCCTCACTCATGTGGGCAAGGCACAAGTAAATTGTTTTTCTTTCCTCAAACATAAAAATTATTGTTAAATTATTTTGTACTTACATCACAATGCAGTAAATTTGCATCACAATCACATTAATATTTCACCAAATTATCAGAACGATATGGCACAGACATCTATGACAGTCCGTTTGGACAACAAGCAAAAAGCAATATTCGACGAACTCTGCGCCCAGTTTGGCATGAGCGCAAACACGGCTATCAACATCTTTGTAAAGGCGGTGATACGTTGCCGAAAAATTCCTTTCACTATTTCTGCGGACTCTGAGAATGACATTAGAGAAAAAGCATTGAATGTATTCAACAAACTACGTGCTGATGCGGAAAACAGCAATGAGCCTGAAATGACTTTAGATGAGATAAACGCAGAGATAAACGAAGTCAGACGATTAAGAAAGGAGCGCAACAATGGTGTATGCGGTAATTGACACTAATATTCTTGTATCTGCAAGAATAAGCAAGAATCCTCTGGCTGCAACAGTAAAAGTTGTTGCTAATGTGTTTCAAAACAGGATCATTCCAGTTTTCAATGAAGAAATTCTTTCCGAATATTACGAAGTTCTGCATCGTCCCAAATTCAAGATAAGCGAAGAGCAGATTAATACACTTCTTGAGTATATAAAGAAATGCGGAGTACATTCTGAACGTATCCCATTTGATGGCGATATGCCAGACGAAGACGACCGTGTGTTCTACGAAGTTTCTTTAAGCGAGGAGGACTCGTTCCTCGTCACTGGCAACCTCAAGCATTTCCCAAAGACTCCCAAAGTCATTACAGCCGCTCAAATGATGGAGATTTTAGATAAGGAATTTTAATCGCAAGAGTGTACCCCACAAGGCACACTTTTTTTTCTTTACACTTGTTTCACTATATATTTTCCAATACATCTTCAGGAACATTAGTACCGAGAAACGAGTTCAAAACCTTATATGGATTATCATCATTATCCACCGCTTTCTTCATTACCTCATATGCTTTAAATGCAAGTATCATAGGGGAATCCGAACAACCATTGCATTGCATTGCAACATACTCAGCAACCCTTTTTAAGTGTTCTTGTTCCATATTTCAGTATTATACTAATAATTCGATACCGAAAGTCTACTATTTGTATGTAGCAGGTAGTGGTTTCGCTCCACAGACCCAAGCCTATTCAATCATACCTGCTTTACCTTTATTATATTACCCTTTTAACCTTATTAAGTCTTCTTTCCAAACTGCAAACGGGCATTTATCTTCAAGTTCACAATATAAGTCAAGATTAAATACCATTAACTTCATTGCATTATCAATGACCTGCCCATGCAAAAAATCTGCTATACTATTGCTTTGAATGGGTGCTGTCATCTCCAATACTATAGCACCAATCTCACGTTCCTTGTCAATATAAGCAAAATGAGTCGATGAAGCATTTGTAAAAATACCCGAAGTAAGAGGACATGTTTTCTCAAGTCGTCTTATTACATCTTTTCTGTTATTCATATGTCGGAGACGATTCCAAAAGCCATCCCATAAACATGCTAACAATAGCCTATCTCCACTTAATGAATAAACAGAGACAGTAAGATAAACACCTCTCTTTACTTTAAATATTATATCAACACAATCCTTCTGTACAAAAAACGTGATGGAACTATCATTATAGAACTGTGCCTTGGTGCGTCTATTAATAAACGACATATTGTTTTAGCTACGATATAATGGGAAGAACTTGCTTTCTTTGTCAAACCCTGCATCTCGTGAGGCCCGTTCTGCTACAAGCTCATCGTATTTTTCATTGTCAAAAATATGCTTTGCGATAGAGAACTGACAATCAGAGAAACGATTGAAAGCTATCTTAAACTTATATAGATTGTCTTCTCCTGAACCTACTCCACCGCCAAGATGGAAAGTCTTCATTCCTTTCTCCATACCCCACACAGCTGCCTTATAGAGCAATAAATTCGATGGTGCCAAATTGCGATACTGCAAGTCTGAACCACTGAGATGATAATTCAAGCGACCATTGGCATAGATCATGATACTCATTGATATTATCTTATCATCATACTCAGCCCAGAATATTTCATAGTTGTCCTTCAAATCCTCATGGATGCTTTTGTAGAACTCAGGCTTAAAGTAGTAATATGGTTCAGCATTGTCCTTATCCATAGTAGCATTATAAATCTTGATAAAGTCATCAAACAGCTCTAATCCTTGTCCATGCTTTATAACTATACCATTTTTCTCAGCCTTGCGTATCATATTACGGTTCTTTGAATGAATGTTCTTCCAAATTACTTCTTCAGATGTCAAATCCATAGAAACGGTCTTACCCAAGTCTATCACATCCGAACAAGCCTTCATCGGTACAGCATTTGCCAATACAGGATGATAGCGCACAAAGTTGTCTACAATATTTTCGCTTTTCATCTTCTCTACATATGCCTTCCAAAGGGCATTCATATTCTCGTCCGAATCATCACCTTCAAGCAAAAAACCTCCGTAGCCATAAGGAGTTATAGAATCATAAACACCCTCTATCGTTGTATTGCGTTTCATATATACATAGATGCCACGTAAACCATTCTCGTTATAATAAAACAATTGTGGCTCACCATCACCATGTATCTGAAAAGCCTTAACATAGCCACTTAGATAATATACATCGTAATTGGCAAAGGAACGAACCAACTCATCCCATTCCTTTGCTTGACTTATATTAAATATCTGTATCATAGAAATCATTAATTTTGTTACACATTTCGACAATCTCAGCTATACTATACCTTATATCACAATGCACACTAAGCATTCTTTCTGAAAAATCCCTTGCCTCTTCAAATTCGCTATTTTTTGGCATACCCCATAATATAGCAGGATAAATCTTATTTTTTACCATGTATTGTCGTAATGCATCACGCTCTTTAGCCGTATCCAACAGCAGTATCAAAGAGAAAGGTTGCCAGTAATCATTACGCTCTCCTCCAAGCACTTTAAACTTTTTCCCTAATAATTCATTTGCCAACAACCAATTATCATATTTCAAATCAGTCCATTGCTTAATATTAAAAGTGTTGGATATTTCCCAGCTTTGACTATCAATACCACTTAGCGTCAAATTTGATATTTGATCCTCTGTTTCTACATATTTTTCACGAAAAGCATTCTTTGCATCTGCATCAGCCGTACTTGTAGTATAGACCTTTCGAAGATATTCGGCTTTCATTGTCATCGCCTCATATCTTTCCATTGCCATTTCCTTACATTCCGCTGTAGGCTTTATCACATCAGGAAGTATTTCCCCTTTAGGCGACCACAACACACCTCCAACAGCCACAGGCAAAGACTTTCTTAAAGAAGCTATACACCAATCGGCATCACTCCGTATAGACCAATCTGTTATCAACCCATGTGTATGATCTTCTATAACAGGAACACAAATATCTTTATTTGTGCGGCATTTTCTTAAACCAAAATAATCAGTACGGAAAAGAACATCTCCATTCTGATAAGGCAAAGTGCGAACAACTTCTTCGTCCTTATCAAACAAAGGATAATCGTTATACAATGCCACTTCAATTCCTATAAGCTTGATATATCCAATCACTTCATAGCAGAAATAAGCTGGCATCCATATGCGTTTCCATTTCTCCTGCTTTATAATAGCCTCGATGGCATGACGACCACACGCATAAAAACGCTTATTTCCTAATATATCTAACTGAAAATAATCTACACGGAAATTGAAGTCACATTTGTGGAAATCCGAACCAAACTCTTTCATTGTTTTAATAATTCAGCTATAGGATCTCCATTATCAGAAGAATAAACAATATAATTTGTATGCTCCATATCATTCATCTTCAATTCTTGCAATTTATCAGAAACAAAGTGTTTCTCCCAACACCAAGGTTCCTTTTCACATATGTCAAAGATAGGTTTCACATTAGCAGTTTGTTCTACGACATAATAAAGTCCAGAAAATTTATGTTTAAAGGTTGTCACATCTATAGGTTTTAACACTCCCATTGCTGCCTCTACTACAGCTGCCATTATATCAAAACCCGTACTAAGCTCTACCATTGGCCACCATATATGTCCACCACCTGGACGAGCATTAAACTCAATAAGATAAACTTTTCCATCAATAATCTTCACTTCTGTATGACACGGACCATTTTCAACTCCGATAGCCGTCAGTCCCGAAGATACTCCACACACTACTTTATTCCACAATTCCTTACTTAAAGGAGCAGGCTGATGATGACCAAGTTCTACACAATGAGGAGCACCACTACTATCTTTTTGAGTAATCTGAACAATGGTATGATGCCCCTTGAACGAAATGCTCTCAACACTACATTCCATACCACCAACGAGGAATTGTTCTGCAATAATCTGAGGTTTTACGCCAGTTCTAAAGAAACTTGTGGCATACTCAAACGCAGATGTAAGTTCATCTTCATTATTCACAACCGTAATCCCCCTTTTCCCTCCAAGACACACAGGCTTAAGAATCATAGGATAAGGAATGTCTGACATAATAATATCCTCTATACTTGAAGATTCTACATACTTGGGAGAAAGTAAATCGGTTAGATTTTTAATACATTCTCTATTGCGATACTTGTCTGTAATAACCTCAGCCACATCAACCGCATTGCCTAATAAGCCAAGTTTATTTGCTACATAAGCAGTAATAGGAACAGACAACTCTGTTGTTGCTACAACACCATCTACTCCTATCTCCTTACAGATGGCTATAATACCATCTTTGTCAAAAATATTAATCTCATGGAAATAATCCACCTTAGAATCATCTACCTTTCCATCAATCATAGAAAAATAATGACCCTCAAATCCTAATCGATGACAAGCTTCACCAAAATAGGAAGCCATAACGCCACCACCAATAATTGCTAATTTCTTCATATTTATTTGTTTTGAAGTTTACGTAATTTATCCATAATTCCAAGGTCATCAATGTCCTCCATATCCGAAGCACCTTCGCCAATATCTTCTCGTTTTAAAACATTGACAATTGTCTTAAATACAATATTAATATCTGTTTTCAAAGTACAATGATCAACATACCAAACATCATATTCAAACTTTTTGCTCAACTTACAATGGTTTCTACCATTTACTTGAGCCCAACCGCTAATGCCAGGTCGAACCTCATGACGACGATGTTGTTCAGGTGTAAAAACTAACAGATAATCAGTTGTAAGTGGACGAGGACCTATCAATGCCATATTACCCTTCAGTACATTAATCAGCTGCGGCAACTCGTCGATCGAAGTAGAGCGCACAAACCTACCAACCTTTGTCAGTCGGTCTGCATCAGGCAGCAGATTTCCTTCCGCATCCTTCTCGTCCGTCATCGTCTTAAACTTAATGACTTTAAAGATTTTGCCATCCTTACCCGGACGCTCTTGCAAGAAAAAAGCCCCTGCCCCTTTATTGGCGAAGTGCAACCAAATGGTTACCACTATCAGGATTGGACTTATACAAATCAATGCTATAAGCGCAATCCAAAAATCAAAGAATCGTTTAAAAAAATGTTTGTACATATTATATTTAAATCTATAAAAATTTCAATTTCTACAACTCTCGTTCGTTTCTATACCTCCACCGTCTCCATATTGATATGCGCAATATTCCTATTGGTGTCCATGCCACTTCTACAGGGAAGTATCTTACGAGTCGCATGGTGTGGCGTAGCCATTGCATCATAAGACGAGTGCTTGAGGCATAACGTTCTGATTTCAGTCGCTCGTCGTGATGACCAAAGTTACCTGCCTTCATAATCTCATTGAGCAGGAATCTTCCTAAACGTTCATCAGGTGCTGGCAATGGGGATTGTTGGGAGACGAACAATGAATTGTCGGCAGATCCGTCAAACAGATACCATAACACCCATGCAGAAGCAGAGGCAAAAGACTCAAGCTGGAAACGACTTAACAAGCGTGATACTTCATCAGACGATTGCATTGAACGAGCTACATAGTACAAGTCCATCATCTGACGCAAACCGATTCCCTCATACAGCAAATGCCATAGGTTATGATTTAGAGTCAATATCAAGCTGAACACATTATCTGGCACACAACACTCCAGCTGCTCATTATATATAATATGGTGTAGTCCCTCATTCCTAAACCATTTCTGCAAACGAGAATTGCGCCAAAGGTTACGACTAATAGACGGACGATAGTGCAATTCTATCTCTGTATCAGGAAACATACTGAGGTCGGCATGATGATAATCGTAATAATACATCGTGTTGGTATCACGTGCCCAACGTATCACCTTGTCCGCATCCCCAACCATCCACATGTCAATATCACCCGATTGTCTAAGCAAACTCATTCGGTTAGTTTCGTCCGCATTGCTTTTATCATCATAATACATGGCCACCGCCTGACCTTTAAGCACACACGACTTATATCCAGCAGCCTTTATCACTCCATACAGTTCAACACATCTACGGTTCATCACCTCATTGCGTTTCTGAATGTTGGCAGTAATGGCAAGCCATTGCATCTTCAGTTTAGGTGGCAAGTTTGCCACCTTGCTATCATCGTTCTTTATAGTACATTGCACCCCCCTAAAGCACACGCCAACCAAAGCCTGTCTCATAGCATCATCAAATGCCTCACCCCATTCCTCGGCAGAAGGCGTAAACGACAATCCCTGACGTGTACCTACAGATAATTGCAAGAGTTCAAAAAAAAGCATATTCATGTTCCAATATCAATATAGAAACATTAACGACTACACTAATCATCACCAATCGACCATTAATCTGAGCAATGATATACTATTTGGTACGGTAACCATAAAAATAGCAATACAGATTTGCAGCTGATGACACGGTTACATTTATGATGTTGCTGGAAAAGTAGCATTGAGAAAATGATTGCGGTAAATGCAGATTGCATAGCTATTACTCCCTAATAACATAGCTTTTACCACCCAATATCTATGCTTTTACAGCCTAATATCTATGCTTTTACAACAGTTCAATAATAGCCACTCTTATTTCTCCAGAAAGAGCCCTCCCCTCCCTGGAGGGGCTTTTCTTTGGTTAGGGACTGCCTGCTGAGATAATTTTGCACAAAAACAAGTGCATTTTACATAATTTCACATATTTTTTCGCTGAAATATTTGGCTCTTCTCAAATTTTAGTACATTTATGTATCTAAGTTTGAGGAGACCTTCAGTTCCAAGAGAGGGATGCCG
>CAKQPF010000089.1 GCA_934256705.1 uncultured Prevotella sp.
AGCGGAGAGAGAGGGATTCGAACCCCCGGTGCCTCTCAGCACGGCGGTTTTCAAGACCGCTGTAATCGACCACTCTACCATCTCTCCAAACATTTGGTTGGTAAGAAACCTATTTCAAATGACCTTTGTTTTGAAAAGCGATGCAAAGGTACGGACTTTTTCTGAAACTACCAAATAATTTCGCGATTTTTTTTGAAAAATATTGTTTTTCCCTTGTTTTTTGCCTTTTTGCTTGGTATCATTAGGCTTTTTTGCTACTTTTGCTTTTAATATAGATTTCAGTCACCGACTATTATAATCAATGAATATATGTCATCACAGGAGGTTACTACACTGCGAAAAGCCGGTCGTCTGACGGAAGCATACCAGATGGCGATGGAAGATATGGAGAAATGTGAGGATTTTTTCTCATGTCAGTCCGTGTTTTGGGTTTGCGTTGATATGCTGAAACAGCCCAAAGAGGTACGCAGTGGCACTGATGGCGCTCTGATGTATTCCATCCGCGGACTGATGATCAAGATGGAGGAATATGACAAAGAGAAGGTCACTCCTATCATTCGTGAGGGGTATGGATGGTCGATTGTAAGGTATCTGTGGGACAATTACGCCACTCTTGTCTCCATAGAGTCAAGAAAGCTCTTGGCTGATTACTTTGCACAAAAGCTCCCTACGCCGTCTTCTCTGCATTCTGCCATACTGGGAGTGGCGGCGAAAATGGCGGTATTGCACACTGAATTCAAGTTTGTCCCATTCCTGAAGATGTGGAACTTGCACAATCTGCGCCCTGAAGACAAGGTGGCAAAGGAGGGAAATGACGGGAAACGCATCCCTTCACTGCTGGAACAGGTGGCTAAAGCGTATGCTTACTCACTACTCTTCCATCCCGACTTGACACTGGATGTCGATGATGAACTGCTCCTCACTCCTATCATCGAGGCTAAAGGGTATCTCCCTGTCATGGATATGGTGATGACAAAACTGCATTCTGCCGAGGTAAAAGGGAGGAAAATGTATTTTGCGAAACTGGTAGGAAGCGACGGAACCGAGCTATCATGCGAGGTGCATAAATTGACCGAGCATAATAAAATGAAGTATGCCGAACTGTCAAACATGCTTTTCTCCATACTTCCACGCCTCTCCAAGGATGGGACAATGCGCGTCGATGGAGCGATTCTCTCTAAGAGACCGATGGATAAGTCGTTTCCTAAGTGTGCCGGCTACATAGATGCTATCGACGTAAGCCATAATCATATACATATTTATGACTCTATGTCGCGCCATTTCGTATGCGAAGGAGGACTGCGAAATGTGAAGGTCGGGCAATATATAGAGTTCTTTCCTATTGTGCCAAAGATAGACAAATTCAAGTCGGCTATTATAAATAAGGTATATAGCACGTCTGAAGGCAGGATGGCTTTCGGTCCCAAACCGGTAAGAATAAAATATGTGGACAAGGAGAAAGGCTACTGTGCCTGGGAACTGATAGCCTCCACACTGGTGGGAGACAGCGTCGGAAAACTCTCCCCTATCGTGGAAGCCGGCACTACAGAGCCTTCTTATACGACCGGATTTCTCTCAAGCCAAACGATACAAGCCAAAGGCATTGAGATGCCAAGCGTAGGAAGCGAAATGCGCATCACCGTCTTTCTGAAAAGGGGGAAAGATAGAGTGAAGCGTCCGCACGTGGTAGATTTCTTTTGATTACAACACTTATAACTTATAATATTATGAATATACTTCTTTGCGGTGGTGCTGGCTATATTGCCTCACACACCATCATCGAACTTGACAAGGCTGGTCACTCAGTCGTAGTAGTGGACAATTTCGTAAACTCACAGCCGGAAGCGATACATCGCGTGGAGAAACTTATCGGCAAGCAGATAAAGTATTACGATGCTGACGTCCGCGATGAAAAGGCAATGACAACGGTTTTCCAGGAAAACAAGATTGATGCCGTAATCCATTTCGCTGGTCTTAAGGCTGTAGGCGAGTCTGTGGCAAAGCCATTGGAATATTATCACAACAATATGACCGGCACATTCATCCTCATGGACGTGATGCGCAACAACGGTTGCAAGAACATAATCTTCTCAAGTTCGGCTACCGTCTATGGCGATCCTGCCATTATTCCTATCACTGAGGAGTGTCCTAAAGGTCAATGCACCAACCCTTACGGTCAGACCAAGTCTATGCTCGAACAGGTGATGATGGACGTGCAGAAGGCTGACCCTGAATGGAATGTGGTGCTCCTGCGCTATTTCAATCCTATCGGTGCCCACCCATCCGGCACTATCGGTGAGAATCCTAACGGCATTCCTAACAACCTGATGCCATACATCACTCAGGTGGCTGTGGGCAAGCGCAAGGAACTCGGTGTATTCGGCAACGATTACGATACTCCTGACGGCACTGGCGTGCGCGACTATATCCACGTCTGCGACCTCGCCGCTGGTCACGTAGCTGCTCTCCAGGCAATCGAAAAGAAGTGCGGACTTGCCATTTACAATCTCGGCACTGGTCACGGCTACTCCGTTCTCGACGTGGTGAAGGCATTCATCAAGGTCAATGGCGTTGACGTGCCTTATTCCATCAAGCCACGTCGCCCTGGAGATATCGCTACTTGCTATTGCAACCCTGCAAAGGCTAAGGCAGAACTGGGATGGGAAGCAAAGTATGGCATCGAGGAGATGTGTCGCGATTCATGGAACTTCCAGAAGAATAACCCTGAAGGATATTAAAATGTAATATTGTTGTTTGGTTGTTTAGTTGTTTTGTTGTTTAGTTGATAGACTAAATTGCAATAAACTTTTACAAACAACTAAACCACAAAACAACCAAACAACAAAACAACAAAGCAACTAATGCAAATAGGAAAAAAACATACAAGCACCATGATAGTGGAGGAAAAGCACCTCGCATGCAATGTAGGAAGCGGTGATCTCCCCGTCTTTGCCACACCGATGATGATGGCCCTGATGGAGAATGCCGCTATGCTCTGCGTGGCAGATGAACTGGAGGATGGCTCTTCCACCGTAGGAGGACAAATCAGCTCTTCACACCTCAAGCCAACAGGACTCGGCAAGACTGTTACAGCCACAGCAGAACTCATCTCTGCTGAGGGTCGCAAACTGAAATTCAAGGTATCTGCCTCTGATGAAGGAGGTCTTATCGGTGAAGGCGAGCATCTCCGCTTTATCATTGATAAAGAGAAATTTATGAGTAAGGTGTAAGTTCACACCTCTCTACTTATTATTTCTGGCTGGTTCTAAAGCAATGCCAAAATCTGTTTTAGAACCAGCCTTGACTTTTTCAATCACCACCACCAAAGCCAATGCAGAAAATACTTTTCGCCCCATTACAGGGATATACTGAGGACGCATACCGCCGCTTTCATAATGAGATATTTGGCGGAGTAGATACTTATTACACTCCTTTCGTGCGCCTGGAGCATGGCAAAGTGCGCTCGAAGGATATGCGCGACATCCGTCCTGAATACAATGAAGGCGTCAATATCGTGCCACAGGTCATTGCTTCTGGAGCAGACGAACTGCGCACCTTGCTCGACGTCATCATCCCTTTGGGCTACAAGAAGATAGATATCAACATGGGATGCCCATTTCCTTTGCAGACAAGGCACGGCAGAGGAGCTGGACTTCTCGCTTCTCCCGACAAGGTAAAGGAGATTGCAGATTGCATCAAGGAGCACAATGAGATGGATTTCTCTGTCAAGATGCGCCTCGGCCTCGATAGTGCAGACCAGTGGAAGGCTGTCATTCCAATCCTCAATGACGTGCCTCTGACGCATGTTACGGTACATCCACGCATCGCCACCCAGCAGTATAAGGGCGATATCAATATGGACTCTTTCCGCCTTTTGGCTGACGAATGCCAGCATCCTTTAGTATATAATGGTGAGATACACACCGTTGAGGACATTCATCGCATAGAGAATGAGTATGGCGACCGCCTTTCCGGCATAATGATAGGCAGGGGATTGCTTGCCCGTCCGTCACTTGCGAGGGAATACAAGGATGGCGTGACAGAGAGTGAAGCAAGCCTTGTCCGCGACATTCTCCGTCTCCACGACATGATGCAGGCGCATTATGCCAAGATGATTCCTGGCGAAGACCAACAATTAGGCAAGCTACGCACATTCTGGGACCATCTCGAACCTACCATCGGTCGCAAGCAATGGAAGAAGATTGTCAAGGCTGGTAATATGAAGAATTATCTTGCTGCAGTGCGTGCATTGTAGGTTACCGCTGGATAATACCACCACCCCACAACCAAATACTCCCCCACAGATGAAAAAGAGATACTACAGACTATTCCTATTGTCAGCGACAATGTTGCTTTCGCCTCTTACGCTCGTAGCTCAGGAGGTGAAGAATAGATATTTTATGCCTATAGCAATAGGCGACTTCAAACTGATGCCCGACACCACTCTGACGAGTAATTTCAATATTGGACTGATGAATGCCGTGACACTTCAGAAAGGAATCTCCGTCGCAGCTCTTTTCAATATCAATCATAGTCTGCGTGGCATACAGATGGCAGGCATCACAAATATCAGTTCTGGCGTGGAGAAAGGCATACAAATAGCTCCAGCTGTGAATATTTCAGCCGGCTATATGCGTGGTATTCAGCTTGCTGCATACAATTATGCCGACACGCTGAACGGTTCACAGATAGGATTAGTAAATGTAGCTATCACCCATCCACGTGGTGTTCAGATAGGATTAGTAAACTATACCCGCGACACTATTGCCAATAAGATAGGTCTGGTGAATATCAATCCTAATACGCGCATTGACTTCATGGCGTTTGGAGGTACTTCATCCAAGATAAATGGCGCACTGAGATTTCGCAATCGCTCCACATACAGCATCATAGGTTTCGGTTCCCACTATATGGGACTCGACACCAAGTTCTCTGGAGCCATCTATTATCGTCTCGGACAATACGTCAACCTATCCCCAAGACTCTCTCTGAGTGGCGACGTAGGCTATTACCATATCGAGACTTTCGATGGTGACAGCGATAATCCGGAGCGTCTCCATTCCCTTCAGGCACATATCAATGCCGACTATCAACTGAATCCCACTCTCGGTCTCTATGCCTCTGTGGGCTACGGAGATACGCGATTCTATGCTCATAACAGGCATTACAGGAACGGATTCATAGGTCAGCTCGGTCTCACCTTCAGGTATAACCGCGGCAGCAGCACCGACACCCATTTCCTCCACAAGGCCAAGAGCC
This sequence comes from uncultured Prevotella sp., assembly GCA_934256705.1. GTDB lineage: Bacteria > Bacteroidota > Bacteroidia > Bacteroidales > Bacteroidaceae > Prevotella. The sequence continues at coordinate 5,260 of CAKQPF010000089.1, forward strand.
AGTCTGGAGAGACCATACATGACGATTATGGCGACAAGCATCCATGGATAGCGGCTTATGAAGCCACAGGCATCAATTTCCTGGTGCATGGCTTTGACCGCTTCGTCATGAATGAAGACTTTGCCAAAGTGAACCTCCACACCATCCACAAGAATTTCCAGCATGGATTCGTATGGGACAATGACCAATTCTCCACCAACCTTTTCGCCCATCCATATCATGGAAATCTCTATTATAATGCAGCGCGAAGTAATGGACTCAACTTTTGGGAATCAGCCCCTTACGCCGTAGGAGGCTCGCTGATGTGGGAGTTTTGCGGCGAGATAGAGCCCCCTGCCATCAATGACCTCATGGCTACAAGTTTCGGAGGCATCTGCATAGGCGAGATAACCCATAGGGTGAGCAATGTCATTCTCAATGACCGCACATGCGGATTCCGACGCTTCCTTCGTGAGTTCGGTGCCTTCGTGGTGTGTCCTATGCGTGGGTTCAACCGCATAGTGCGTGGCGAAGCATGGCATATAGACCATCAGGCAGAGCCGTATCATGACTTCCGCCGCTTTCCTATCGAGCTTTCCATCACCGCCGGCACCAGATACCTTGCCGATGACGGATCCATGTTTCGTGGCGAATGGAACCCTTATATAGGCATAATAATGGAATACGGCGACCCTATCAGCAGGGAAGAAAACAAGCCTTACGACTTCTTTACAGCCGACATCAAGGTGGGAATGTCGGCAAACCAGCCTCTCATCAATGCCCTTCACCTCATGGGAAGGATATGGAGCGCGCCTATAGTTTCCGAGCGAAGGGTGGAAGCGGAAGTGGGCATATATCAACACTTCAACTATTACGACTCCAAACCAGTAAAGGACGGCAGTAGCCAGACTCCTTACCGCATCTCGGAAGCGGCTTCCTTCGGTCCTGGAATGATACTCCGTTTCCCTGAAACCGGTGTGCTGAAGCGTCTTGAGCAAAGAGTTTTCTTCTCCGGAATACTTCTCGGAGGCACCAAGAGCGACTATTACAACGTCATAGACCGTGACTATAACATGGGATCTGGCTTCTCCATCAAGACAATGACATTCATGGACTTCCGCAATCTCGGCCGCTTTGTGCTGAAATCAGACTATTATCGCATCTACACATGGAAGGGATATGAAGGCAAAGACCTTGCCACCATCGACCCTCTCTTCCTCAATGCGCAGGGCGACAAAGGCAATGCCGGCCTCCTCGTCATCAATCCACGATGGGAATTCAACATGAAGAACAACATGAGCGTCAGCCTTTCATCCCAGTATTTCGTCCGTGACACTCATTATCACAGCTATGCAGATGTGCATACCAGCACCTTCGAGTTCCGTCTCGGACTGATGTGGCATCTGTAGAAATCGCAAATAAGACCTATCATCCTGAATCCTTTGAAGATGTTATTTCTTTCTAAACAACATTGATTATACAAACATGCCATACAGACAACAAAAACGAAACAAGCCAATAGCATCACTTATCAAGTGGTACATGGACAAAAAGAGCAGAAAAGTCTCTGAATCAAGGAAAGAAATTCAGAAGAGATTTGATTACCTTGACTGGAAAGACCAGAAACGTATTCTCTTTGCTTTTCTCAAAGCTGGAAAAAGCGACAGGCAATGGGCCTGCTCGAAGATTTATCGCCAATGGGACAATTGCTTTCTTGAACCGATAAAGGCATTATGGGAACAATATCATGAAAACGTATGCGCATGGTCGGTAATAGAGCACTTTCCAATAGAATACGTAAAGGAAAATATCACCGGACTAGAAGATGTCAACGGTTATTACCATATCTGCCAACGATTGGCAGAGGATCCTTCCTATCAGATAGACAGGACCAGATTAAAGGACAAAGAGTATCTTCTTGTGATGCTCAATACTAATCGAAGTGTTCCTGAAGAAGAAGGCAGGGACATTTTCTTCAGATTCCTTCATGAAATCTGTTTGGATAAACCTGTTCCCCCATCTCGTTTCGGCTATAGAAGCCGTGGAGAAGCATTCAACATAGAGGACATAGGCCATGTGAATTCACTCTTATGGCTGTTTCATTTATTAGGACTGAACAAACTCATACGATATATTTGCAAATGGAACCAAGTGGTAATGACTGCCATAGACCAAAGCGAAGAATTTGAAGCATTAAACAAAGAAAACATTAGCGATGAGGAATACAATCAGAAACGTCAGGCAATAGGATTGAAATATATATATACCGCATTAGACGATAAGTACAAAGAACCTACAGACAAGCCATATTTTGACCCACAGCCTGAAAAGACTGCAGAACAATCCTTTAATGAAGATAGGGAAAAGATTCAGAAACCAATCCCCACTCCATTAACAGAAGAACAGAGAAAAGAAGCCATTGCGGCTTTAGAACACATGAAAGCCAACAATCCCGCAATGGCAAAGCTTGTCGATTCCATGGGGCTGGAAATTGATGCATTCTCCTGACTTCTGGAATAAAGTATCAATAGACAAAAATAAAAGAAAAACAGATAAAGCCATTTTCAGTTCACTTGATGTTTAGTTCACTTGATGTTTAGTTCACTTGATGTTTAGTTCACTTGATGTTGGGGTGACTTGGTGTTTAGTTCACTTGATGTTGGGTGACTTGGTGTTGGGTGACTTTGTCTGTCTGGAAGACAGTACCGAGCGAAGCGAGAGTAACCCGGGACGAAGTCTCGGGTGATAAGAATGCAAAAACGGCTGTCTGGAAGACAGTACCAGATTATGAATTATGAATTATGCATTATGAATTATGCATTAAATGTCCATTTCAGGGGCTGTAAGGACATAATAGTACCAGATAGACTTCCTGTTTTTTGCATCCAGCACCGCTTTGTCTATCTTGATGGAATCTTCGATACTGACGTTATACTTGGCTCTGTTGCGTTGAACAAGGTTCACGCGAATGCTTGAAAGTGATTCTGGTAGTCCCTCGTCTAACTTGATAGCACACAATGTGTCATTGTTGTTGATATCTTCAATCAGATACGAAACCGCTTCATGAGAATCTTTCTTCAGCCATAAAGTAAATGCAATGTAATTTATAGCTCGGGACTTATGTTCCTTTGCGAGTTGGATTATCTCTTCCTTTGTACAATACTTTTCTATACTATCGCTGTATATCCACTGTTCGCGCTTTTCTGACAAATAGTATTCATCTATATACACTCTTTCAACTTTGCTATCTCTAATAGGCTTTAATAGTTCGCATATTGAGTCGATACTATTCTTTACAATAGAATTTGATAGCCCGGAGCTGTCTGTCGTACATCCTGTTGTGATGTAAAAGGCAAGGAATGTTATTCCAAATAATTTGATAATGTTCATCTGTTATGATTTTTTTAGATTCTCAGATTTCACGAGTGACATCACATTTTTCATTTCAATTTGCCATAAACATGTGCTAGTACTTTTACTACCGCCCAAAGTATTGTTTTGCAGTTTGATAATTCATTTCTTCTAAATATTCCTTGCATGATTCACAAAAGGTATAATTATAATTCTCTAATTCATACCCTTTCATTTTTGTGGTATATTCCATATCATCATCATCATCAAAGTGACAATCTTCTTCCAAATGGTATATACCATTATTTTCATCCACTAGGAATGTTTGACATTCAAAAGCATAATTGTTTCTATACCTGTTACTGAAGTATATTGCGCCTATACCAAGGATGAATAAAGTATATGCCCATAGAATTGTATTCTTGAAATTGTCAGGCATTACTTCTGGCAAAGAAAGCCTACCATTCCTATCTTCTTGCATTTCAACATCTACTCCAAAATCTAAAAGAAGAATCACACCAAATACATAAGCAATAAATATTAAGGATGTACCTAATGCAAGATTCAGCAACCAGCTTACTATGTCCCAATGTACAAATTGTGATAAAACAAGCAATACTACAAGTATAATGGTTGAAATTGGAACATACGTTTTGGCATACCCTCTGAATTCTTCATAGGTACTATCACCTAGTTTTCTTTTTATGTACGAATAAGATTTTATCACCATATAATTATGTGCTTTTATATTTTACCCTTATTTCCGCAACATAACGCTTTGACATCTTTAGCAAGTTACATGAGCAACAAAAAGTTGCCCAGCAATTTGCCATATCAGAAATACCACTTGTCTTAGTGCTGCAAAACAAACAGATAAAATTCTGGATGACATGGCAAAAGTACAAATAAAATCCGAGAAACTCACTCCTTTTGGAGGAATATCTTCGATTATGGAGCAAATTGATGCTCTTTTGGCTCTGGCTATGATTCTACATTGGGATTGGGATGCACACTGTATGACTTATCAATACAGTGGTTTTGTTGTCTGGTTATTTTGTTAAATGACCAAACGACAAGACAACATGATTATTTTTATTCATTGATATTTGCGGTGGTTCTGTCTTCCAGACAACCGTTTAGCTTGTGTTTGTAATCCCGAGACTCCGTCCCGGGTTACTCTCGCTTCGCTCGGTACTGTCTTCCAGACAGGTCATACGTATTCGGTGAATCCGTGGTCGGGCTAACTTCTTAGTTTTTTTCGAACACGGATTTTACGGATTGAACGGATGTGCTAGACTTGCGGTAATGTTCACCCGAGAAGAAGAATCCGTGTCAATCGCTTAATCTGTGTTCGTTCAAATAGACTCATGCGGTTAAGTTGACAACGGATTTTGCACAAAACATCATATTACTCTTTCCTCAGAATATTCACAAGAATGCGTTTCCGATGTGGGATCGGATACATAAGGGCTGATACTTTTCGATGAAGTATCAGCCCTTTTTATGTAATTTTTAACGGTTGTTAATACTTTTTGTAACTACTCAGGTAGGTTTGTCGTACTTCCCCATGCACGACTTCCCTCGTT
>CAKQPF010000090.1 GCA_934256705.1 uncultured Prevotella sp.
CGCACGTACGGTGGTGTGAGAGGTCGGAAAACGAAAGTAGGAGAAAAACTACTTCGTTTTCCTCCTACTCGATTATGTCGTAACTGCATTCCCGCAAAAGCATAAAAAAAGAAGGAAATCTCCGTATGGAAATTTCCTTCTTCTCTTTAGAGCCTCTTGTCGGATTCGAACCAACGACCCCGAGATTACAAATCACGTGCTCTGGCCAACTGAGCTAAAGAGGCGGGTGGGCAAGCTACTTACATCGCGCCGCTACAACCAACTACCTTTGCTACGTTCCCGTCCTGGAGGATTCGAAGGGAGCTGGCCGTGCAAGACTGCCCATGTCTTTGACCCGAAAATCAGGTCTTTCTGTGGGTGAAAACCATGCGTTCACACCGTGATTGGTGAGCCGTTTCTGATTTTGCGAGTGCAAAGGTAATGCTTTTATTTGAGAAAAAAGAGTAAATCTCAAACTTTTAACTTCTATTAACGACAATGACGGGAGTCGTGACACAATGCAAAAACACAAAAAAATACTTAAAATTAGCCTTTTACTATGTAAAAACTTCCATTATATGATGTGTATATGACGAAAAATGAGTAACTTTGCAGAAAATATGTGCCAAGCTATGGCACTGGTATAGGAATTTGAAAAATGATAACAAGAGAAGAATATAAACAGTTGAAGGCTTTCGCTCGCATCGACGGGGCTATCCTCGGTGTGATCATGATGGCCACTTTTATGGCATTCGCGCATAGTTTCAAGAATGCTTTCTGGCAGATAGCGTATATCATCGGCATTATCATTGTGCCTGTTTTCGTGGCTTTGAGAGTGAGAAACTATCGTGACAAGATAGTGGAGAAAAGGGTGAGTTTCCGTCGCGCGGCAGGTTATTCCATGTTCTGTTTCGGATATGCCTCCCTCGTGTTCTCGCTTTCGGTGCTCGTCTATCTCCAGTATTTTGACAATGGCAACCTTCTGATGGGATTGCAGGAATACTTCCGCACACCGGAGATGGCGCAAGCCATGAAGGCTTACGGCGTTGACGCTGCCACAATGAAGCAGGAGGTGGAGGCTCTCTCGGCGCTCCGTCCGGTCGATGTCGCATTTACGATGATTTCAAACACACTTATGTCAGGCATATTCTGCAGTCTTTTCATCGCCGTAATATCACGACGTGAGCCACGAAGGGTCGTTTGACCTTCTTGCTCCTGAAAAGAAAGTCAGTTTGTAATTCGTATTCGTTTGTCGATATCCAACAACCATCAACCAACAACCATCAACCAACAACCAACGAAAATGAACATATCAGTAATAGTACCCCTCTACAATGAAGATGAATCACTTCCGGAACTCTATGCTTGGATAGACCGGGTGATGAAAGCAAACAACTTCTCTTACGAAGTAATATTCGTCAATGACGGTAGCACAGACCGCTCTTGGGATGTAATTCGCGAGTTGAGTGAGAAATCAGAGAATGTCAAAGGCATAAAGTTCCGCCGTAACTACGGCAAGTCGCCTGCCCTCTACTGCGGTTTTGCTGCCGCTCAGGGCGATGTGGTGATTACTATGGATGCCGACCTTCAGGATTCTCCAGACGAGATACCTGAGCTTTACCGCATGATAGTGGAAGAGGGTTACGACCTTGTGTCTGGCTATAAGCAGAACAGAAAGAAGGGAGACCCGCTTTCCAAGACGATTCCTACGAAGCTCTTCAATGCTACTGCGCGCCAGGTGAGCGGAATACACAATCTCCATGACTTCAACTGCGGACTGAAAGCGTATCGCAAAGAGGTGGTGAAGAATATTGAGGTCTATGGCGAGATGCACCGATATATCCCTTATCTTGCCAAGAATGCAGGTTTCTCAAAGATAGGAGAGAAGCCGGTGCATCATCAGGCACGAAAGTTCGGAACGTCGAAATTCATGGGTTGGAACCGCTTTGTCAACGGTTATCTCGACCTTCTCACGCTCTGGTTCCTTTCCACTTTCGGCAAGAAACCTATGCATATATTCGGCTTTCTCGGCACTCTCGTCTTTATGATTGGTTTCTTCTCTGCCCTCGGAATTGGCTTTGACAAGCTCTGGGCCTTGTCGCAAGGCATACCGCAGCGCCTTGTCACTGACTCGCCGTGGTTCTATATTGCCTTGACGATGATGATGATTGGCACCCAGCTGTTCCTCGCAGGATTCATAGGAGACCTCGTGAGCCGTTCTTCGCAGAACCGTAATGACTATCAGATAGAGGAGGAAATAAGATGCGGAAAGTAGTGTTTTGCTGCATGGCGGCATTGGCAATGATGGTGGGGTGCACCTCCATTGACTGCTCCGTAAACAGCACTGTGCTCTGTTCCTATCGCTTCATGAATGCAAATGGCGACTCATTGATATTAAGTAATCCTATCAGTGTGGTCTCCGCACGGACCATTGACGGCAATGATACCGTACTGATCAACAAGCTGGAGAACGCCTGCACATTCCGCATTCCTATGAGCTATTCGCTGGATGCTGACGAACTTCGCTTCATCGTGACGGACAATCAGGGAAAAGAGAACACTGACTATGTGGTGGTGTCAAAGACCAATGAGCCTGTCTTTGAGAGTGTCGATTGCGCTCCACGCTACAATCACACCATCTCAAGCGTCAACACCACGCATAATTTCATAGATTCCCTCGTAGTAAAAAATAATAAGGTAACAAATGATCCGACAAAAATCAATATATTTGTCTATCTCCACACTGCTGATTAGTCTCGCTCTCATCATGGGAGCGTCACCGGTCCATGCGCAGAAACTGAAGATCGAGTTGCTTCCCGACTCGGTTCCTTTCTTCAGAGGACTGAGTGCAGGCGCTGATCTCTTCGGTGCCATACAGAGGCAGGTCAGCGATTACGGTCAGTATGAGGCGAATCTGAGGGTTAATCTCAAGGATAAATACTTCCCGGTGTTCGAACTTGGCATCGGTGATGCTGACCATAAGGATGATGCTGTGACGGGAATAAGCGTCAAGACGCGTGCTCCATACGGACGAATCGGCTGCGATTTCAATGTGCTGAAGAACAAGCATGACGACTATCGCGCCTTTGTGGGACTCCGATATGCTTACACCAACTTCGACTTTGAGATGTCACATAAAGGCGTTGAGGACTCGGTGTGGGGCGGAATGGCAGAGTATTCCACCAAAGAAAACTGCTATTACCACTGGCTTGAAGCCCTCTTTGCCGTTGATGCCAAAGTCATTGGCCCCGTAAGACTCGGATGGAGCGTCAGATACCGCAGGAGATTGGCAAGCTCTGACTGCTCTACTGGCGAGGTATGGTATGTCCCTGGCTTCGGAAGAGCAAAGAAAACCTGCATCGGTGGCAGTTTCAACATTGCCATAGAGATATAATCCTGGATGGTATGCCCTCACGGATAATCTTGACAAAGTCAGGCTTTTACTGTCACAAAGCACAATAATAAACATAATAAAAACTTGAAATTTAGCCAAATGAAGAAGGTCTTACCTATATTGTTCATACTGGTTGTCCTCGTGGTAGCGGGCATTGCAGCAGGGAAAAAGAATGCGGAATACCAGCATGACTCCGGTCTTGTATTCGGCACCTCATATAATATAACCTACCAGAGCAATGACAATCTCAAGCCGGAGATAGAGAAGGTCCTTGCCGATGTGGATGCCTCGCTCTCACCTTTCAATGAGAAATCGGTGATTACCCACGTCAACAGGAATGAGGCTGTTACCCTCGATGACCATTTCATCACCGTTTTCCGCCTCTCTTCCGAGATATGCAAGGACACGGAAGGCGCATTCGACATCACTGTTGCACCGCTTGTAAATGCCTGGGGCTTCGGTTTCAAGAACGGAACAATGCCTGACAAGCAGGCGATTGACAGTCTGAAGCAGTTTGTCGGCTTCGACAAGGTGAAACTGCAGGACGGCAAGATCATTAAGACTGACGACAGATTGATGCTCGATTGCAGTGCGATAGCCAAGGGATATGGCGTCGATGCCGTGGCAAAAATGCTGAAATCAAAGGGAATAAGCAATTTCATGGTCGAGATAGGAGGTGAGATTGTCGCTTCCGGAGAGAATCCTAAAGGCGCTCCTTGGCGCATCGGAGTAAGCAAACCGGAAGATGATTCCGTCAGCGTAAGCAATGATATACAGGGTATTATCAATATTTCCGATAAGGCAATGGCGACAAGTGGCAATTATCGCAACTTCTATTACAAGGGCGGAAAGAAATATGCACACACCATAGACCCTAAGACCGGTTGCCCGGTGCAGCACTCCATACTCTCAGCTACCGTAGTGAGCGATGAATGCGCTAAGGCTGATGCTTATGCCACAGCATTCATGGTAATGGGTCTGGAGAAAGCAAAAGCGGTGCTGGCACGCCATAAGGACATGATGGCTTACTTCATCTACAGTGATGATAAAGGTAATAATAAGGTGTGGTATTCACCTTCATTAAAGGCAAACTTAGAAGAAAAATGAAATATTCCTTGACAGAATTACTGGAGTTGCCCCTGTTCTTGGGTATGGGAAGAGGGGAACTGGACGAGATACAGAAGTATGTTCGCCTTGCCAGTTCTCATGTCAAGAAATCCAGAATGATAGTCAATGCCGGAGATGCGTGCGACAGTCTGATTATCGTAGCAAGGGGACAGCTCTCCTGCATCAGATACAGCGATGACAAATCATACTATATGGACGAGCATCTTCAGGCACCTCTCGTCATACAGCCTGAGCATATCTTCGGAATGAAGCAGAGATACACCATGGCGTTCAGTACCAGAACGTATTGCGATGTCTTGAGAATCGAGAAGCAGATGGTGCTCAGACTCATGGAGAAGTCGATGACTTTCCGACTCAATTTCCTCAATATCATCACCACTCAGTCACAGCGATTGTGCAGTGATATCTGGCATCCCATGCCGGAAGAGATAGACAAAAGGATAATAAGATTCATCAAAGACCACTCCAATTATCCTGCCGGATGCAAGATATTGCATATCAAGATGAATGTTTTGGCAAAGGAATTGGGATGCTCCCGCCTTGAAATCTCCGAGGCATTGCATTCCTTGCAGGACAAGCAACTGCTCCTTATACGCCGCTCTTTCATAGAAGTGCCGATGCTGCAGATGCTTATCAAGCATAAATAAGAGGCATGATGCCGGAATAATAGAATATAGAAACTGACATTCAGGGCTTAACATGGCCCATGATACATATATAAATAGACAATACAATGAGACAGAATCCATTTTTCAGCAAATATACTACAATACATGAAGTGCCTCCTTTCGACCAGATAAAGCTCGAAGATTACGAAGAGGCTTTCATGGAAGGAATACGCCGTGACGATGAGCATATAGATAAAATCATCAATAATCCGGAGCCTCCTACATTCGATAACACCATTATCGAAGAGGATGATGAGAATGAATACTATGCTTTGCTTGACAAAGTGTCTGCCGTCTTCTTCAATCTCCTTTCTGCTGAGACGAATGATGAGATGGATGCTCTGGCGCAGAAGATTCAGCCTGCGCTGACAAAGCATGCCAATGACGTGAGTCTCAACAAGCGATTGTTTGAACGCATCAAGGCTGTCCATGACAATCATCGCCCGCTCACGCCGGAGGAAGAATGCCTTTTGCAGAAGAGTTATGACGGTTTCGTCCGCAGCGGTGCGCTCCTTGACGAGGAAGGAAAGGCCAGACTGCGTGCCCTCACCGAGGAAGGCAGTATGCTTTCACTGCAGTTCTCCCAGAATCTGCTGAAGGAAAAGAAGGCTTTCTCGCTACATCTGACTGATGAAAACGACCTTAAAGGACTCCCGGACACTATCAAGGAGGCGGCCAGACATGAGGCTAAGGAGCGTAATCTCGACGGTTGGGTGTTCACTCTCGACTTCCCGAGCTACGGTCCTTTCATGCAATATGCTGAAAACCGTGACCTTAGGGAGAAGATGTTTATGGCATATAACACTCTCTGCACGCATGAAAACGAGACCAACAACATAGATATCTGCAAGCGACTCATCAATATCCGTCGCGAGACAGCACAGCTTCTCGGTTATGACACCTATGCCGACTATGTCCTTGTAAAGCGCATGGCGTCAAATGTAGCAAACGTATATAAACTGCTTGACGACCTTATCGAGGCCTATAAGCCTACTGCCGTTGCTGAGAAAGAGGAACTGAAGCAGATGGCTAAGCGCATGAACGGGGATGATTTCAAACTCATGCCGTGGGATGGAGCTTTCTATTCCCACAAGCTGCAGTTGGAGAAATACAACGTGGATGCGGAGATGGTACGCCCGTATTTCAAACTTTCCAAGGTGATAAAGGGCGTATTCGGACTTGCTACCCGCCTTTATGGCATCACATTCCAGGAGAACAAGGACATTCCAGTGTATCATCCTGACGTGAAAGCCTATGAGGTGTTTGACAAAGACGGCTCTTATCTCGCTGTCCTCTATGCCGATTTCTACCCTCGTAAGGGCAAGCAAGGTGGAGCATGGATGACCAGTTATCAGGATCAATGGATCAATCAGAAGGGTGAAAACATACGTCCGCACGTCAGTCTGGTGATGAATTTCACCAAGCCTACAGCGGAAAAACCGGCTCTGCTCACTCTCGGTGAGGTGGAGACATTCCTCCATGAGTTCGGTCATTCATTGCATGGAATGTTTGCCAACACACGTTTCTCTTCGCTTTCAGGCACTAATGTGTGGTGGGATTTCGTGGAATTGCCTTCACAGTTTATGGAGAATTTCTCTCTTGAACGTGAGTTCCTCGCCACTTTCGCCAGCCATTACCAGACCGGCGAACCAATGCCGGACGACCTTATCCAGCGTCTTATCGACGGAAGAAACTTCGCAGTGGCTTCCGCTTGCCTCCGTCAGGTCAGCTTCGGACTCCTCGATATGGCTTATTATACTAAGGAAAAGCCGTTTGAGGACGACCTTATCAAGTTTGAAAAGAAGGCTTGGGAGAAGGCAATCATCGGCACCCAACTGGAGAATACCTGCATGACGGTGCAGTTCTCGCACATCATGGCCGGCGGATATGCGGCTGGTTATTACAGTTATAAGTGGGCAGAGGTGCTTGATGCCGATGCTTTTGCGGTGTTCAAGCGTGAAGGTGTCTTCAACAGGGAGACGGCACAACGCTTCCGCGACTGCATTCTCTCTAAGGGAGGAACCGAGCATCCGATGACCCTCTACAAGCGTTTCCGTGGTGGCGAACCCACTATTGATGCCCTGCTCGAAAGAAACGGCATAAAGAAAGTGTAACTATCACGTCGTAAGTGTTTTATAATCATATACCATTCCGCAGGTTAATGCGGGATAATATAATAAAGCAATAGTGAATATGGAAAAGCAGAAACAGTACAATCTCGACTGCCGCTATCTGAGAATGGCGCAGATCTGGGCTGAGAACAGTTATTGCAAACGTAGGCAAGTCGGCGCTCTCGTCGTCAAGGACAAGATGATTATCAGTGACGGCTATAACGGTACACCGAGCGGATTTGACAATATCTGCGAGGATGAGACCAACACTACCTATCCTTATGTGCTGCATGCAGAGGCTAATGCCATCACCAAACTGGCCCGAAGCAGCAACAACAGCGACGGCGCTACACTCTATGTCACTGCTTCTCCATGTATAGAATGCGCCAAACTCATCATTCAGGCTGGCATAAAGCGTGTCATCTACGGTGAGGAATACCGTCTCTCTGACGGTCTCGACCTGATGCGCAAGGCGGGAATAGAAGTCGTTTTGCTTGAGCAGAAGGAGAAATAAATGGCAACCGTCCGTGGTTGCCTGCCCCCATCTCCCCATAATCACAATAATATAATAAGAAAATGTCAAAGAAAACAAACAGATACATGCCCCTTCTGATGGCGCTCTGTGTAGTCATCGGAATAGTGATAGGGTCTTTCTATGCCAATCACTTCTCTGGCAATCGTCTGAATATCATCAATTCCGGCAGCAACAGACTCAACAATCTCCTGCATATCATTGATGACCAGTACGTCGATTCCGTGAATATCAATGACTTGGTGGAGAAAGCTATCCCTCAGATATTGTCCGAACTGGACCCTCACTCCGTCTATATCTCTGCGAAAGAGGCTCAGAAAACGGCTGACGACCTCAAGGGATCATTCTGTGGTGTCGGTATCGAATTCGTGATTCGTGAAGATACTATCCATGTGCAGAATGTCATCACTGACGGTCCTGCAGAGCGTGCCGGCATCATAGCAGGCGATAAAATCGTGGCTGTCGATGGCAAACCGTTTGTAGGAAAGATCGTGACAAGCGAGGAAGCGCAGACCCGACTCAAGGGAGAGAAAGGTTCTAAGGTGAAGATTGGTGTCGTAAGATATGGCTCCAAGGAAGTGAAGAACTTCACTCTTGTCCGTGATGAGATAAAGATGAAGAGCGTTTCTGCCGCCTATATGCTCGATGAAACTACGGGATATATCAAGGTAAAGAACTTTGGTGAGACCACATATGCCGAGTTCCTCGTTGCTCTTGCTACGCTTTCACAGCAAGGTTTCAAGGGTCTTGTCGTTGACCTCCGCGACAATGGCGGCGGTTATCTTGAGTCCAGCGTCCAGATGGCCAACGAATTCCTTCCTGCCAACCGTCTTATTGTATATACAGAGGGCCGCAAGTCCCCTCGTCATGAGTATCAGTCGGATGGTAGAGGTTCATATATAAAGATGCCTCTTGTAGTCCTTATCAATGAAAACTCTGCCTCTGCATCCGAGATTTTCGCCGGTGCCATGCAGGATAATGACCGTGCCACTATCATCGGACTCCGTTCTTATGGCAAAGGATTGGTACAGCAGCAGTTGGGATTCCCTGACGGTTCGATGATTCGTCTTACGGTAGCACGCTATTATACCCCTTCCGGACGTTGCATCCAGAAGCCTTACAGCAACGCGGATGACTACAGCCATGACGTGCTGAAGAGATACCAGAGCGGTGAATTCTTCTCACAGGACAGCATAAAGCATACCGGACCGAAGTATCATACCGTCGGTGGCAGGGTAGTATATGGCGGTGGTGGCATCACTCCTGACATCTTTGTGGCTGAAGATACCACGGCTCTCACCAGCTATTATTCACAGGCTGTCACCAGCGGACTCATACTTCAGTACGCTTTTGTCTATACTGACGACAACCGTCTGAAGCTGAATAACTTCACTGAAATGCAGGAAATGGCTGACTATCTCAAGACTCAAAGCCTTGTGGATAAGTTTGCTACTTATGCTGATTCTCATGGATTGAAGCGTCGTAACCTGATGATTAAAAAGTCATACTCACTCCTTGACCGTTTTATCAATAGTAGAATTATCTACACAATGCTTGACGAGCAGTCTTGGTATCAGTATATCAATCAGGATGATCCTGTCATTGGTACGGCGATACATGTCTTCAGGGAAGGCAAGGCTTTCCCTTCCATCGTGAAAAAGAAGGCAAAGAAATGACATCCTGACGCATCATTACGATGATATAAAAGAGCAAATACCCAACTTAATAATTAGGGTGTCCAGTTAGATGTTCCGGAAAACAGAAGCTGAAATCACCCGTTAAGTTGTTAATACAACACTCTGAATTT
>CAKQPF010000091.1 GCA_934256705.1 uncultured Prevotella sp.
CAAGAACTGGGTTACGGAACGGACCAAAACGCTCAAGAATGTGAGCTGAAATTGGTACAACGAACTGGACACCCTATACAATAACTGTAGCATTCATTGATGGTAACGACTATATTGTAGATGAAGTGAAGCAGACAAACTCCGTAAAGCCGATTGATGGCAAGGTCAGACTGGCATTCACCGACTATGCCTATAAGGTACCAAGACAGGAAGGCAAAAGAGAGCGCTGGAGCCTGTCACTGAACAAAATTGATGATGCGGATTTCTTTTTGGGACAGATGCACGCCTTGGATTGGCAATGTTCACGCAAATGCAAGTTGAAAGGCATGTTTGAAGCTGACGACATCCCCGACCCGAAGAACATATATATAATAAGGAACAAGAGGTATGCTTGTGAGAAAATTGAAGCAGATTTGAAAGACGGGAAACTCAACAGACTCATGACCGGTTATTTTTACGAAATGAGATAGAATAGTGACACCACCTCTATAGGATAGATGGTGGTGTCGCTTTTATTTATAGGTAGCCTTCAAAATCTGCAAGGACATCATAGACCTTCATGCCTTTACCCTTGAGGTACATATTGGTAGTCTGGACGCTACTATGGCGTGCCTGTTTTTGTGCAACCTCAATACCTACGGAATTGGCAATGTCTCTCAAACCGCTATCCTTCAAACTGTAGAACATATATGATTTCGGGAAATTGAGAATCTCGCGAACAGCGTTGAAGGTCTGGGTGAATGCACGGGGATCCTGACGCTTTTCAGAAGGAAGAAACCCTTTTCCGAACAGATAGCAGTCATTGTGATGAGAAAAGATATCAAGATCGATCATCAGCTTTATAACTTTGTTGGGCAATTTTATCTTGCCGTCACGTCGATTCTTGCTTATCTGACTACTGACAAAGACACTTCCTTCCTTTATGTTGATGTCTTTCAGTTTGATGAAACTAAGTTCTGTAGGTCTGATAGCCGTATTGTATTCCATCATGACAGCCAAAAGAAAAGGAAGGTTGTTTTCGCGCAGATAATTTCCGAGTCTCTGTAAGTCTTCATGCTCAAGCGGCTGTCGAAATTTAGTATGTTCAGGCATCTGACGGATATACTGTATAGGATTGTCTGCGAGATAGCGTTTTTCGACAAGCCACGAACAGAATGTAGAAGACCATGTCCTATAGTTGTTCCTCGATTTGGCTGAAAGGTCTCTATCGACAAGAAGATAATCAAAGAAATCCGTCCAGAAAGCCTGGTCCAGCTGATGGCAGACCCGAACCGGGGCAATACCGTCACGGATGAACTCTTCAAGTACTCGAAGTCTCGAACTATAATCATAGAAAGTCTTTTGCTTCAAGACTCCTTTCTTTTGAATGTTGGTAATGTAAGACCGGTAGCGCTCAATGACATCTGTAATGGAAGTGTCGCTACGGTTTGTGTTGGTAGGTGCCCAAACATTCCAGCCGTGCAGTACCTTGTTATATATATTCGCAATGATACGGCTTGAAGCGAAATCACGTTCCTTACCAGGCTTGAAACGGTCGAGCATGTATTTCTTTCGTTTAAGCCTGCCTGTCATAGGGTCAATCTGGGAGAACCATATGTAAGAATTCTTGCCATCGTGTCGTTGAGGAGGGATGAAGTCGATGACCTGGTTCCTGTCAAGAAAAGATTCTGGTTTTAATTGAGGAAACATTTTTTTTACGTTGTTCGGGATTTCGACCAACGCATACGATTAAACGTCCGGATAGTGTCCGAGGTATATATATCAAATTTCCGAAACTGCTGTTTATCAAGCAATTTCGGATTGATGGTTGCGGAGGCTCGACTCGAACGAACGACCTCCAGGTTATGAGCCTGGCGAGCTACCAACTGCTCCACTCCGCGATGTTAATATGTAGCAGGCATTGAGTTTGTACTCTAATGCTCTTGTCATTCCATTGATAAGCTTGTGCTATGTGAGCGTTGCCTATTTCTGAATTGCGAGTGCAAAGGTACTACTATTTTTTCGATTATCCAAATATTTCTGCTACTTTTTTGCTTTTTTGGTGTGATATTCTTGTTTCTTGTCAATTATTTCTACAGTTTCTTGGATATTTTGTTTATTTTTTCTACCTTTGCACACAGATGAGGCACTGTGCCATAATCAAAATATGAAGCGACCAATAAACCGCCATTAAACTATGTCGATAAGTAAAACAGAACGAACTTTCGTGGATGTCGCCCGCCAACTGTTTGCCAAAAAGGGACTTGAGGGCACCACAATGAATGACATCGCCGTTGCATCGGGCAAGGGCAGACGCACCCTTTATACCTATTTCAGCAAGAAAGAGGATATTTATTCCGCTGTCATCGAGTCGGAACTGGAGCGCCTGTCTGAGAAACTCGATGAGGTGGCGGCACGGAAGATACGTCCGCAGGACAAGATCATTGAGCTTATCTACACCCATCTCAGCACTATCCGCGAGACGGTGGTCAGAAACGGTAATCTCCGCGCTGAGTTCTTCCGTAATATATGGATGGTGGAGAAGGTGCGCAAGAAGTTTGATGCCGACGAAATCGCCATCTTCCGGAAGGTCTATGAGAGCGGAAACATGTATGGAGAGTTTGACATCGAGAATGTGGATCTCGTGGCGGAAATCACCCATTACTGCATCAAGGGACTGGAAGTTCCTTATATATATGGACGTCTCGGACAGGGCTTGACGGACGAAACCAGCAAGCCGCTCGTGAGAAAGTTCGTCTATGGCGCTTTGGGAAAATTCATGTAACCACGTAATCCGGACCGAAAGGACTGCAGTCATAGCCGCCATTTCGGCAAGAAATCGGCAAGAATAGACAATAATTACATAAACTATTGATAATAAAAAGACTTAAAATCACAATGGGATTATTAACAGGTAAGACAGCACTTGTCACTGGTGCTGCACGTGGCATCGGTAAGGCCGTAGCCATGAAGTTTGCCCAGGAAGGTGCAAACATTGCGTTTACAGACCTCGTACTCAACGATGAAATGGCTGAAGGCCTTGAGGCTACACGCAAGGAAATCGAGGCTCTCGGCGTAAAATGCAACGCATACGCAGGAAATGCTGCTGACTTTGCAGAGACAGAGGCAGTGGTAGCCAAGATAAAGGAGGACTTCGGTTCCATCGACGTTCTGGTAAACAATGCCGGTATCACAAAGGACGGTCTCATGCTCCGTATGAGTGAGGCTCAGTGGGATGCTGTGCTGAATGTAAACCTCAAGTCTGCATTCAATTTCATCCACGCTTGTGCTCCTATCATGCTTCGCCAGCGTGGTGGTTCCATCATCAATATGTCAAGCGTTGTAGGCGTTCACGGCAATGCTGGCCAGTGCAACTACTCTGCTTCCAAGGCAGGTATGATTGGTCTTGCAAAGTCTATCGCTCAGGAACTTGGTCCTAAGGGCGTGCGTGCCAATGCCGTAGCTCCTGGCTTCATCGAGACAGCCATGACTGCACAGTTGCCTGAAGACATCCGCAAGGACTGGATGAAGAAGATTCCTCTTCGTCGTGGCGGTCAGGTGGATGACATCGCTAATGTATGTCTTTTCCTCGCTTCTGATATGTCAAGCTACGTTTCCGGACAGGTTATCCAGATCGACGGCGGCATGAATATGTAATCCAATTCTCGATAAAACTATATTTCAATAAAGGCGTACCAAATTGTTGGTATGCCTTTTTTTAGTTGTAGAAACGCACACTTTTACCTTGTATTTGCAGTAAATGCAAAAAGTAATTAAATTTTAATTGCAAAAATTTTTGTTTTTTAAATATTTTTTATACCTTTGTGGACATATATAACAAATCAGAGTAAAAATCATTTAATTACTTACTATGAGACTAAACAAATTAGTGGTATTCTCTTCCATGTGTCTGACACTTGGACTGTCATCATGCGTGGATGACAAATACGACCTTGGCGACGTGGATATGACCTTAGGCGTCAAGACTGACCTGACATTACCTACCAGCAGTGTGGGCGACATTCTCCTGCGAAATGTGATGAATCTTGAGGAGGACGGCATCGTGGCTCTCGTTCCGAGTCCGCTCAATCCTGACGAATCCATCTATGTGGTAAGGCAGAGCGGAACGGCAGACATCAAGCCTGTCAAGATTGATGAGATAAGAATAGCAGCTCCCAAGGTGGATGATTTCGCTTCCGACGTATATCTGAAGGAAATCATCAATGCTTCTGTGAAGGCGAAAGCGCAGAAATCAGCGGCTTATTCCAAGGCTTTCACCATCAAGGATGAGACATATAAATATGTAATAGGTGAAGACCAAGCCAAGCAGACCATCAATACTGCCAAGGCAAAGAATATCTCAGATGACGTCGTTTCCATCGAAAATGTGAAACTCGACAAGACAAACATCACCATAACCCTCCGCACCAGCGGTTTCCCGTCCCACATCAGCAAGATGCACCTTGACGGTCTGACCCTCTCTCTTCCAGAGGATCTGCACGTCAGTTCATGCTATCTCAATGGTGTGAAGGCAGAATCCATCAAGCCGGGCCTTATCAATATCACAAAGGCTGTTGACGGAGCACGTTCCATCAGCGAGACTCTCGTTCTGACCTTGACGATTGACGGTGCATCCACCGGTGCCGATTTCGTCTTTGACGGCAATAAACATGAGGCATCGCTGAGCGGTCTGTTCAAGACAAACGGCACATTCCGCATCGAGACGAGCGAGATGGACAAAGACAAGATTTCAGCCCTCGTGGCTGATTATCTGACCAAGCATCCTGACGTTCATGATGTCAAGTTGACGGAGATTGCCGGCATTATTCCTGAAAAACTGAGTTTCTCCGGCAATACATCATTCGACCGCGACCTCCATATCACTCATGTGTCCGGCACATTCCAGCACGAGGTGGGTGCGGTGGAGCCGCTCAATCTGGATGATATTCCAGACTTCCTCGACGATGAAGACGTGGTGCTCGACCTGGAGAATCCTATGGTATTCCTCAATTTCACCAACAGTCTGCCTGTGGATATGAAAACAAGTCTCACATTTACCAGCGAGACCGACAACAACACCCCACGATCAACAGGCGAAATGACCATCGCCGGCGGCAAATCAAGCTATTATTACCTTGCTGAAAAGGCGGAAAACAAATATCTTCCTGCAGAGCACAGCAATGCGGAATGGAAGAAAGTGGAGGGACTGCCTAATCTCATCAAGCGCATTCCTAAGAAGGTGAATGTCAATATCTCCAAGGTCACCATGAAGGCTACCGACCTTGACATCACCAGAGAATATCCTATAGAGGCAAGTTACGATGTGTATGCACCGCTGGTGTTCGGTCCTGACTTCTATCTTACTTATGCCGACACCGACAATGACTGGGACATCGACGATGACCTCGGCAAGATGAATGCTGAAGCAGTCACGGCTACAGCCACTGTATCTTCTAATATTCCTGCTGCAATGACACTCCATGTTGACCTTATCGACCTCGAAGGCAGGAAGATAGACTTCGTGGAGGACATCTCCGTGGCTTGCTCTGCCAATGCCAAGGATGAGCCTATCACCATCAGTATCAAGGCAAAGAGCGGACACGAGCTTCGCGAACTGCTCTCTGGAAAGGATGCCAACGGCAACAAATGCCAGAAACTCGACGGTATGCGTTACAGAGCTGTCCTCAACAAACCTTCTGAAGGCCAAGCCCTCAACGGTGAATCAAAGATTCTCATCAAGAACGTGAAAGTTTCTCTCAAGGGTGTTGTCACCTTCGATGCTAACTAATAATTATTCTCAATCAAGATGAAAAATAACATAAAATATACCCTTGCCGCAATGGCATTTGCCTGCAGCGGCAATGCCGTGGCACAGAATCCTTATGGTGCTTACTTCATGGACGGCTACGCTTTCGGTCATCAGATGAATCCTGCAAAGGAGTATGACCGCAGCGGATATTTTTCCACACCGCTCTTAGGCAATTCCAACATCGCATTGAGGGGCAACCTCAATCTCAAGGATGTGCTCTATACCAATCCGAATGGCAAAGGTCTCGTCACATATCTCCATCCGAGCATCTCCGTCGATGAGGCTATGAGCCATTTCAGTTCCGACAACAAACTGATCAGCGATTTCCGTTACGACCTCTTCAGCGTAGGTTTCCACGCTCTGAAGGGCTACAACACCATCGGACTCGGACTGCGTTTCAACAGTGGAGTCAATGTGCCTTACGGACTCCTTGACCTCACCAAGAACCTCCAGAACAAGGATTACAGCATCAGTGACCTCGGTGTTTCAGCCCAGAGCTACGCTGAATTGGCCTATGGCTACAGCACCAATGTCACTCCTTACCTCCGAATAGGCGGTAAAGCGAAGCTCCTTTTCGGTCTGGCTTATGCAAAAGCCAAGATGGATGACCTCACCCTCAATCTCAAGGACGAGAACCAGTGGACCGCCACCGCACACGTCAGGGCTGAAGTGGGAATCAAGGGATTCTCATGGGGCGACCCGAAGGTGAAGGAATACAGTGATGCGTACAAGGAAAACAATCCAGGAGCCGACACATACGAGTCTGTTGACTTCGACAATGCAGACGTTGACGGCTTCGGACTCGGCGGTTTCGGACTCGGCTTCGACCTCGGTGCAGAAGTGGACCTTGGCAAGCTCGGTCTGGTTGACGGTCTCAAGGCAAGTGCAGCCATCCTCGATGTCGGCTTTATCAAATGGAAAGATGTAGCCGTAGCGCAGAACAAGGGCGCTGAATTCAAGTTTGATGGCTTCCAGGATGTCAAAGTGGATGATGGCGATGGTACCAAACTGGATGACCAGACCGATGATATCGGCGACCGCCTCTCAGACCTTTTTGCCATTGAGGAAAAGGGAACGGAAAGCACCACCACTTCTCTCGGCGCTACTCTCAATGTAGGCGTGGAATATACTCTCCCTACCTACAACAAGCTTTCATTTGGATTGCTCAGCACCACCCGCATACAGGGCGAATACTCATGGAATGAAGAGCGTCTCTCAGTCAATTATCACCCTGCCAAATGGTTTGAAGTAGGAGTCAGCGGTGGAGTAGGTACCCTCGGCACAAGCGTGGGATGGGTGTTCAACTGCCATCCTGCTGGCATCAATCTCTTCCTTGCCGGTGACCATATCCTCGGCAAGCTCAGCAAGCAGGGCATTCCTCTCAACAGCAATGCTGACATCTCTCTCGGCATCACAGTGCCATTGGGAAAGGCTAAGAGCAGAGATTAAGTGATGGTTGTTGGTTGCCGGTTGTCGGTTGTAATGTTGCAGACAAACATACTTACCACCTATAACCCGCAACCAACAATCTGTAATCAACAACCGACAACCGCAATAAGCAATTGGAATAATCAGGATATCAGTCTGTGAAATATGAATGTCCTGAATAGATCTGGTGTTTATCACTCAGCGTGACAAATGTTAAAATAAGGCTGTTTTGTACTTTTTAACATTGATGAATGGATAGTTTACCATTCTTTTTCATACTTTTGCATCAAACTGTAAATTATTTCATCCCCACACGTCATGAAAGTAAGAGGACTTTATGGAATAGTTTTCTTTCTATTCCTTTTAATGCACGCATTCACCGCCTGCAGCGATGATGACCCAGAAGATAATTCAAGGGAAATCAAAATGTCGGTTTCGCCGGAAACGGGCATCATGTATAGTTCTTCTGACGATAAGAAAGAGCACCCTATAGAGTGTATGCTTGTCATGTCGGAAGATGCTCCTGGAGAGTGGAAACCTTTGGCTATGAACAGTATCGAAGGCTTTACATACAGGAAAGGGCACGACTATTACCTGTCAGTAAAGCGTACTATCCTACCAACTCCATCCACAGATGGCTCTGACCGCGTATATTCGCTAATCAGCATCCTTCAAGACAGACTCATAGCAGAACCAGACACTACTGTCGGAAACGAGATCAAGTCAGAGGCAGACATTGTGTATAATGAATTATGCCCTTTCAGAAAGTATTCCATCTGCACGAAATATCTCGTCAACGACAATGGTGAAATATTCTATGATGGCGGAGGTAAACTGCCATCCTACAGCAAGTCAGCACGCATCTGGCTGGAGAATGTCCTCGACAAAGGCGATGCTAACTGGTTGAAATTCCAGTCAATACCTTATCAAGCTTGTTATTCGTTTGTCCTTTCTCCTTTCACTGACAGACTGAGTATGGTGTATAATAATTCTGATGGTCCGATGTTCAAGGACGTTGTACCAGAAGAAGAATTCAATCATATCAAGTCCATGAAGCAGGGAGAGCAGGTACGTTACTCCATGATTCTCGCAAACATATACAAGAAAGGACTCCAGAAACTCGAATTTGTTGTGGAAAAGAAATGAAATCTCTAACAGAGTGTTGAGCTTTGGTTGTTGTCTTGTAAATCAACAAATATGTTGTTCCTATTATGGAAAAATGGAACAAAAGAGCGATAGGAAAGCTGTTATTTTGCGATAGCGAAGCTTTTACGGGCTAATAACATAAATATTACGTTGCAATAGCTATGCTATTAGGCTGTAATAACTATGCTTTTGCCCTCTAAAAGCTATGCTTTTGCAAGTTATTGATATTCATTGTGTTATATGGGACGTTTTGGACGTGAAGGCGAAAGCGGAAAAATCGGACAATTTTAGTTGCTTAGGCTGTAGTTTGGCGTGTTGGTTTATGCTGAAACCTTATATGATTGTCCAGCGTGATTTTTCCCTTTTCACTCTTCCCTTTTCCTTTTTCACTATAGGGGGCTATAAATTAGCGTTGTTATATTTCGAGGCTATTTTTGAGGTCAAAGTGCAAGTGAGCGAAGGAGTTATGCGGTGCATAACGACTGAACGAACTTATACTTTGAGCCGAAAAGAGACCGAAAGATAACAAAACGTCATCCTTATGATTAAGTTTTATATAACGGTGGTAATTTATAGAACCACCCTTTACAGACTTCAAGCAAGAATGTGTCACCAGTTGGACAAAACTCTTCGCCACGAATGAAGTTCAATTCACAGACAACGCCATTGACAACTTTCTCGCTTTTGTTGACCACATGTCATGTAGCGCAGATACATATGTTTCGCTTGGCGGTTCCAATGGCTGCGCTGACCAACTAACGAACTGGGATGGAACGCAAAAGATAGGATTGGGTACCTCTATGATAAATAGAAAAGGGCAACCTGTACGATAGGAAAGAAAAATAAACGTTGTTTACGACTTTCATCTGATATCCACGTGATAAAATAAATAGGGTGTCCAGTTCTATGTTCTCGTTTTTGATATGGATTTAACAATTTAATCTGTTGATTATCAATCGAAATAGCATTGTTCTCAGGTGTAATTTTAACAGATGAAAAAGTTTTGCTAATCCATGAAATCATTATGTGCTGAAGAGATATGATTATCAGTACTTTGAAACTCGTATCATGTCTTTTTTGAACTAAAAACTGGAACTTCAAACTGGACACCCTATAAAATAAAAATTACTTTCTGATTTTACTTTCCCTACTTCATAAGGTCATATAACTAAAGTTTCCCACCCCTAAAAATCAAGGCATTTGCAGATGTAACACCCTGCAAAGCCCTGTAGATATGGG
>CAKQPF010000092.1 GCA_934256705.1 uncultured Prevotella sp.
TTATTGAGGCATTTGGTAATAACATCGACTAAAGAACGCAATATGGAAATTGCGGAAGTTATTTTTTTAACATTACTCAATAGATAAAAATAAAAAGAAAGACAACAAAAAAATAGGGTTCATCACATTGCCGTGCAACGCTTTTGAACCCTATTTTTGAATTATGAGTTATTCTGTTGTCTGGTTGTTTTGTTGATTGCAAGAGATCACAACTGCGTCAACGCGATTTTTCACTTTTCACTTTTCACGCTTCACTCTTTTAGTTACCTTTACTTCCATTCGTGATGCCGAGCATCATGTTGGAATTGGAGACCTTGACAGCAGAGCGGTCGATGATGCTCATGCCGTTACCGCTGTTGGTGTCCCATGCAAACGGGATGCAGCCGTTGGCTATGGCGTAGCTGGTCACCGCCTCATACCATGAGCGGATGGAAGCATCGTGGAGAGCATCCTTGCCGATGGCGAAGCGCTGGTTGGCGCCATACTCTCCGATGATGACCGGGATACCTTTGTCCACGAAAGCGGACTTGAGCTTTGCCATCAGACCGCTGACATAGTTCTCCGTGGCGTTGCTGGCGGCATTGCGGTTGGAGTCTGTGCCGTAGTTGCCTTTTCCCCAGTAATACCACATCTTTCCCCAGTTGGCATCCTTGTCCATCATCGTAAACTGGTAAGGATCATAGAAATGCACCTCCATCATGAGGCGGCCAGAATGCTTGTCGGAGAGCGTGGCGATGTAGTTATGCTTCACCGTCTTGTCTATGCTGGTCTCCGGTCCCTGCACCACGAGCACGCGATATTCATTGTTTCCTCCCGTGGCACGCACGGCATCGATGAATGTCTGCTCATATTCGGCAAGGCGACTTGCCAGTTTGTCATCGGAGATATTGCTGCCATTATCCTTGTATGCGCCTCCCACTCCCGGCTCATTGAGTCCGGCGAAGATGACGTGGTCATCATAGTCCCTGAATGCCTGGGCTATCTGAGTCCATATCTTGCTGAGCTGCTGCTTCTTGAGCGCCACGTCAGCACTGGCTGTAAATCCGTCATGCTCCAGCCATCCTCCGTCCCAATGCTGATTGAGAACCACGAAGAGGTCGGCTTCCACGCAGTAGTTGACTACCTCCTTCACTCTCGCCATCCATGCCGGGTCGATGGTGCAGTCGGCGGCATCGGTGATATGTCCCATCACCCATGCGCACGGTATGCGTATGCTCTTGAATCCCTGTGCCTTGATGAATGAGATGAGTTCCTTGGAGGTCTTGGTCTTCTGCCATGAGGTCTCTGTGGTTATCCCCACGCTCTTCCATGAATTGGCATTGTTGCCTGCCTCCATGGTGTTGCCGAGGTTCCAGCCTGGCGACATCAGTTTTGCCACTTCCTTGGCATCATACTTGATGCTGCCGGAAGGGTCTGGCGACGGGTCGGGACTGGCGGCTTCGCCTTTCTCCTGCATCACGCTGACAGTCTTGGTCTCCTTTCCTGCGGTGACGGTGACTGTTGCCGTGCGGGCTTCCTGCGTCTTGTTTTCCTCTACAGTCACCTTGATGGGAGTGACCTTGAGAGTTGGCGTGGTCTGGCCTACGGTGACGGTGCACCATGTCTGGTCGCTGCTGGCGGTGATGGTCTGTGCAGCTCTTGCGCTGACTGACTGCGTGCCGCCTGCCTTGGAATACTGCAAGGCTGTCGGGGTGACGGTGAATCCGGTGACGGATGGTGTATCCTCGTCGTCATCGCTTCCGCAGGAGGCAAAGAGGAGGAGGGATATGAGAATAAGGGGCAGAGCCATCAGGCTCAGGGATGGGATTTTTTTCATTGTCTGTCGTTTTTTAAAAAAAATGAGGAAAAGGGAAGCGGGCGGTGCACGTTATATTGTGCATCGCCCGTCGAGGGTCGGTTTCCCTTCATACGTTTATCAGAACTGAGGGACAGCGAAGAGGCTGTGGATGGTGAAGCTGAGCTCCATCTTGTCGGCAAAGCCCAATCCTGCCACGCAGCCTATTGACGAGACTACGAGCGTCTGGCCTCCTCTTGCAGAAACGGTAAAATTACCATCGATGTCGGTCAGAGAACCTATCGACGTACCTTCTACCTTTACACTGGCTCCGATGAGAGGTTCCTGATCCGATGCAGAAACCACCTGTCCAGTGACATTCTGAGCAAAGAGGACACCTGCTCCGATTCCTGTGATTGCCTGTATGGCGAGCATCAAGGCCACCAAGGCAACTTTTCGAAGCATTTCGCTCTGCGAGAAATTTAGAGATGTTTTTCTCATAATTACTTTTAGGTTTGTGGTTAAAGATATTGTTAGATGACTTATTATCTATATTATATGCTTGTTTGGTAGTCTTGCTGTTTAAGCTATTCGCTTGTCCGTATTTGAGTTGTTTGGTTATTTAGGTCTATTGATGAAATTATATTGTATAACCTTAGTAACTGGCTTGCAGATCCAAATATAATACAACATGACCATCAAAAAAGAGTACAGTATTTTTTTCTAAAATCCCACAAGTAATTATTACTGAGGGAAAGATTATAGGGCGGTTCTATAAATTAGCTTTGTTATATTTCGAGGCTATTTTCGAGGTCAAAGTGTAAGTGAGCGAAGGAGTTATGCGGTACATAACGACTGAACGAACTTACGATTTGAGCCGAAAAGAGACCGAAAGATAACAAAACGTCATATCCGAAATGACTTCTACATAAACGGTGGTAATTTATAGAACCGCCCTATATATAGAGGAACAGTGAATCTATTGGATTTGTCAAATCAATAAGATTAGTGCATCTTTAGGTTGTTATATGACAGATTTCTCTGCTTTATTATTTCGGGTTGTTAGTTTTCTGTATTGCAAAATTAGACAAAATAATTTAACCTGACAAAATTTTATTGACGAACATCATGTCAATTCCCCCATGTGAAAATGAAAGGATAATCATCAGATATTTTTGTATTACAAATTGCAAAGTGAACTTTACAAAACGACTTTACAGCTCTTCTGCAATCGACTAATGGGTGCTCCCAATCACCAATTCCCCATAAACAATTCCTCATGAATAACTTTGAAATATTTGCATTGTACTTGCATATGTGAGATTTCTTTCGTACCTTTGTGACGGTGAAAGAACAAGATAAGAGAATCTTGAAGGACCAAAAAATCTTCGTAAAGCAAGTGACATGACATCTGGTAAACAAGAATTTCGTTTGCTTTGAAGGTAAATATCCAGTAACTCTTGATAAAAACCAATGTAAACAAATCAAACTACTATATGACAGCAGAAGAACTTCGCAATGAGTTGGGCAGTCTGATATGGAAAACTGCAACCAACCTCGTACATGGTGGCAAGGTGTCGCCAGTCCAATTTATGGACTTTATGTTAGGTAGCTTGTTCTACCGATTTATCTCCGAGGACATAATCGACTACTGCAACAAACTGATGAAGGACGCAGGTGTTCCAAACCCTGATTATGCTAATATGCCCGATGAAATGGCAGAGAATGCCAGAGAGCAGATTATCAACGCAAAAGGTTTCTTTATATTGCCTTCGCATCTGTTTATAAATGTGGCGAACAAGGCAAAGAACAACCCAGAGCTGAACACTACTCTTTCCAACAATTTCCGTGCTTTCGAGGATAGTGCCATCGGAACCGCGAGCGAGGGTGATGTGAAAGGCTTGTTTGCCAACTTCAATACCAACGACCCTGGTCTGGGAGGAACTGTGGCGGAGCGTTGTGAACTCCTGACCACTCTTTTGGAGAGCGTTCGCGACCTTGAATTTGCCAAGTATCAGGACTCTGGGCTTGATGTGTTCGGCATATGCTATGAGCACCTTATCAAGATGTACGCCCTCAATTCCGGAACCAAGGGAGGTGAATTCTATACTCCTGCCGAAGTGAGCTATCTGCTGGCAAAGATTGCCGCAAGCGGCCGCACATCGGTAAACAAGGTTTACGACCCTGCGTGTGGCAGTGGTTCGCTGCTCTTGAAATTCAAGGAAATTCTGGGCACCAAGAATGTCATTGATGGTTTCTTTGGCCAGGAGATCAACCTCAAGACCTACAACCTCTGCCGCATGAACATGTTTCTGCACAATGTCAACTACGACCATTTTGACATCCAGCAGGGCGACACATTGAAAAATCCACGCCACTCTGACGAAGAGCCGTTTGATGCCATTGTGTCAAATCCTCCCTACTCAATTCCTTGGGATGGTCCTAATGACTCAACCCTGATCAACGACCCTCGCTTCTCGCCTGCTGGTGTGCTCGCCCCAGCCAGCAAGGCCGACCTTGCCTTTGCCATGCACATGCTCTCATGGCTCTCAACCGAAGGCACGGCTGCCATCATTGAGTTTCCCGGTGTGCTCTATCGTGGAGCAGCCGAGCAGAAAATCCGCCAATATCTGGTAAGCAGCAACTATGTGGATACGGTCATTCAGCTTCCTCAGAATCTGTTCTTTGGCACATCCATCGCCACCTGCATCATCGTTCTTAAGAAGAACAAGAGCGACAACCGCGTGTGCTTCATTGATGCAAGCAACGAGTTTGTTCATGAGGGAAACAAGAACAAACTGAGCGACGAGAATATCGAGAAGATTTATGAGACGCAGTTCAACAAGACTGAGATTGAGTATTTCAGCAAGGTTGTGACTACTGCAGATATTGAGGCAAATAAGTATAATCTTTCAGTATCAACATACGTTGAGAAAGAAGATACATCTGTAGAGATTGACATTGACGAACTGAATGAGCGTATTGCTCGCATTGTGGCTCGTCAGAGTGTTCTTCGTAATGAGATTGATGAACTTGTAAAGACATTGTAAGCTATGGAGAATATTGAACAAATGATAAAAAGGCTTTGCCCTGAAGGTATAGAGTGGAAGAAAATCAATGAGATTGGTACTATATATCGTGGTGTTGCTTTCTCCAAAAAAGATTTTGTTGAAACGGGAATCCCCTGTATACACTACGGTCAGATTTATACCAAATACGGCAATTCTGCTTATAAAACCTTCACTAACGTCAGTGAACAACTGTCAAAAGGCAAAAAACTTGCAAAAAAAGGCGATTTAGTTATGGCTGTAACAAGTGAAAACATAGAAGATGTTGGCAAGTGTTTAGCATGGCTCGGTGACGAGGATATTCTTGTAAGCAATCATGCTTGTTACATCAGACACTCATTGAACCCGATGTTTCTGGCATATTATCTCCAATCGTCATACTTCTTTAAATATAAAAAGAAAATTAGTAAAGGAGTAAAAGTGATTGACCTTGATTTGAATATGTTTGGAGATATGCTTATCCCAGTCCCTCCTCTCGAAATCCAAAACCGCATAGTTGAAGTTCTCGACAAGATGACAGAGCTGGAAGCGGAGCTGGAAGCGGAGCTGGAAGCGCGAAAGCAACAATACGAGTATTATCGCAACAAGTTGCTGACCTTCGACGGTAATGGGGGGGGGATTAGACAAGTAACGTGGAAGAAAATCAGCGAGATATGTACTAAGGTAAGCTCTGGTGGAACCCCGCAATCTTCTAATAGTAAATATTACGGTGGAACAATTCCGTGGTTGAGAACTCAAGAAGTAGATTGGACTGATATTTATGACACGTCAGTAAAAATCACACAAGATGGTATGAATAATAGTTCTGCAAAAATAATCCCCGTAAATTGTGTAATTGTTGCAATGTATGGTGCTACCGCTGCAAAAGCATGTATCAATAAGATAGAATTAACAACAAATCAAGCATGTTGTAATCTACAAATTGATGCTAACCAAGCATTATATAAATACGTATTCTATTGGATATGCACAAACTACGAACAATTAAAAAAGTTGGGCGAAGGTTCTCAAAGCAATCTAAACGCTAAAAAGATAAAGGACTACCCCATTCCCGTCCCTCCACTTGAAGAACAAGCCCGCATAGTATCCATTCTCGACCGCTTCGAAGCCCTCACCACCGATTTGCAGTCAGGCTTGCCAGCAGAGATTGAGGCTCGCCGTCAGCAATATGAGTATTATCGCAACAAACTATTAACATTCGAAAAGACAGCATAATTCGAAATGGATTATAACATACTATCAGAAAACGACACCAGTACCGTTGTGGCTCATTATGAGCGTCCTGCTACGGTGGAGGAAGAAGGCTATCAGACCGAAGCCGACTTGGAGCGTTCACTCATCGAACAACTCCACCGGCAAGGTTATGAATATGCACAGATACACAATGAGGAAGACCTCATTGCCAATCTGCGCGTGAAACTGGAGGAACTGAACAACTACCACTTCACCGATAATGAATGGAGCCGTTTCTTCAAAACAGAGATAGCAGCCGAAGGGAAAGGAATTATTGATAAAACAAGGACTATCCAAACCGACTTCGTAAAGACCTTGAAGTGTGACAACGGAGAGGAAAGAAACATCTATCTGATCAAAAAGGATAATATTCATGCCAACCGTACACAGGTGATCAACCAGTATGAGGTGTGGAACGGCAAACACCCCAACCGATACGATGTCAGCATCCTCGTGAATGGTTTGCCATTGGTGCACATCGAGTTGAAGAAGCGAGGTGTGAGCATCAAGGAGGCTTTCAATCAGATAAACCGCTACGGTAGAGAGTCGTTCTGGGCTGGTAACGGACTGTTTGAGTATGTTCAGATATTTGTGGTGAGCAACGGCACACAGGCCAAATACTACAGCAACACGACGCGTGACAGCCATATCAATGAGATAAAGAAAGGCGGCAACAAGAATAAGCCAAAGACAAGCAACTCGTTTGAGTTCACCAGTTATTGGGCAGATGCCAGCAATCAGGTGCTCAACGACTTGGTTGACTTTACCGCCACATTCTTCTCGCGCCACACCTTGCTCAATATTCTCACTCGCTTCTGTGTACTGACCGAGCAGGACTTGCTGCTTGTGATGCGTCCTTACCAGATAGCTGCAACCGAAGCCCTTCTGAATCAGATAGAGCGTGCCCACAACATGAAGAGGCAAGGCACGATAGACGCTTGCGGATATGTATGGCACACCACTGGTTCAGGCAAGACCTTGACCTCTTTCAAGGCTGCACAGCTCGCAACCAAGTACGATTTCGTTGACAAGGTGGTGTTCGTGGTTGACCGCAAAGACCTTGACTATCAGACCATGAAGGAGTATGACCGTTTCCAAAAAGGAGCAGCCAACGGCAACACTTCAACAAAGATTCTGGAAAAGCAACTGAAGGATTCCAAGTGCAAGATAGTCATTACCACCATCCAGAAGCTCACATCGCTGATCAAGCGGTACCCTACTCATGAGATATTCGCCAAGAACGTGGTAATGGTATTCGATGAATGCCATCGTTCACAGTTTGGCGACATGCACGCTGCCATCGTCAAGAAGTTCAAGAAGTATTATATCTTTGGCTTTACAGGTACTCCTATCTTCGCCGAGAATGTGTCGGGTAGCCGAGGCAACCTCCGGACAACGGACGATGTCTTTGGCCGTAGGCTACACACCTATACCATTGTGGATGCTATCCGTGACCACAACGTGCTTCCATTCAGTGTGACCTATGTCAGCACCATGAAGAGCAAAAAGAGCATTGAAAACACTCAGGTGTGGGATATAGAACGTGAGAAGGCTCTGATGTCTGCCCAGCGCATCAGCAATGTGACTGCTTACATTCTGGAGCATTATGCGCAACAGACGAAACAGGCAAGCTCTTACATTTTCAAGCAGTTGAAAGATGTGACCGACGTGGTGAAGCATTATGGCGAAAAGGACTATGAGGAAGTAAGACGGAAAGCTCGACTCAGTGGCTTCAACTCCATGCTTGCGGTTCAGAGTATCGAAGCAGCAAAGCTCTATTACAATGAGTTCCAGAAGCAAATGGCAGAATTACCAGAGAACAAGCAACTGAAAATAGCCACAATCTTCTCTTATGGAGCAAACGAAGCGGTAGGAGAAGATATTGAGGACGAAGACTCTGACAGCACAGAAGGCATGGATGAAAGCAGCCGTGACTTCCTGGGACGTGCTATCGTGGACTATAATAAGATGTTCACGACCAACTACGACACATCGGCCGACAAGTTCCCAAACTATTATAAAGATGTATCACTCCGCATGAAAAATCGCGAGATTGACATCCTTATCGTTGTGAATATGTTCCTGACTGGTTTCGATGCCACAACACTCAATACACTCTGGGTGGACAAGAATCTGCGATACCATGGCTTGATACAGTCATTCAGTCGTACGAACCGCATTCTGAACTCTGTTAAGAATGCCGGCAACATAGTGTGCTTCCGTAACCTCGAAGATCAGACCAACAAGGCTTTGTCGCTCTTTGGCGATGCAGATGCAAGGGGAACTGTCATACTCCGTCCTTTTGAGGATTACTTCAATGGCTATACAGATGAAAAGGGTAAGCACGTTAAGGGCTATGTGGAGTATGTCGAAGAGTTGAAGGCTCTGGTTCCTCCAGGCACTATCCCAGTGGGAGAGCATAAGGAGCGCGAATTCATAAAGTTGTTTGGCACAATTCTTCGCTTTATCAACCTTTTGAGTTGCTTTGACCAGTTTGCAGAACTCAATCCACTTTCTGCAAGGGAAATCCAAGACTATACAAGTGTTTACATTGACTTGTACGACTATTATCGCTCTCACAATGATGGCGATAAGACTAATGTAAACGATGATATAGAGTTTGAAATGGAACTCGTAAAGCAAGTGGAGGTCAATATTGATTATATCCTCTATCTGGTAAAGCAGTATCATGACAGTCATTGTCAGGATAACGAAATTCACATACGCATTATCAAGTCCATCGAGTCGAGTGCCGATTTGCGAGACAAGAAGGAACTCATAGAACGCTTCATAGAAAGCATGACTGCCACAGGTGATGTATATGAAGAATGGCAGAAATACCTCAACGAACAGAAAAAAGCTGAGTTTGCCGAACTCGTAAAGGAAGAAAGTCTTAAGAATGATAAGGCTACAGAGTTTATCGAGATGGCATTCACTCGTGGCTACGTTCCTGAAGGTGGTCTGGAGCTTAACAACATAATGCCTCCAATAAACCCATTCGATCCAAATGCGAACCGCCAAGGTAAGGTAGAGCATGTGCTTGACAGACTAAAGTCATTCTTTACAAAATACTTTGGATTTGCCAACGGCAAATTTAACGATTGACAAATAAGCCCCGACAAACAGAAGAAACTGTATTGTCAGGGCTTTTTTTCTGTGGATGCAGTTCATTTGTGGATACCCAGTATAAGCATAGCTATTACAACCTAATACCATAGCTTTTACAACCTGATAACTATGCTTTTACAACCTAATATCTATGCTTTTAAATGAGGGCTTATATACTGTTTGACCATCGTTTAACATCTCTTCACAACTTTTGTAACTACTCAGGTAGGTTTGCCGTACTCATATTATGACGAAACGATAGCAGCTTAACGTTCAATTATCACTTCGCATCTGACGCTCGTAAAAGCTGTTGAATATCAGGAAAATAAACATTATTTTACTTGCATATTTGGTTTTTTTTTTGTACCTTTGTAGGTG
>CAKQPF010000093.1 GCA_934256705.1 uncultured Prevotella sp.
TGATAATTGAACGTTAAGCTGCTATCGTTTCGTCATAATATGAGTACGGCAAACCTACCTGAGTAGTTACAAAAGTTATGAATAAATGTTAAATAAGTGATTCCGACAGTTCAATTTACTCCTGAAGCCCTCCTTGGAGCGAGCCCCATCCTGTCCCACTTAGGGGAGGAAACTGGTTACATTTTCTTCTTTAGTGAAAAGTGAAAAGTGAAGAGTGAATAATCGCGTTGACGCAATTGGGAAATCGCAAACAGAAGAACGTATATAGCCTCCCCCTTACAGGGGGATAAGAGGGGGTCTCTATAAAAGCATAGTTATTAGGATGTAAAAGCATAGTTATTAGGAGGTAATAACTATGTTATTAGGATGTAAAAGCATAGTTATTAGGATGTAATAACTTTGCTAATTTTTTCAGACAGGCGATAACTCAGACTGGACAGCAATCCAGTCAATCGTTATTTCCACTTGAGGAAATCGATTTCCACGATGCGGAGTTCGCCTTTCACTTTCTCGCTGCCTGGTGTCTTGTAAAGGTCAAGCTCTGTGGCAGAACCTCCAGCAAGCTCGGTGACTTGTCCGAAAGCATCCTTTTCGGTGGCTGTCCCCACCTGTTTGATGATGTATTTCCTTGCCTTTACCGGCTTTTCCAGGAAGAGTGAGACGTAGCCCAATGACTTTTCCGTGTTGCCTTTCCACACCATCTGCGTGGTGCCATCGTCGGTTACGGCATATACTTCAAGTGGATAGGACCGCTTTCTCCATCCAGTCAACTTGATGCTTATCTCATCCACAGCGGTGCTCTCTTCCAGCGTGTAGGCTATCCAGGCAGTAGAGAGCTTGCCGTCGTTCTTCCATTCCGACAGTTCATTGTCGTCCCAACTGCATTTCGCGCTTTCCTGATTGGTGCCAGCTTCGGCAGAAAGGATACCTATCGTGCGCTTTTTCTCCGTATATGAAGGCGTGAGAGGTGTCTCACCTCTTTCGAGAAACTGTTTCTGCGTGGTGCAAGGCTTGTCCGTAGAGGTCCATTCCACCACGGCATCGTCCATTCCCTGCGCCTTGGCGGTAAGCCGGATGAGTCCCGGAACGGTGGTGGAACGGACTATCACCCTGCTTATTCCAGCCTCTACAGGCAGTGTCTCCGAGAGGATATAGTTGTCGAGGTCAGGACTCTTGGCTATTCCACCGCGCCATTCGGCTTGTCCTTCGAGCGACCAATGTATGAGACGGTTGTCCAGAGGACAGCGCATTCCGTCCTTGTCCATCACCTCCACCTGCACGATGGCAAGGTCTGCACCGTCAGCCTTCATGCCTCCGTCAGGATTCTGCATCAGCGTGAGCTTGAGATGGTGTGGCTCGCCCGCCGTCTTGTGACTTGCTTCCGACTCCACCGTCACTCCGTCAGCGGCATAGCTGACTGCCTTTATCTCGCCCGGAATGAATGTCACGTCCTTGAAATAGTGGATAAATGATGCTTCCGCCTTGCTTGACTTTCCCACCGACTTGCCGTTGACGAAGAGCTCCACCACCGGCGAGGTGGAGATGACATGGATATCCTTCACCACTCCGCCCTGATAGTTCCAGTGACCGAGTATATGGCTTGCCTTGCGCTGGATGTCGCACCATGAGTTCCACATCACCTGATGCGCATAAAAGGCGTCCTTCGGGATGCGCATTGCATCGACCACTCCGCTCACTCTGTAGTTGAATTCAGAGCGTCCGTGGGTGTTGGTGTCGGAGAATATTATCTTCACGCCGCCTGATGACACTCTCTTTCCCATGCCGGGACGCACGATGAAGTAGTCGTTCCATCGGCGCACCTGCTCCAGAGCGAGCATATCAGCATTCTGATTGTAGGCTTCGGCTGGCGCATTGCGGTAGAAAGGCCCTGCTCCCTGCTTGTGGTAAGGGTATGACCAGTCGTCCCAATACATGCGGTAGCCCTCGTCACGGCAATATTCCATTGCCCACATGGGATGCTTTCCCGACTTGTTGATGTAGAGCATTTCGCCTCCATACTCCGCTTCGTCTATGTCGAGCATCTCTCTTGATCCTATTACTCTGCCTCCGTGAGGGTCGTACTGATTGCGGATGGCAATGAGTTCCTTCATGTGTTCGCGCGAAATGCTCTCGTTGCCTCCCTCGTAGAAGAGGATGGAAGGGTTGTTCCTGTTGTAGATTATCGCGTCGCGCATCAGTTCGGTGCGCTGCGTCCAATGGCGTCCCACCACGTCTTTCTCGGCATCTCCAGCCGGCATGGCCTGAATGAGTCCTACCCTGTCGCATGATTCCACGTCCTGCTTACTTGGAGTGACGTGCATCCATCTGACGAGATTACCTCCCGACTTCACCATGAGGTCATTGGAATAGTCGCTCAACCATGCCGGAATGTCAATGCCCACGGCAGGCCATTCGTTGGAAGTGCGCTGTGCGTAGCCGTGCATCATCATCACCCTGTCGTTGAGCCATATCTTTCCTTCGCCGAATTTTGTCTTGCGAAAGCCTGTCGTAGTCACCACTTCATCGTCGCTTTGCGCCTTACCGTTGATGGCAAGGCAAGTGATTACCTTATATAAATAGCCGTAACCCCACGACCAGAAATGCACATTCCGCATGGCTTTGCGTGCTCTCAGAGATACGGTGTCGCCGGCACCGACCATCATTTCCTTGCCATGAAACTCTGCCACCTTCTTTCCGTCAATGTCCATCACGCTCACCATGAGGGCGATACGTCTGGCTTTGGTAGAAGCATTGACCACCTGCGACTCAACATTGCAAGTCATTCGCTTGCCTTTCACGTCGTAATCCGTGCCATAGACATAGACTCCTGTGGTGCCGAGATTGGAAAATAGAGGTAACGTCTGATAGACTTCATCCTTGACATGGAGCCATACGTTCTTGACGATGCCTCCCATGTTCATGTTGAAGTTCTTGTTGTTCCATTGGTATGAGCTGCCTGTAGCCTTCTCCTTGTATGCCCAGTCGTTGTCTGTCAGCACCTCGATGCGGTTTTCCTTGCCAGGAATGATGTAGGGAGTGAGGTCGAATCCGAAAGCCATCACACCGTTTTCATGCAGTCCGAGGCGATGTCCGTTGAGCCAGACTTCAGCACTCTGGCGTGCTCCTTCAAACTCGACAAACACATGTTTTCCCTTCCACTGCATCGGCATAGCGAAAGTCTTGACGTATCGGCAGGTGTCGTCAGGCAGTTGGGCGATGCCCACCTTGTAGGCAAAGTCCTCGTTCCATGCTCTTGGCAGAGTCACCTTCCTTATCGTTCCGGCATACTTGGAGGCTGAGGCAGGATAATGTATCTGCCAGTCTCCGTTGAAATTCATCTTCCTTTGGTCTGCAAAGCAGAAGATAAAGCAAATAGTCAGTAAAGTGGTTAGTGTTAGTCTTTTCATACGGTTGCAAAGGTAATGATTTATTTCATATCCTGCAATAGGGTTTTGGATTTTTTGTTGTTTGGTGGTTTGGTTGTCTGGTGGTCTTGTTGTTTGGTGGTCTTGTCAACGGCAAATCCATCACCAAGCAGAAACTTTTCTGCCGATTTGCTTGCAGATGTCATAATTTAATCTTAATTTTGCAGAATACTACGTATTACGAAAATAAAAACTACTAAGTGACGGTAAAAAAATAACTTGGTACGATTTGAGAGAAAAATGTACCATATCAATATAAAGGTTTCAACCTCATCTTTTTGGC
The DNA here is from genome assembly GCA_934256705.1 of uncultured Prevotella sp. Classification (GTDB taxonomy): domain Bacteria; phylum Bacteroidota; class Bacteroidia; order Bacteroidales; family Bacteroidaceae; genus Prevotella. The sequence goes on from CAKQPF010000093.1 coordinate 3,709, forward strand.
TGTTTCCCTCCCTCTCATCGGTCATATAGCCCGCTATATTCCCTCTTCGAGTGAGAAAAACATCTCAAAAATCTGAGGCTCAAATCATACCAATTTATTTTTTCACCGTCACTAAACAACAAAACAAACAAAAGACAATGTATTTACTCGGTTACGACATCGGCACTTCATCAGTGAAGGCATCTATCGTGGATGCACAGACAGGACAGACTGTGGCTTCCGCACAATTCCCGGACTCAGAAGCACCCATCATGGCAAAGCAGGCTGGATGGGCTGAACAGGAACCTGACATGTGGTGGGACGAACTCAAGAACGCTACCGCACGTCTCGAAGCACAGGCGGAAGGTTGCCTCGCCAAGGTTTCCGCTATCGGTATTTCTTATCAGATGCACGGTCTGGTATGCGTAGATAAGGACAGCAACGTGCTCCGACCATCCATCATCTGGTGTGACGGACGCGCCGTACCTTACGGAAACAAGGCTTTCGAAGCTATAGGAGGCGAGAAATGCCTGGAGCATCTGCTCAATTCCCCTGGCAATTTCACTGCCGCCAAACTGGCTTGGGTGAAGGAAAATGAACCTGATATCTACGCAAAGATAGCCAAAGTGATGCTGCCTGGCGACTTCATCGCAATGCGACTCAGCGGTGGTGACAAGAAAACCACTATCTCCGGACTCTCGGAAGGCATGTTCTGGGACTTCAAAGAGAACTGCGTAAGCAAGGACATCATGCAGTATTTCGGCTTCGATGAGAGCATCATCTCCGAGATAGTGCCAACATTCTCCATTCAGTCAAGGGTGTGTGAAACCGTGGCTGCCGAACTCGGAATACCTACCGGCACTCCTATTTCATACCGTGGCGGCGACCAGCCGAACAATGCCCTTTCGCTCAACGTGATGAAACCGGGCGAGATTGCTGCCACCGGCGGTACGTCTGGAGTGGTGTATGGCGTGCTCGGAGAGGTGAACTACGACCCAAAGAGCCGCGTGAACACTTTCGCACACGTCAACCACAACCAGCCGGACACACGTCTGGGAGTGCTTCTCTGCATCAATGGCACAGGCATCCTGAATGCTTGGGTGAAGCGCACCATCGCTCCGGAAGGCATCTCCTACGCTGAGATGAACGACCTGGCAGAGAGCGTTCCTGTAGGCGCAGAGGGACTCAGCATCATCCCGTTCGGCAATGGTGCAGAGCGCGTGCTGCAGAATGAGAACCCTGGAGCTTCCATCCACGGCATCAACTTCAATATCCACAAGAAGGCACACATCATCCGTGCCGCTCAGGAAGGCATCGCATTCTCCTTCGCTTACGGCATTGAGATAATGCAGAATATGGGTATGGAGATAAAGACCATCAAGGCAGGTCACGCCAATCTCTTCCTCTCACCTCTGTTCCGCCGCACTCTTGCCGCTGTGACAGGTGCCACAATCGAGCTCTATGAGACCGACGGCAGTGTGGGAGCTGCATACGGTGCCGGTATCGGAGCTGGAATATACAAGGATTCCGACGAGGCCTTCAAGACATTGAAGCACATCGCCACAGAAGCCCCGGTGGAAGATACCGAGGCTTACAAGGTCGCCTACTTGCTTTGGAAGAAAGCGTTGGCGTCTTAAATGAAGAAGAAGACCCCCTCTTATCCCCCTGTAGGGGGAGGCTGGTTACGTATTGTCAACTTGAGACTCAATCGAAGAACGTATATAGCTTCCCCCTACAGGGGGATAAGAGGGGGTCTCCTTATTTACTTATCAGCGCCACGCAGTAAGCGGAAATGCCTTCCATCCTGCCAGTGAAGCCAAGTTTCTCAGTGGTGGTAGCTTTGATGCTCACGCAGTCGATGTCTAAGCCCATGATATTGGCAAGACATTGCTTCATTTTCTCAACGTGAGGATTAAGCTTTGGCTTCTCAGCACATACCGTGCAATCGATATTACCCACCTTATAACCCTTTGTAGCTATAAGGTCTATGGTTTTGCCAAGCAGAATCTTAGAGTCAATACCATCAGTTTCTTTTGACGTATCAGGAAAGTGATAACCTATGTCACGCATATTTGCCGCGCCCAGAAGAGCGTCGCAGATGGCGTGTATCAGCACGTCAGCATCGCTGTGGCCGAGCAGACCATGTGTATGCTCTATCTTTATTCCGCCAAGCCACAGGTCTCTCCCTACCACCAGTTGATGGACATCGTAGCCCATTCCCACTCTTATGTTCATTGTCTTGTTGTTTATTTGAGGTTGAGGTTATGGGTTATTGGTTGTTGGTTGTTGGTTATTGGTAGTATAGTACAAACCAACCTATAACCCACAACCCACAACCAATAACCGACAACCATTAAATAGCCTTTGTGTTCTCTATGAGCCATTCTCTGTCAGCGGCATCATCGAGCAGAGGAAGCAGTTCTTCGCGCACACGCTGATGGTAAGCATTGAGCCATTCTATCTCTTCCTTGCGCATCATCTCCTTCACGACAGGAGTGGTGTCGATAGGACAGAGAGTGAGAGGCTCCATCTGAAGGAACTTGCCGAACTCGGTCTCCTTGTAAGGAGTGAAGATCATGGTGTTCTCTATGCGCACACCGAAACGGCCCTCAAGGTAGAGGCCTGGCTCGTCAGTGACGGTCATTCCAGCACGGAGCGGAGTAGGTTTCCACTGCATACGTATCTGATGAGGACCCTCATGCACATTGAGATAAGATCCCACGCCGTGACCCGTGCCGTGGAGATAGTTCATGCCTTCACGCCACATGTCCATGCGGGCAAGAGCGTCCAGTTGGGTGCCGCTTGTTCCGTCAGGGAATTTCACCATGGCAAGCTGGATATTGCCCTTCAGCACGAGCGTATATACCTTGCGCTGTTCCTCGGTGACAGGACCGAGGGCGATGGTACGGGTGATGTCCGTCGTAGCATCCTGATACTGTGCGCCGCTGTCGATGAGCACGAATCCTTCCGGTTTCAGAGGAATATCAGTCTCAGGAGTAGCCTCATAATGCACGATAGCACCGTGAGCCTGATAGCCTACGATAGTGTCAAAACTGATGTCACGATACAGATCCTGCTCGGCACGAAGCGAAGTAAGTTTCTTATCGACACCGATTTCTGTCACATTACCCTCCTTTACGGCAGGGATAAGCCAGCGGAGGAACTTCACCATTGCTACGCCGTCACGCTTCATGGCGTTGTGGAAACATCTGATTTCTGCCTCGTTCTTCTTCGTCTTCATCACGGCGATAGGAGAAACTGGCGCATCGACGATGTTTGCCTTCACTGCCTTATAGAGAGAATAGCAGGTGGTGGCGCTGCTCATCAGAATGCTGTAGTCGTTATATTTCTTCAGTGCCTCTGTCACGGCATCGTAAGGAATCACGTTGATACCATTGTCATGGAGATAGACGCTCACCTCGGCAGTGAGCTTTCTCTCGTCGATGAAGAGGGTGGCATCATCCTCGCGGATAAGGAGGAAGCTGACAAAGACCGGATTGCAGTGCACGTCCGTGCCACGGAGATTGAGCGTCCAGGCGATGTCATCGAGAGCTGTCACCAGCATGCCGTTGGAATGATTAGCCTTGATTTCCTTGCGGATGCGGGTAAGCTTAGAGCCTACACTCTCGCCAGTAAATTCTTCAGGCTGTATTTCCACCTTATTTAATGGTATTACAGGGCGGTCTTTCCATATCTCAGCCAAAGGGTCAAGATTCGTTCTCACCGTTATTCCGCCTTCGGCACGCAGGTCAGCGATGAGGCTTTCCACGTTGCTCGCAGACATTACCATACCATCTACGCCGACACATGAGCCTCCAGACATGGCAAGCTTCTGTCCGAGCCATTGCGCAATGGTAGGAGTGCCTTCCACGGCATCCTTCATCAGGACGAATTCCGTGCCAGCCAACTGCTCTGTCGCAGCGATGAAATATCGAGAGTCCGTCCAGAGGGCAGCCTCGTTGAGAGTTACTACTGCCGTTCCAGCGGAACCGTTGAAACCGGAAATCCATTGTCTGCCCATCCAGTGATCAGGCACATACTCGCCGTTGTGAGGGTCAGTACTCGGGAAGATAAAGGCATCGATACCCTCCTGACGCATCAACTGGCGCAGAGAGGAAAGTTTTTCAGGGATGTTCATAGATATAGATATTGATTGCAAAATAGACTTTACAAAGATACATCTTTTTGTAATGACAAGCAAAAGAAATGTGGAAAAACGTGCGGTTTTACCGTTTTTTTTTATAACTTTGCAATGCTAATTGTGCAAAACGGGCACATTTGGCGGTAGTAGTAAAATTTATTCATTCTTAATAAAAACACAAAGAAATGGCATTTTTAACTGATGAAAAGCTCGTCATTGTAGGAGCTGGTGGTATGATTGGTTCTAACATGGTCCAGTCAGTGTTGATGTTGGGTCTCACCCCTAATGTATGTCTCTACGATATCTATGAGCCAGGCGTTCATGGTGTATATGAGGAGATGTGTCACTGCGCATTCCCAGGCGCTAACCTCTCTTACACAGTGGATCCAGAGGAGGCATTTACAGGTGCCAAGTACATCATTTCTTCAGGTGGCGCTCCACGTAAGGACGGCATGACACGTGAGGACCTTCTCGTAGGCAACTGTAAGATCGCTGCCGACTTCGGTGACAACATCAAGAAGTACTGCCCTGACGTAAAGCACGTAGTGGTTATCTTCAACCCTGCTGACGTTACCGCTCTTACCGCTCTTATCCACTCTGGCCTCAAGCCAAGCCAGCTCACATCTCTCGCTGCTCTCGACTCTACACGTCTCCAGGAGGCTCTCGCTGCTGAATATGGCGTAGCTCAGGATAAGGTGACCGGTGCCCACACTTACGGTGGTCACGGTGAGCAGATGGCTGTTTTCGCTTCCCACGTAAAGGTTGACGGCAAGTCTCTCGAGGAGCTCGGCATGTCTGCAGAGCGTCTCGCTGAAATCCGCACCATAACCACCAAGGGCGGCGCTGCTATCATCAAGCTCCGTGGACGTTCTTCTTTCCAGAGCCCTGCTTACCAGGCTGTGAAGATGATCGAAGGCGCTATGGGTGGTGCTGAGTTCACTCTCCCTGCTGGTTGCTATGTAAACTGCGACAAGCTCGGCTACAAGAATGTCATGATGGCTATGCCTACCACTATCGACGCTACCGGCGTTCACTTCACCGCTCCTGAAGGAACTGCCGAAGAGATGGCAGGTCTCCAGAAGTCTTATGAGCACCTCCAGGCTATGCGTGACGAGATCATCTCTCTCGGCATCATCCCTGCTGTAGAGGACTGGGCTACAATGAATCCAAACCTCTAATGCCCACGCCTTCCCATCAAGGGAAGCACGGAATCAGAACGTAAAGTGAGTGCTCTCCTAATGAGAGAACGATACATAAGGGTTGATACTTCCCAATGGAGTATCAACCCTTTTTTATGCCTATTTTAACTGTTGTTAATACTTTTTCAACCCTGTTTCAATAAAAATGTTTATTCTCGTTTGTAATTCCACCCTTCCACCTCGGTGATGTTACAGTTCTGATAGTCAGCGATTTAAATGAGGTGGAATTAGTGGTGGAATTAGGGTGGAACTTCATGTAATTCCACCCTAATTCCACCCCTAATTCCACCTCATCTAACGCATTGATTATTAAATACATAATATAGCCAAGGTGGAAGGGTGGAATTTCTTTTGAAGAAAATTATTTTAGGTATAGGCGCATAGAGCGCACTTGCGAAACGCGCTATTTAAGGCGTTTCGGCTGATTTTTTACCATCCTAC
>CAKQPF010000094.1 GCA_934256705.1 uncultured Prevotella sp.
CTTGACCTCATGCACGGACTGAACACCTACGATTATGGCGCAAGGCAGTATTACCCGGTCGTCCCTGTCTGGGACAGAATGGATCCGCTTTGCGAGAAGTATTATGGGGTGAGTCCGTATGCTTATTGTGCCAATAATCCGATGAGATATATTGATTCTGATGGCAATGCCATAAAAATATGGTATAAAGACAAAAACGGAAATAACACTTATTATCGTTTTTCTGGATTTCATGGACAAAAAAGCATAAAGATTCCAAACAACCAGTTTGTAAAAGATGTAATTTCTGCATATGTTTATGACACCAAGAATGGAGGAGGTAAAGCATTTTTAAAAGCAGTACATGGTAAACATGACATTTACATTGATGATGCTCGATTATTCATTAAAGGTGAATCAGAATTTAAGGTAGTTGGACATCAGCCTACAGTGTATTGGAATCCTGAAAATGGGCTAAAAACAACAAATAATGGCTTTCAATCTCCAGCCACAATATTAGAACACGAAATGGATCATGCTATCGACCAAACCATGAATCCACACAATCATAAAGAAAGAAGCGATAAATATGATTCGAAATATGACAACAAAGAGGAACGTAGAGTGATCACAGGAAATGAATCACTAACAGCGATAAGAAACGGTGAAGCTACCAGAAGTAACCACAAAGGAAAGCAATACCGAACTATAAGTCCGACATCAATTTTACCATATAAAAATCATTACAGATGAACATTATCAAATTATTTGGAATAACATTCCTTGCCTTTTACATCACAACAGGATGTACGACAGACAGTTCCGGGTTATCAAATCCTATTGTAAAGAATAGTATCGACTCAATATGCGAACTATTAAAGCCTCGTAGAGATAGCAAAGTTGAAAGTGTGTATATAGATGAATACTATTTGTCAGAAAAGCGCGAACAGTGGATATACAGCGATAGTATAGAAAAGTATTGTACAAAGGAAGAGATAATCCAACTCGCAAAGGAACATAAGTCCCGAGCTATAAATTACATTGCATTTACTTTATGGCTGAAGAAAGATTCTCATGAAGCGGTTTCGTATCTGATTGAAGATATCAACAACAATGACACATTGTGTGCTATCAAGTTAGACGAGGGACTACCAGAATCACTTTCAAGCATTCGCGTGAACCTTGTTCAACGCAACAGAGCAAAATATAACGTCAGTATCGAAGATTCCATCAAGATAGACAAAGCGGTGCTGAATGCAAAAAACAGGAAGGCTATCTGGTACTATTATGTCCTTACTGGCTATCATTTTGATGATTAGGCACAAAGCTATATAATGCATAATGCATGATTTGGTACTGTCTTCCAGACAGTTATTGTTGCATTCTTATCACCCGAGACTTCGTCCCGGGTTACTCTCGCTTCGCTCGGTACTGTCTTCCAGACAGACAGGTAGCGATGATTTTCGATTATTGGGGAGAGCCATAAAGCCCTCTCCGCCCCCTCCGTAGAGAAACTTTTTCAACCGTACAGTTCGAAGAATTTCCTTTGAATTAAAGCCGAAAAGTTGTGAATAGATGTAAAATAAATGTCGAAACAGTCCCAAAGCCCCCTCCTGTCCCCCTTGGGGGATGATAGGTTAGACACTGGCTGCTTGTAACCCGAACTGACAATTCTTAACTAACTAAAGTTTCCCATATTTACAAACATACTTAAATGCCTGACTGTCAGCAAATTGTAAAAATGTTAATTTCGATTAGACAAAATGCGTAGTTATTTCACACAAGACTGATATTGAGCATCAATAGGTTATGAATCCTATTCCAAAGCATTAAAGTATATTAACCCAATGATGCAACGCTCTGGATTAGAGATGTTTATATGCGATAGTTGAATTATAACCGATTGATTATCAAGAGTGGGAAACTTCAGTTAACTAAAAGAAAGCCCCTCAAAGGAGGGGTTGGGGAGGACGCTTCTGGGGACAGGAAGGGGACTTCATGGGGCTTGTGGAGGGCTGTTGTAAAAGCTATGCTATTGCAAGGTAATATCTATGCTATTGCATCGTGAAAGCATAGATATTGCATTGCGATACCGCCACTGATCAGAAACTGTCCCTCTGTCTTACCGCCTCGAAGAGCAGCACTGCGGCGCTGACCGACACATTGAGCGAGTCGAGAATGCCGAGCATCGGGATGCGGATGTGGGCATCTGCTGCCTTGCGCCAGATGTCGGTGAGACCGGTGGCCTCCGTTCCCATCACTATTGCGGTGCCGCATCTCATGTCGGTGTCGTAGTATAGGCTGGAGTCCTGCAGCTGTGCCGTCAGTATCTTTATGCCTTTTGCCTTGAGGAAAGCGATGCATTCCTCTGATGTGCACGCCACGCATGGCACGCTGAATATGCCTCCCGTGCTGCTTCGGATAAGGTTCGGATTGTATAAGTCGGTGCGTGGGTCGCATACTATCACGGCATCCGCTCCCGAAGCATCGGCAGTTCGCAGTATGGCTCCGAGGTTTCCCGGTTTCTCCACGCCTTCAAGCACTACGAGAAGTGGGGCGTGCCCGCCTCTCATGCCATTGTCGTCAATGCCCAGATCCGCCAGTTTCATGTCCTTCGTGCGCACTTCCGCTACTACGCCTTCGGTGCTTTCGCGGTATGCTATCTTGGAATAGACTTCCTTGGAGATTTCGAAGATTCTTGCTTTTCCTTCCCTCTGGAGTTTCTCCAGCAAGTGCTCCGTGGTGTCGTTTAGCTCAGGCTGTGAGGATTTCGCTATGTTCCTGCAAAAGAACACGCTGTCTATCTCGTAGCCTTTCATGGCGCATCTCTCCACTTCCCTTTGTCCTTCGACGACGAAGAGTCCGGCCTTCCTTCTCTCGGAAGACTTCTGCTGGAGCTGAAGCAGTTTCTTTATCTTCGGGTTCTGCGTGCTTGTTATCTGTTCGTAAGTCATTTTGTCCTTTGTTGTTACTGTTTTTTGTCGTCACTAACTTATCTGTGCCCAATCCACGGAGCCGGACCTCAGTTCGTTGAGTCGTCGCCAGAGCAATGCGTGCCGCTGGCTGTTGCATTGCGGATCCTCATCTATTATCTTCTGCGCTTCATCGCGAGCCAGTTGGACCAGTTGTCCGTCGCGTGCAATGTCCGCAATCTTGAGGTCGAATGCGAGTCCGCTCTGCTGGGTTCCCTCCAGGTCGCCGGGACCGCGAAGCTTGAGGTCAGCCTCGGCAATGCGGAATCCGTCATTCGTCTCGGTCATTATTTCCAGTCTCTTTCTGGTCTCGGCAGATAGTTCATGTCCGCTGACGAGGATGCAGTAGCTCTGGTCAGCGCCTCGTCCCACTCTGCCACGGAGCTGGTGAAGCTGTGACAGTCCGAATCGTTGCGCCTCCATTATGACCATTACTGATGCGTTTGGCACGTTGACACCCACCTCGATGACGGTCGTGGCCACGAGAATCTGCGTCTCTCCCGATGCAAACCGCTGCATCTCCGCTTCCTTTTCGGCAGGCTTCATCCGTCCGTGCACCTTGCTCATCTTATAGTCCGGGAATATGCTTTGCAGTTGCTCAAACCCGTCTTCCAGGTTTTTCAGGTCCATCTTCTCGCTCTCGCTGATGAGTGGATATACGATATAGACCTGCCTTCCCAATGCTATCTGCTGGCGGATGCCGTTGTATAGGGTCGTCATCTGTGTGTCATATTTGTGCAAGGTCTGGATAGGCTTTCTGCCAGGAGGCAGTTCGTCGATGACGCTCACGTCGAGGTCGCCGTAGATGGTCATGGCGAGGGTGCGCGGTATCGGCGTTGCCGTCATCACGAGGATGTGTGGCGGGTTCTGGTTCTTTGCCCATAGTTTCGCCCTTTGTGCCACGCCGAACCGGTGCTGCTCATCTACTACGGCAAGGCCTATATTGTGAAATTGCACAGTATCTTCGATAACGGCATGTGTTCCCACGAGTATGTGCACATCGCCAGTGACCACTCCTTCGAGGATTTCCTTGCGCTTTTTGCCTTTTACTATGCCGGTGAGCAGTTCTACGCGTACATTCAGTCCTTTCAGAAAGTCTTTTATTGTGGCAAGATGTTGCTCTGCAAGTATCTCGGTGGGTGCCATCATGCATGCCTGGAATCCGTTGTCCACGGCTATAAGCATAGCCATCAGTGCCACAAGGGTCTTTCCCGAACCCACGTCACCCTGCACGAGACGGTTCATTTGCCTTCCGGTGTTCATGTCTGCCTGTATCTCGTGCATCACTCTCTTCTGCGCTCCGGTCAGTTCAAACTTCAGGTTCTGCCTGAAGAAACTGTTGAAATGCTCTCCGATTCTCGGCAGAAGATAGCCACGATACTTGCGGCGGTGGTTTGCGGTGTAGCGGAGAATGTTGAGCTGGACATAGAACAGTTCCTCGAATTTCAGCCTTTCCCTGGCTTTCTGCATCTCATTCTGCGTGTGGGGATAATGCACTCCGCGAATGGCAGCGTCGCGCGACATGAGATGGAGTGGGGCAGTGATGTAGTCGGGCAGCGTCTCCGGCTGAGGCGGAAGTTTGGCGAGCAGTGACTTTACTATCTTTTCCAGTGAACGGGATGACAGTCCTGACTGTTTCATCCTCTCGGAAGTGACGTAGAAAGGCTGCATTCCCATCTCTGACAACTGCAGGTTTTCGGTTTTGTCCAGTTCTGGATGGCTTATCTGAAAGCGTCCTCCGAAGATGGCAGGCTTGCCGAATACGATGTATTCCACACCGGTCGTGTAGTTCTTTGACACGTATTGCGTACCGGAAAACCAGACGAGGTCCACCACTCCGGTGCCGTCGCTGAAATGTGCCACGAGGCGTTTCTTCTTCACTCCCATCTGGAATGACTCGAATGAGAGTATCCTGCCCTTTATCTGCACGAAGGGCATGTCGGTGGAAAGGCTGCTGATGGTATATACATGACTTCTATCCACATATTTATATGGATAGTATTCGAGCAGGTCGCCGTAGGTCTCGATGCCTATTTCCCGCTTCAGGATATCCTTCTTCTGCGGTCCTACTCCTGTAACATACTTTATGTCAGTCTTCAGTATATCGCTCATCGCAGTATGCTTTCTGCTATCTTTATGTCAAAAGGCGTGGTAATCTTGATGTTTTCACGGTTTCCTTCCACCATTGTCACTTCCCTTCCGATGCTCTCCACCACGGATGCGTCGTCGGTGAAGCTGTCCTTGTAGTCCTGCCTGTAGGCTTCTTTCAGTGTCTGGATGTCGAATACCTGCGGTGTCTGCACCAGTCTGTAGTCGGAACGGAGCACGTTTCGCTTCTCTTCCACGTGGCGGAGAGTCTCCACCACCGGCGTTACCGGGATGACGGCATGGGCTGTCCGGGCGGTCGAATAGCATCTGCTGATGACTTCCACAGACGGGAAAGGGCGCACTCCATCATGCACTCCCACAGTGCCTTCGGCATTGTCGGGGATGAGGGAGAGACCGTTTCTCACGCTGTGAAAGCGCGTCTCGCCACCATTGGCTATCTCGCATTCCTCATGGAAATGGTATTTCTCGCAGAGCCTTGCCCAGTATTCCTGCTGAGCTTCAGGCAAGACGAGAATCACGTGGATATCCTTGGAATACTCACGGAAACGCTCTATAGTGCGCATCAGCACCGGTTTGCCGCATATGGGCAGGAACTGCTTCGGGATGTCGCCACCCATTCTCAGTCCCTTGCCTCCGGCTACTATGATGATATACTCCATCAGACTATGCTTTTGACTCCATCAGATAATTATACACCATGCCCTCCTTCAATGCTTCAGCAGCGTCTTTCGCACCGAGCATCTCAAGTATTGCATAGGAATAAGGCAGAGTTGCTGCCGGACCCTTGCCGGTAATGATGTTTCCGTCGATGGTGAAAAGGTCGGCTGTGTAGTCTGCTCCGTCGAGCTTTACCTCAAAACCGGGATAGCATGTAGCGCGCTTTCCCTGCAGAAGACCGAGGTCGCCCAACACCTGTGGAGCGGCACAGATGGCTCCAATCTTCTTTCCTGCGGCATTCTGGGCAAGCAATGCCTTGCGTACGCCTTCGTGATGGAGAAGATAATCGGCTCCTGGCAGACCGCCCGGAAGCAGGAGCATGTCGGCATCTGACAGGTCGGCTGCCTCAATGGTGGTGTCGCATTTGATCGTGACACCGTGGGATAATTCAGCGAATTCATTGCCGGTGATGCTTACTGTTACTGCCTCTATTCCTGCACGACGCAGCACGTCGATGGTGGTCAATGACTCTATTTCCTCTGAGCCATTTGCTATGAATTGATAGACTTTTGCCATATTATTGTTATTTTTTAAGGTGTGAAATGTTTGTTTGTCAATATAAATTGTTATTTTTGCAGTTGCAAATATACTAAATGTTTGTGACAATACAAATTTTTTGATAAGATAAAGGAACAAAAATATTGAATATATGCCAGACAAGTCTCTCAGATTTGCTTTTTTCGGCAATGAATATCAGGCGAAGAAAAGTGCTACAATGCAGAAAATGGTGGCTTTGCTGCGACAGCGCGGAGCACATATTTGCATAGACCGACCTTACTATGTCTTTCTTACCAAGGTGCTGAATCTCGATATTGACGTGAATGAAGTCTTTGACGGAGATGATTTTTCTGCCGACTTTGCCGTCTCTATGGGTGGCGACGGCACTCTGCTGCGCACGGCTTCGCGCATCGGTGCGAAGAACATCCCGATTATCGGCGTCAATGTGGGAAGGCTTGGCTTCCTGGCTGATGTCAATCCCGTGGAACTGGAGTTTGCCGTCTCTGCCATTTATGCTTGCGACTACAAGGTGGATTCGCATTCCGTACTGCGTATTGACGTGGATGGCAAGGAACTGAACACCGTTCCTTTTGCCATAAACGACGTGGCATTGCTAAAGCGCGACACGGCCTCAATGATTTCCGTACGTGCTAGTGTGGATGGGGAATATCTCATGACTTATCAGGCTGACGGACTAATAGTGACCACCCCGATGGGTTCTACGGCATATTCCCTGAGTAATGGTGGTCCGATCATTGCGCCGGGAGCGGGCATTCTTTGCCTTACACCTGTGGCACCGCATAGCCTTAATGTGCGGCCTATCGTCGTAACTGACGATTCTGTCATCACTCTTAATGTGGAAAGTCGTAGCCATACCTTCCTCGTCGCTGTCGATGGACGCTCGGTAAGCCTTCCGGAAGGCACGCTCATCACTATCAGCAAGGCTCAGCATACCGTGAAAGTGGTGCGCTATAGCGGTCGTTCCTATTTCTCCACTCTGAGAGAAAAGATGATGTGGGGCTTGGATCAGCGATAAGCCACGCTTGCCCCCTGGTCCGCCCCTGTGTCCGCCACTGTGTCTGCCGCGTTACCGGCAGATATAAGCAAGTCCCAGCAAGGCGCCCCCCCCATTATGAATTATGCATTATGAATTATGCATTATGAATTCTGCATTATGAATTCTGCATTATGCATTATGAATTCTGAATTATGCATTATGAATTATGAATTCTGAATTAAAAAACTACCCCTCCAGCCAGATATTGAAATGGCTTTGGCATTCATGGAAAGGCAATCGCTTTCAGGCTTTCCTCAATGCAGTAATCGGATTGCTGCAGGTGGGGGTGAGTCTGTCTATGGTTTGGGCGATTAAAAGAGCCATTGACATCGCTTCCCATACCCGGGAGGGCGATGTGGTGACTGCCGTCATAGTGATGGGAGCACTGATATTGTGCGAGTTCTTCCTCAGTATGGCTGCCGTATGGGTGCGCAGTATCCTCGGTGTCAAGGCACAGAACCGTATGCAAAGGCAGATGCTCGCACGTATCTTGCGCTCCGAATGGAATGGCAAGGAAAACCTGCACAGTGGTGATGTCGTCAATAGACTTGAGTCGGATGTCAGTCAGGTGGTCAGTTTTCTTACCGAGACACTGCCGAGTGCGCTCTCTGTCCTGGCAATGTTTCTTGGCGCTTTCGCATATCTTTATCTCATGGACCATTATCTTGCTCTCGCTATCGTGGCGATGATTCCGGTTTTTGCAGCCTTAAGCAAACTATATATCCGCAAGATGCGCCAACTGTCCCGTGAGGTAAGGGCTTCTGACAGTAGAGTGCAGAGCATTCTTCAGGAGACTGTGCAGAATCGTGTGCTCGTAAAGACATTGGAAGGCGAGGAACTGATGGTCGATAAACTGGATGACCAGCATACGGAATTGCAGAACAAAGTGGTCCGACGCACGAAGTTCTCTTTGTTCTCTCGCTTTATTCTCAATTTCGGATTTGCTCTCGGTTACCTCCTTGCCTTCGGTTGGAGCGCATTGCGTATGTCTGCAGGAACGCTTTCTTTTGGTGGGATGACGGCTTTCCTCCAGCTCGTAAGCAAGATTCAGAACCCTGCACGGAATCTTATGAAACTGGCTCCCGCCTTCGTTTCAGTCTTTACTGCAGCGGAAAGATTGATGCTTCTGGAGGAAACTCCTGTCGAAATGCAGGGCGAAAGCCATGAGATGAAGGCACCATGTGGCATCATCCTCGATAACATCACTTATGCCTATAGCGATAATAAGGAACATCCTGTGGTCAGAAATCTCTCTTTCGATTTCCGACCTGGTCAATGTACCGCCGTTCTTGGTGAGACCGGAGCCGGTAAGACCACTATTATCCGACTCATTCAAGCCCTTCTTCGTCCCGACTCAGGTAATGTATATATATATAATAAGGTGGAAAAAGTGCCGGTATCGCCTCTCACTCGCTGTAATATAGTTTACGTTCCACAAGGAAACACGCTCCTTAGCGGCACTATTCGTGACAATCTGCTCATGGCAAATGAAAATGCTACGGAGGAAGAAATGCGTGAAGCGTTGTCTCTTTCATGTGCCGAATTTGTATATTCTCTTCCGGAAGGGCTCGATACGGTCTGCTCTGAGCAGGGTGGGGGACTGAGTGAAGGTCAATCGCAGCGCATTTGCATCGCGAGAGCCTTGCTCCGCAATCGCAGCATCCTCCTCTTCGATGAGGCAACGAGTGCTCTTGACCCACAGACAGAGCAGACTTTGCTCCATAATATCTTGGCTAAAAGTCAGCATACCGTCATCTTTATCACCCATCGCCCAGCCGTAGTGGATTATTGTTCCGCTGTCCTTAGGGTCCAAAAACTGTGATTCCCCTTTCCTTTTCCCAAAAGCGGAGCCCGCCACTGTGTCGGGCGCGTTACCGCCCGATATTCCCCCGTTTTTCGCCTTTTCTCTTGACGTAAATCAACGAAACCACTAAAATTGCACATTTCCCGAAAAAAAATCCCGAAAAGTTTTGCCAGTTCGGGAAAAAGCAGTACCTTTGCACTCGCTT
>CAKQPF010000095.1 GCA_934256705.1 uncultured Prevotella sp.
GAAATTATGTATCGTTTGGCAACATGTTTTTGGGTTAGCATCTGCACAGCCCCCCACAGGGTTTGTCGGGTGCGCCTTAATATCCTGAGGATTTAGAGTTGCGATTTCGTCTGATTTTGCCTCACGACCATTAATACATATCAAGGTTCCATTCCCTCTAGTTGACACGGTCTTATCTACAACATCAACATATAATCCAGGAATGGACATTAGTGACAGCATACTATACCCATCATGGGCGTTTCGTTTTTGCAATGAAGTAGGAAGAATCACCATCTTATCATCTTTTAAGAAAACATTATCAGCATCTACAGTAACCTCATTGAGCATGTTTTCCGATGGTCTTAGTTTGATTTGAACGCTTTTACTATCTACATTTCTTATGATTAGGCTTTCTGTTTCATACCCCATGCAAGACACTTTTAGCCAAATTGGCACATCCATATCCAAATTAAATTTTCCTTGATTATCAGCAGACAAGATTTTATTAGGAATCGAATCTTTTAGACTTTTAAAAACCATCACATTAGCAAATGGTATTGGATTTCCTTGAGTATTCAATACCACACAATGAATTCTATTTTCATTCATTGCATCAGCTTTTATCCACCCTATAGATAATAGTAATACTATTAGCAAAGCAGTTTGTTTCATCTTAAATTTTGATCATTAATTGAGTCCCACTTTAAAAAGTTACAAAGACAAAATAAATGTGATATGTAACTTTGTAAAGTGGGCTCGGTTCTTTTATGATTCAAATGAAGTTTTGTTTTTCTTCTTCAATATGGTTTTGTCGAAAAAACAAAAATATTACTTAATAGGCGTGAGATTGATGCTGGAATGCTTGAAATTCTCCACTATTTCCGGCTTGAAATTGATATCTTTTGCCTTGATGTTAAGGTTGTGGAAAGTAAAGTTGGAGAGATGATAAACGTCTTCCTGCGCCTTGACATTAAAGAAAACATTGCATTCACAGTCACAGTTGCGCATCACGATATGGTCAGAGTAGGAGAGTGGTGAGTCTTTCCTGCCTTTAAGGTCATAGAACTGTGTCCAAGGAGCTACAAGAATAAAATTCTTGACAGGTCCTTTAATATCCTCTACAGTTATGTATTCATAACGCTGTGGAGTATCAGGACGCATCTTGAGCCAGAGGAGATTATTGGCTTGTGATGTGATATTGATGCGACGGAGAATGATATTATGATTATAGACGGACTCGGATCCCAGAGTAAGACAGCCGTGACAGAAGCCATACTCACAGTCTTCGATAATGATATTACGGTTTTCACCATTTCCGACGCTTTCGGAAGGTATCTTTACTCCTGGATATTCTTTCATGAAAGCATCGGCATAAGGGCCTTTTCCTCCTTTTATTGCCACGGCATCGTCATTTACAGACATGTAGCAGTTTTTGATAAGTATATTCTTTACCACGTCAAGGTCGATTGCATCAGTGGAAGGGCCTTTGGAATCATTAGGCTTTCCGAGGCTGTAAATACGGCAACCGATAAACTTTACATTCTCTGAATTATAGACATGATTGGTCCAGAATGCAGAATTCTGGAGGTTAACGCCCTCAATCTGCACGTTTTTGCAGTTGGAAATATAAAGTAGTCGTGGA
Source organism: uncultured Prevotella sp. (assembly GCA_934256705.1). Classification (GTDB taxonomy): domain Bacteria; phylum Bacteroidota; class Bacteroidia; order Bacteroidales; family Bacteroidaceae; genus Prevotella. The sequence continues at coordinate 1,625 of CAKQPF010000095.1, forward strand.
CGCTGTTCGTCCTTGTTGGTGCATTGCTTGTTCCATTTACGACGAAGCCAAAACTGCTGATGATAACGGAGACCATTACCATCAATGGTTCCTTCACCAGAGATAGTAAAGCCATCAAGATTGTCTGCATTGATGAGGGCGCCGAAATAAGTGCATGTTTCGCCCTCTATACGAGTCTGTCCGAGAGGATAATCGCCTATAAAATCAGAACCGAGCAGTGTCGCTCCCTTAGCAAGATAGAGATGTGTGCCCTGCTTGAAGTGAAGACCTCCAGTCATATAAGTTCCCTCGGGCACAACGATAACGCCTCCACCATTTTGGGCAGCTTCATCTATAAGTGCCTGTATCTCCTTCGTATGGATTCTTCCATCAGCGAAAATACGATGGTCAGTCAGTTTGTACTGCTTTCCAAGGGAAGATAAATCCACAGGTTTTGTAATCTTGAACCATTCGGAAATCTGCGTTCCATCTGGCCAAAGGTCTGGCTTTGGTGTATTTTTCTTTGCCTGAATTGACAGAAAAGAGAGTGAGATGAGCAGGGTAGTCAGTAATTTTCTCATTAGTAGTTGAATTAAAATTTGTGTAGTTAATGATTTGTCTTTTTTATTAAAACGCTCAGTTGTTATTGATTATTGTGTTCGTTCAAAAGAGAAAAACACTTTTATTCTGACTTTAAGCGTAGGATAGTACGAAAGGACAAGAAAAAGCAACGGTATCTCTATTCTCCTGTATAATACGAATAATAAAGATACCACTGCAGTAATTGTTATTTATAAAGTCTGTTCCACATTCCAGACGAATGCCCTCAGACCGAGAAGAGGATTGTCAATGTCGAGCTTTTTCAGTCGGTCGAGCAAAGGCTGGACCTTGTGGTCGTCGCAAATTGTCAGAATGGCTTCGTTCATGGCAGGCCATGCATGAGTGCCGAGATGCGGTTCACCATTATTGGAACCCTTTCCTCCTACCTCTGGCAGGATAGTGTAGCCACGGCACATGGAAGAGGAAAGTGCCTCAATGACACCGTCATGATGAGCTTGGTCGTAAGATATGAATACTGTTTTCATTGTCTTCTGTTGTTTAATGCAAGGGAAAAGTCCGTTTCCCTTGCAGTTGTTTGTTGGACCTTAGGAGAGACGTATGCCTTAGGAGACATGATGCCTTTCCTGAGATTTTATTTTGTTCGTGCAGCGGCATTACGCTCTGCCTTTGTCTCTTTCCAGTATTTGTCAAGTTCACGGTCCTCTCTGAGAGCCTTGCGCTGACGCAGTATGCCGATACTTCCGAAGATACAGAACATGGAAGGCACGTAGATAAGCGTAAGAATCGTACTGACAAGGAGACCACCGATTACGCTGATACCAAGAGGACGCCATGTTTCTGCACCTACACCCTGGCTCACAGCCATAGGCACCATACCGAGGATGGTCGTCATGGTCGTCATGAGAATAGGACGAAGACGTGAACGTGCAGCAATGGTAGCAGAGCGGAGCAGACCGTTACCACGCTCTCGCATCAGGTTGGTGTAGTCGATGAGCACGATACCATTCTTCACCACGATACCGATAAGCATGATGGCACCGAGCATTGACATGATGTTGAGGTTCGTTCCCGTCACTATCAGCGCGAGCAATACGCCGGAGATGGCGAAAGGCACAGAAATCATGATGATGAACGGATAGGTCAAAGACTCGAACTGTGCAGCCATTACGATGAACACCAGGATGATAATGAGGATACCAAGAGTGCCGAGGTCGCGGTTGGAATCCTGCTGGTCTTCATAAGAACCTGCCACCTGGATTACGATGCCTGTAGGCAAATCCATCTTGCTATAGATGGACTTTCCAAGTTCGACACCCTGTGAGAGAGCGTAACCATTAGCCAGAACGGCGCTGACTGTGACATATCTCTGACGGTCCTTGCGCTCAATGGTAGGCGGAATAGAACTTTCCTCCACTGTACCGATGTCGCTGATGCGGATATTCTGTCCTTTTCCGTTAGGAATCATCATGTTCTTTACATCGTCAATAGACCTACGTGCATCTGGCTCATAACGTACTTTGATATCATATTCATTACCATCTTCACGGAAATATGACATCTGTGAACCGTTGATGATATTGCGGACATAGGAAGCGGCTGTAGAAAGACCGAGCCCTTGCAGTGCAAGTTTCTCCCTGTCAAAGTTGACTACGATTTCCGGTTGGTAGTCACTACGCGAGATGAAAGTCTGGGTTACCATCTTGTTGTCGCGCAGTTTAGCCGACAATGTCTCAGCAATGTCGCGGGTGGCGTCCATGTCGTAACCGTATATTTCAAATGTCGCAGTGGCCTGTCCACCCATAGAGGAACCATGAGAACCGCCGAGCATTACCTGATACTTGGCAATTTCCGGTATTGCCTTCAAGTCCGCACGCATCTCATCGCATATTGCGGCAAGAGTTTCATCACGCTCATTGGAAGGAACCATCATGATATTGAAGGATATGATGTGCGAACCGTTGTCGGAAAGAGAGGCAAAAGTGTTGTTGTCGCCAGCCTGACCAACAGTGAAATTGCATGATTGCATCTTGTCACCATAACGCTCCTGCCACTTGTGCACGAGGTCCTTGGCCATATCCTCTGAGATTTCTACGCGTGTACCCACAGGCATCTGGATGGAAACGCCTACACGTCCGTTGTCATTACTTGGGAAGAATTCTGACTTGATACCGACAACAGCGGTCAAAACGATGGTGAGAGCGAAGAAAGCGATACATCCGAAGATTACGGTCTTACGATGGCGCACAGACCAGTTGATGCGACGTTCGTACCAGTCATCGAGTTTGTTGAGTCCATTGCTTACCGGTGAGTATAATTTCACGAAAATACCACTCTGGCGTTTCTTGAGTCTCAGCATCAAGGAGCAAAGCATTGGCGTGAAGGAAAGAGCGGAAAGGGTGGAGATGGTCATGATGATACACATCATCCAGCCCAGCTGCTTGAACAATACGCCGGCCATACCTGTCACCATAGTGAGCGGGAAGAACACGGCAATCATTGTCAATGTGGAAGCCACAACGGAGATAGCCACTTCCTGGGTAGCATGGACAGCAGCCTGTTTAGGTGATGATCCTCGCTCAATATGCGTCGTCACATTCTCAAGTACCACGATTGCGTCGTCCACCACGTTGCCGATAGCGATGGAAAGACAGGATAGCGAAATCATGTTAAGCGAGCCTCCGGTGGCATACAGATAGATGAATGATGCTATCAGAGACATCGGAATGGTGATGACGATAATCATCGTGGCACGCCAACGTCCGAGGAATATGAACACTACGAGCGCAACGAAGAGCATTGCATAAGCGATTGTCTCTTCGAGAGAGCCGATAGTGTTGAGAATGTTGTCGGAAGTGTTGACGATAAGTCCGAGTTTCACGTCGGAGGGAAGATTCTTCTGAAGTTCTGGAAGTTTCTTCATCACAGCGTCAGAGATAGCCACAGAGTTGGCTCCCGACTGCTTCTGCACCACAATCATGGCGCCTTGTGTGCCATTGGTGTAAGTGCGCTGCGCCCTTTCCTGCACATCATCGACGATGCGGGCAACGTCCTTTAGCTTGACATTCACGCCATTATGTGATCCCACGATGACATTTTCCATTTCGGAAGGGTCCTTGAACTCGCCCTCTACACGGACTGTATAGGTCTGTGTACCAATGTCCATCGTACCATTCGTGATGTTCTTGTTCTCAGCACTTATGGCAGAGCTGACCTGTTGTGGTGAAAGTCCGTATGCTTCCATCTTCTGAGGATTCATATAGACATTGATTTCACGTTCAGGGGCACCGGAAATACTTACGGTTCCGACACCGTCGATACGTGCAAGAGGGTTTGCCACCACCTCGTCCAGTATCTTATAGAGCGCTTTCTGCGATTCGTTGGCTTCCACAGAGAGGAGCATGATAGGAATCATGTCCGTAGAAAACTTGAACAGGATTGGCGTCTGGGCTTCGTCAGGCAATGCACTCGACACCATGTCCAACTTGTCTCGGACGTTATTGGTGAGCACATCAATATTGTAACCATACTCGAACTGAAGCGTGATAACTGACACGTTTTCACGTGAGTTACTTGTGATATGCTTCAGATGCTCTACGGAGTTGAGCGTATTCTCCAGAGGTCGGGTTACGTTGTTCTCGATATCATTGGCAGACGCACCATTATAGTAGGTCATTACCATGATAGTATTGGTATCAATATCCGGGTAAAGGTCGATAGGGAGCTTTACCAGAGAGAAGATACCGAATATGATGACAGCCGCAAAGCAGAGGCTTGTCATAATCGGTCTTTTGACCGCGCCTTCGTATAGAGTCATATTAACTTGTTGTTGCGACTGTTCTTTTTACTTTACTACCTTGACTTTCTTGCCGTTGGCAAGGCGGGACTGACCGGCTACAACCACCTGGTCGCCATTGTTTACGCCTCCATAAATCTCATAATTCTTGCCAATGTGCTGACCGAGGTACACCTTATTATATGATACGGTCTGGCTCTTTGCATCATAGACATAGACGTAACGGTCGCCGGCACCGATCTGCTTGACGAGAGCCTCGTCAGGAATGAGAACATGATTCTTGATTCCGAAGTTGACTTTTGCACGGGCAAACATTCCAGGGCGTACCTTCTGTTTAGGATTGCTGATGGTGACTTCGGTCTGGAATGTATGTGTAGCCACATCAATGCTTGGATTGATGACGGTGATGGTTCCGTTGAAGGTCTCGCCAGGATAAGAATCCAGTTCGATGCTGACGCTTTGTCCCTTCTTCACATCCTTATAATGTGTCTCGGATATGTTGACCAATATCTTTACAGGATTAGTCTGCTCGATGGTAAGGACAGGCTGTGAGGCAGAATACATGTCGCCATTGTCATAGTTGCGTGCAGTTACCACGCCGCTGATAGGAGCGTGGAGCTGTGTGTTCTGCGCCATTTGCCTGTATTGTGTTTCGAGAAGGTCGAGCTGCATCTTTGCATTGTCGTGCTCAGCCTTGCTCGCTCCGCCGACCTTGTAGAGCTCGTTTGTGCGGTTGAATTCCAGTTTCTGATTTTCAATTTGCAGTTTCAACTGACGAAGACTTGAAGCGTCGAGCTGCACGAGAAGCTGTCCCTTGCGCACCTGGTCGCCCACTTCCACATAGATTTTCTCGATTCTGTAAGCCACATTCGGTGAGATGTTGTTCTTGACATCGCTCTCTACTGTAGCTGAATAGACCTCAGTCTGGGCGATATCTTCGCTCTTCACGGTGGTAAGTTTCACTTCTGGAGTAACATCCGTTATTACTGCCTGTTCTTTCTTCTTGTTTCCGCATGATGCAAGAATGGCACATGCCAAAAGGGGAAGGATGCATTTTTTCATTATATTATAGATTTTTCTGTTTCGTGTATAAAGGATAATGTGGAAAGGGACTTGGCTTCCTGAAAGTCAAGACCGGTTTTACACATGAGAAAGGTTACTCACGACCGAGGGTATAGTCAAGGTCAGCCTTGTTGGTGAGGAAATCATAGATGCTCTGATGATAGGTCAGTTCTGCCTGTGTCAAGGCAGTCTCGCTCTGATTGAGTTCGAGGATAGTGCCTTTTCCCACATCGTATCTCTTTGCTGAAATGCTTACGGCTTTGTCTGCCTGCTTTACGGCTTGACGGTCAGACTCCAGTTTGGAGATAGAGGTCAGCATGTTCTTGCGATAGCTCTGCGCAGCCATATTGAGCTGGCGTACGGTATTGACACGGGTGTCGGAGAGCTGCTCCATCTTTATCTTGCTGCTCTTGAGCTTGGTCCAGTTGCTTGCAGTGAAGATAGGAATGTTTACAGAGATAGAAAGCGTGGAACTTGGAGAATACTTATAACCGAATACGTTCCAGTCATCATTGGAATATGACTGATATGTGCCGGCTATCTGCATTCCGATTGTAGGCAGGAAGTTGGTGCGCAGTATTTTGTCAGTCCTCATGAGCAATCCCATATTCATGTCTATCTGGCGGAGTGACGAGTTGTTCTCTATCTCGTTTTCATTTGATTCCGTATTTGAGAGCGTGACAGAGTTCTCGTAAGCCTTGAGGGAATCGTTGATAACTATGTCAAAATCAGTGTTTATTCCCATCAGCACCTTGAGTTGCAGAATCGCAAGTTCAAGATCAGTCTGTGCACTTGTCACGCTTGAATTCATGGAGCGCATCTGCACTTCCGCTGAAATCTTGTCGTATTCGCTTACCTTTCCCACCTGGAACTTCTTGTCAACGACGTCAAAGTTTTCCTTTGAGACGTCGTAACTGCGCTGGATGACATCGCGGATGTCCTTGGCGAGAAGGGCTGCATAGTAAGCTTTCGTCACCTGATTGATGAGGGAAAGGCGTGATGAGCGTGCTTTTTCCTGTGCCAGAAGGATGTCATCCTTGGTCAATTTCATGTTCTGATAGACGGCAGGAGCGTAAATAGGCAAAGAAAGAGTGATTCCACCAGTGGCAGTGGTGGTGCCGTCCTTACCCATCTTGAACTCTCCGTTCGGTGTCTTGATTGCAGCCACCTTAATACTATGCTGGAGAGCAAGCTGGCTTGACACGGTAGGAAGAAGAGATTGCCAGGCTTCCTTGTCGGCAATTTCTTTCAGTCGGATATCCTTGTCTGCTATCTTGATTGTCGGATTTTCAGCAAGGGCAATCTCTATTGCCTTTTGTAGATTTAGGTCAACGGTCTGGGCAAGCATTGTTGCAGGCATAGAAGCAGCTGTCAATGCACCCAAAACCATACACTTTAATGTTCTCATTACGGTATGTATAAGTTATGAAATGATATTTTTCGGAAAAACTATTTGCAAAGTTAGAGTTTATTTCCGAGATAATAGAAATGTATATATATATTTATGCTAATTTAACACGGAAATAATGATATACACGACTTAAGCCCATAAATCTATGAATTTTAGAGATTTCATGACGTACATAAAGGTTTCAGGCAATCAATGGAAATCAAGGAAAAGAGGTCAGGCAATCTTGAATGTGGGGTAAAATGACAAAATGTAAGCAAATGTACTGTTATTGCTTGCATTTTGCTTTTGAAAAACATCCGGATTTACAAGCCGTTTTAGCGTCGTTGTTTAGCTTTGTAAACCCGTAATTCTTCTTTCCTCATGCCAAATCAAAGCTTTTGAGAGTGAAAACTAAGGTTTTGCGTTGCGAAAGCATAGCTTTTACGTTGTAATATCATAGCTTTTACGACCTGATAACTAAACTATTGCATCGCAAAAGCTATGCTTTTACAGGCAAAAAATCACGTCGGTGAAATCCGTTGTTTTGCATCTTGCTAATAGTCAGCATTATAGTGATTTTGTCAAGAATCCGATATTTCGGACCGTTTGCGGATTTGGCGGTTTTTATGGCGCACCCGACAAACCCTGTGGGGCGCTATGCAGATGCTAACCCAAAACTGTTGCCAAACGATACATGAAGA
>CAKQPF010000096.1 GCA_934256705.1 uncultured Prevotella sp.
ATTCTTCATGTATCGTTTGGCAACAGTTTTGGGTTAGCATCTGCATAGCGCCCCACAGGGTTTGTCGGGTGCGCCATCAAAAGCAGAATGTAGCAGACCACCCATATCTGCCGCATTCTGCTTTCTTTTTTTCGCCCGTAAAATCCCATTCCGTAACCCGTTGACTCCCAATAATATACCGACCGCATTGCAAAAGCATAGTTATTACCTCCTAAAAGCATAGCTATTGCATCCTAAAAGCATAGCTATTGCATCGTAAAAGCATAGCTATTGCATTCCAATATCTTCCATCCCTGTCACTGACAGCATTATCCCTGCAAATCAATGAGGGCAGAATCACCATTTTTTCGACCTGTACGGTTGAAACGGGCTGAAAGCCCAAAAAGCTCATAGCCCAGGGCAACACCCTGGGTTATAATGGCATGAATACCAACGCCCTGCAAGGGCAAAAGCGTAACAGACTCATTGTGTATAATGCTTTTGCCCTTGCAGGGCGTTGGTATCATTCATCGTAATACCCAGGGCGATGCCCTGGGCTAAGAGCTTCTGCCCTTGCAGGGCGTATTGGGCATTTTCAACCGTACAGTTCGTTTTTTTTTCATGTATTTTTAGCGTTATCTCAAAATAAATGTGTACTTTTGCAAAGTGATTCCCTCATGAAATGTGTGTGAAGAGCCGATTATTCCCCCTTAAAATGTGTGGGATATGGCGATTATTCCCCCTTAAAATGTGGACGAATGTAGCATAATATGTTCAATATCAGTAAAATATATACTTGTTATGGAGAGATTAGCAATTAGCCGTCTTCTGGAATGGAAAAACAAAGAGCACCGCAAGCCTCTTATAGTGGAGGGCGCAAGGCAAGTGGGAAAGACTTGGCTCGTCAAGGAATTTGCACGTCAGAACTATAGCAAACTGGCGTATGTGAACTTTGAAGAGATGAAGGTAATCCAGGATCTCTTTGAACGGGACTTTGACATACAGAGAATTCTCATTGCCATCGGGGCGGTAACAAATGTGACCTGTACTGAGGGGGACACGCTCATTTTCCTGGATGAGATACAGGCTGCTCCCCATGCTGTCACCTCTCTCAAGTATTTTGTTGAGAATGCACCCGGCTATCATGTCATAGCTGCAGGCTCGTTGCTGGGCATCGAACTGCATCAAGGCGAGTCGTTTCCTGTGGGCAAGGTGGAGTTTCTTTCTTTGTATCCATTGGATTTCACTGAGTTTGTAATGGCAATGGGTGAGAAGAATCTGGCTGGCATACTGCAATCCAAGGATTGGAGCATGATAGCTTTGTTCGCCCCGAAGTTTCAGGAACTTCTGAAATATTATTACTATGTGGGTGGAATGCCCGAGGCAGTGATGTGTTTCATCCAGAGTCACGACTGGAATGAGGTAAGGACGATACAGAAAGCTATATTGAGCAGTTACCAGAGGGATATGTCAAAGCATGCTCCATTCGAAATAGTGCCGCGCATTGCTGACCTCTGGAAGTCGCTTCCTGCCCAGTTGAGCAAGGAAAACAGGAAATTCGTCTATGGAGTAGTGCGCGAAGGCGCAAGGGCAAGAGAATATGAGATAGCCTTGCAATGGCTTCAGGATGCCGGGTTGATATATAAGGTGTATAATGTAAAGGCTCCCCGGCTTCCTCTTGTCAGTTATGAGGACAGGTCTGCATTCAAGATTTTCGTGCTGGATGTCGGACTGCTGGGCGCTATGTCCAGCCTGAAGGCTTCCACGATTGTAGAAGGAAGCAGCATCTTTACTGAGTTCAAGGGCGCATTGACAGAGCAATATGTATTGCAGCAACTCATTCCAAGATATGACCTGTGCTATTATTCCAAGGCCAACAGCACGCAGGAGATAGATTTCCTGCTGCAGGATGACGAGGATGAAATCGTGCCTTTAGAGGTGAAAGCGGAGACTAATGTCAAGGCTAAAAGCCTGAGGCTCTTCGTGTCTGACAATAATATCAAGAAGGCTTACCGCATTTCAATGAATGACTACAAGCAGGAAGAGTGGGTCACCAATGTGCCTCTTTATGCTGTCAACAGCGTATTGTGATAACTACTTTATCTAACTATAAACCAAACCATTATGCTGAAAAGATTATCCTGCATGGCAATCGTCATGCTGATGCTGCCCTTCCTCGCTGCCCAGGCGCAGAAGAGAGCAAAATATGAATTCAAGAGAAACCTGCCGGTCTATGCACATCAGTTGCTGGCAGACCTCGATTATCCCCTCGCTTGGGGCAGGAGCGAAGTGAAGGACTTCGACGAATGGCGCCGTACTGCACGCCGGAAGGTGCTCGACTGCATGCTCATGCCGCCGCCTCCTGCCGCTGATTACGAAGTGAAAGTGCTCGATGAAGAGCAGCGTGACGGCTATAAGGCACGCCGCATCGAGGTGAGACTGTCGAAATACTACACCGTCCCAGCCCTTCTCCTTATCCCGGACGGCAAAGGTCCGTTCCCCGCCATCAACTGCCTCCACGATCATGGCGGACATCTATATATAGGTAAGGAGAAGATGGTGCGCCCTTTAGCTCCCAAGTCGAAGGAGGATTCTCTCGTGACAAAGGACGCTGAGAATTGGATTTCAGGACTTTACGAGGGGCAGTTTGTCGGTGATTACCTCGCCAGGAATGGCTATGTGGTCTTCTCTGCCGATGCTCCGATGTGGGGCGAACGCGGTCAGATGGAGGGCGCCAAGCGCGAAAAGTATGACATGATAGCCGGAAACATGATGATGTACGGCATTGATCTCAGCGCTTTCATGACTTATGATGACCTCAGCGGCACGGATTTCCTTGCCACATTGCCCGAAGTCAATCCGGAGAGAATCGGCTGCGTGGGCTTTTCCATGGGCGGCTACCGCTCGTGGATGCTTGCCGCATTGAGCGACAGGATAAAGGTGGGAGTGGCTATCTGCTGGATGGTCACCACCGATGAGCAGATGTCTTTCAACTATAGCAGGACGGAGAACGGCGGCTTTGCCAACTGCTTTCCTGGGCTTCGCCGCTGGCTCGACTATCCCCACATAGCGAGTATGGCGTGTCCTAAGCCGATGCTCTTCATCAATGGTTCGCAGGACAAGCTCTTCCCGGTGCCGGGAGTGGAGAAGGCTTTCAGGCAGATGCATGAGGTATGGGACAGCCAGAAGGCCGGCGACAACCTCGAAACGGAGATATGGGACGTGCCCCACAGTTTCTATCTGCCTGCCCAGAAGCGTGCTCTCGACTTCTTCCGCAAGCATTTGTAGGGGGTGGTTGGCGGTTGTTGGTTGTTGGTTGTTGGTCGTCGGTTGTGGGTTGTCGGTCATCGGTTGTGGGTAAGTATGCCCGTCTCATGGGCGTCAGCCAGCCACTGTGTTGCCCGCGTTACCGGGCAATCCAAACCGACAACCGACAACCAACAACCCCATCAAATAAGCGTCCTTTATTTTCATTTGTCATTTTATTTGCATAAAAAAAGTTAATTAAACAGCAATTATCTCACCTCTCTTCTCTTATGTCAACAAAATCTCGTACCTTTGTACCCGATTTGTTCAACTGACCACATGCCGCAATGGTGGAATTGGTAGACACGAGGGACTTAAAAAATAGTTCTGAAAACTATATATGAGTGCACATCGGGAAACTGATGGTGTAGAATTGCCCTAACAAACAGAAACCTCGCAGATGGCGACATCTGCTTTGGCGATGGCTCACTAAGTTCGGCGAATGCCGATAAATGGCGTAGAGACTATACAGGCAACACCTAAATCCCAGTCAAAGGGACATGGTGAAGAAATAGTCCAGACTACAACATCTCCCGGAGATGGATTGTGTAAAAGCAATAGTAGTATGAAAATCCCTTGACCCGAAAAGGTCGTGCGGGTTCGAGTCCCGCTTGCGGCACATTATGATGTTTTTCCCTTTCTTTGCCGGGAAGGTGGCGGAAAGGGAATGTTATACCTTATTAATATAAGAAAATGAGAAAGAATATCTTTACCTCTGTCTTGACTTTGTCGCTCGGCGCCATAGTCTCTGTTTCTTGTTCATCTAAGTTGGGCAACCTTACAGCTGATAATTTCAAGGTTACTCCTACACCGCTTGAGTTGCAGGGAACACAGGTTCCTGTAACCGTTTATGGAACTTTCCCTGAGAAATTCATGAAGAAGAAGGCTGTAGTGACCGTTTCTCCTGAGCTCCGTTATGCTAACGGAAAGGTTCTCCGTGGTCAGAGCTCTACTTTCCAGGGCGAGAAGGTCCTCGGAAATGGACAGACCGTAAACTATAAGCTCGGTGGACAGTTCACAATGCGTGACGCCTTCAACTATAAGGATGAGATGCACAAGTCTGACCTTTACCTCAATTTCGACGCTAAGGTAGGCAAGAAGACCGTTCAGGTGCCTGCTGTCAAGGTGGGTTACGGCATCGTTGCTACTGCTGGTCTCTACAAGAAGGCTCTTGAGCAGGGCGGCGGTATCATCGCTCCTGACTCTTTCCAGCACATCGTGAAGATGAAGCAGGAGGCTGGTATCAAGTTCCTTATCAACCAGGCTCAGCTCCGCAAGAGCGAACTCAAGAACAATTCTGTACAGGAATTCATCAAGCTCCTCAAGAATATCAGCGCTGATGCTGAGAGATACAACTTCTCTGACGTGGAAGTTCTCGCTTACGCTTCTCCTGATGGTGGTGAGAAGTTCAACACACAGCTCGCCGGCAAGCGTCAGCGCGAGTCACAGAAGTATGTAGAGCAGCAGCTCAAGAATAGCAAGCTCTCCAACAATGTGACAGGTGAATACACCGCTCAGGACTGGGAAGGCTTCCAGGAACTCGTTTCTGCAAGCAACATCCAGGACAAGGAGCTCATCCTCAACGTGCTCAGCATGTATAAGGATCCACAGGAACGTGAGGAACAGATCAGAAATCTCAGCCTTGGCTTCCAGGAACTCGCTAAGGAAATCCTCCCACAGCTCCGTCGTGCACGCATGATCATCAATTATGAGGTGGTAGGTCGCAGCGACGAGAAGATCGCAGCTCTCTACGCTTCTACTCCTGATTCTCTCTCTGCTGACGAGATTCTCTATCACGCTACACGCTGCCAGAGCATCGACCAGAAGGAAGAGGCTTACAAGAAGTGTGCACAGATCCATCCAAATGACTACCGCGCATTCAACAATGTGGCTGCTATGGAGTTCGCCAAGGGTAACCTCGACGCTACACGCACTTGGGTAAACCGCGCTCTCTCAGTTAATCCTAACGCTGGTGAGGCTCAGTCTAACCTCGCTCTCGCTGCTCTCAAGGAGGGTAAGCTCCAGGAGGCTGAGGGTTACATGGCTAAGGCTGGCAACTCTAACGACCTCAACCGCGTACAGGGCGCTGTAAACTTCGTTAAGGGTAACTACAAGAAGGCTGCTGTTGACTACAAGGACGTGAACAACAATATGGCTGCTCTCGCACAGATCATGGCTAAGGACTACTCTGCTGCACGCGCTACATTCAATCAGATCGGCGAAAACGGCGACGCTCTCACTGACTATCTCCACGCTGTTCTCAGCGCTCGCGAGGGCAATAAGTTCGCTGCCAAGAGCAATCTCAGCGACGCTATCGAGAAGGATCCTTCTCTCAAGCAGTACGCTGACGACGACCTTGAGTTCGCTAATATCAAGTAAGCCATTGCTTTATATAAAGCGATTTCCAAGTAAACAGACAATAATTTGAAATCGTATATCAAATACAAATTCTTCGTAATTGCCGCAATCATCACGATTGCGGCAATTACTGCTTGTGGCACTGACGGTCATCATTTCCGCATCGACGGACGTTTCCTCAACATCAACCGTGGCGAGTTCTACGTCTATAGTCCGGATGGAGCCATACAGGGCATTGACACCATCAACATCGAAGGCGGACGTTTCGGCTATGAGAGACCATGCGAAGCCGAAGGCACCATCATTATCGTCATGCCAAACTATTCCCAGCTGCCCATATTCGTCAAGCCCGGCAAAACCATTGACATCAAGGCAGATGCCACGCATGTCAAGGAGATAAAGGTGACCGGCACCGAAGAAAATGAGAAATACTACGAATGGAAGAAGTCCATCGACGGAATGTCACCGCCACAGCAGAAGCAACAGGCGGAGGACTATATCCGGAAGAATCCGCATTCCATCGTCAGCAGATGGCTCTTGCGCTCTTTCTTCATCGTCACCACTACGCCTGACGTGAAGAAGGTCAAGGAACTCATCCCTCTCATGCAGAAGAAAGGCGAAGAGAATGCTGTCCTGTCACGCCTATCCGAGACGTTGGGCGGAGCGGCATCAGCACAGCCTGGCGACCGCATGCCGCAGTTCTCTGCCGTGGATATTGACGGAAAGCCCGTCTCTTCAGCAGATTATAACCGCGGAAAAACCATCGTATTGCTCTGGGCTTCATGGAATTTCGACGGCGTGAACATGCACCGTATGCTCAAGCGTACGCTCAAAGATATGTCGAAGAAGGGCAAGACCTTGCCAAAGGTGCTCAGCCTTTCCATCGACGCATCCAAGGAAGACTCCAAGCGCAGCCTCCGTTTCGACAGCATATCATGGCACGTGGTCAGCGATGGAAAGATGTGGGAATCCCCTGTCGTCAAGGCTTTCGGCTTCTCAAGTGTCCCTGATAACGTCCTTATCGACAACGGTATAATCGTCGCAAGGCACAAACGCTTTGAAGACCTCATGAATGAAATCAACAAATAAAAGAGTGCAGCCACCGTGTCCGCCACGGTGGTTGCACTTTTCACTTTTCGCTAAAACAAGGATCCGCCATCGTATCAGCCACGGTGGTTGCACTTTTCACTCTTCCCTTTTCGCTAAAGCACGGACCCGCCACTGTGTCAGCCGCGTTACCGGCTGATATGTCCAGCCTCCTGTAACCAAGGAAAGCCCCTCCAGGGAGGGGTGGGGGAGGGCTACTCTTCTTTATTATAAGGTCTCCGCACAAATAGTAAATTCTACCTTTTGTAAACTGAATATAGCAAACAAAAGGAAAATTGATAGGTATAAATAACATTTTTCGCAAAAAGATACACCATTACAAGAAAACTTCTTGCAAAATTTTTGCAAAGAATTTATTTTTTAGTAACTTTGCAAGCGAATAGGGGATTGCGCCCCGACTGCATGAAATAAGGGGAATGCAACCAATAATTTCGAGATAACAAATATTCATCACTCTTAATAAGATTTTTATAAGAAAATGGCAAATTTGGATTTGACACAGTATGGCATCACAGGTTCTACCGTGATCGCTCACAATCCTTCTTACGAGAAGCTGTATGAAGAAGAGACAAAGGCAGGCCTCGAAGGCTTCGAGGTAGGTCAGAACACCGAGCTCGGTGCTGTCAACGTAATGACTGGTATCTTCACTGGTCGTTCTCCTAAAGACAAGTACATCGTGGACGATGCTCAGTCTCACGACAAGGTATGGTGGACCACTGAAGGTTACAAGAACGACAACCACCCAATGTCTGAGGAAGTTTGGGCTAAGGTAAAGGGTCTCGCTGTAAAGGAACTCTGCAACAAGAACCTCTACGTCGTTGATGCTTTCTGTGGAGCTAACAAGGATACTCGTATGG
The DNA here is from genome assembly GCA_934256705.1 of uncultured Prevotella sp. Taxonomy (GTDB): domain Bacteria; phylum Bacteroidota; class Bacteroidia; order Bacteroidales; family Bacteroidaceae; genus Prevotella. Next base: position 7,608 of record CAKQPF010000096.1, read on the forward strand.
CTGTTCGTTTCATCGTTGAGGTTGCTTGGCAGGCTCACTTTGTTACCAACATGTTCATCAAGCCAACTGCTGAGGAACTCGCTGAGTTCAAGCCAAACTTCGTTATCTACAACGCTTCTAAGGCTAAGGTAGAAAACTACAAGGAGCTCGGTCTCAACTCTGAGACTTGTGTTGCATTCAACACCACAAGCCGCGAGCAGGTTATCATCAACACATGGTACGGTGGTGAGATGAAGAAGGGTATGTTCTCTATGATGAACTACTATCTCCCTCTTCAGGGCATCGCTTCTATGCACTGCTCTGCTAACTGTGACATGAACGGTGAGAACACAGCTATCTTCTTCGGTCTCTCTGGTACTGGTAAGACTACTCTCTCTACAGACCCTAAGCGTCGCCTTATCGGTGATGACGAGCACGGATGGGACGATAACGGCGTATTCAACTTCGAAGGTGGTTGCTATGCTAAGGTTATCAACCTCTCTAAGGAAAACGAGCCTGACATCTACGGCGCTATCAAGCGTAACGCTCTCCTCGAGAACGTAACTGTTGACGCTGAAGGCAAGATCGATTTCGCTAATAAGAAGGTTACTGAGAACACTCGTGTTTCTTACCCTATCAACCATATCAAGAACATCCAGCCAGGTTCTTCTGCTCCTGCTGCTAAGAATGTTATCTTCCTCTCTGCTGATGCATTCGGTGTGCTCCCTCCAGTTTCTATCCTCACACCTGCACAGACTCAGTACTACTTCCTCTCTGGCTTCACAGCTAAGCTCGCTGGAACAGAGCGTGGTATCACAGAGCCAACTCCTACTTTCTCTGCTTGCTTCGGTCAGGCATTCCTCGAGTTGCACCCTACTAAGTACGCTCAGGAACTCGTAAGAAAGATGGAAATGTCTGGTGCTAAGGCTTATCTCGTTAACACTGGTTGGAACGGTACTGGCAAGCGTATCTCTATCCCTGATACACGTGGTATCATCGACGCTATCCTCGATGGTTCTATCCTCAAGGCTGAGACTAAGAAGATTCCTATGTTCGACTTCGAAGTGCCTACAGCTCTTCCACACGTTAACCCTGCTATCCTCGACCCACGCGACACTTACGCTGACGCTTCTGTATGGGAAGAGAAGGCTAAGGATCTTGCTGCTCGCTTCATCAAGAACTTCGCTAAGTACACCACTAACGAAGCTGGTAAGGCTCTCGTGGCTGCTGGTCCACAGCTCTAAGACTATGCTCCCCTCATCTCTCCACAGAGACCAAAGGGAATTATATAGAGTTACAACATCAAGCCCTGCAATCGCATCCCGGTTGCAGGGCTTTCTCGGTATGCTCGGCATGAGCTTATTCTAATGGGTGCAAGTCCCTAACAAGCCCTAATAGCGGGAATTGTATAGCTAA
>CAKQPF010000097.1 GCA_934256705.1 uncultured Prevotella sp.
CTCCAAATGGAACTATCTCGTCAAATGTTGCTCTTAACCGCAGAAAAACTACGGAAGTTATTATTTACACATTACTATAACAGAATATTTCATATAACTGACGTGTATTACTCATAAAATATCATTTCTTACCTTTTGCTTGAAGGATAACGATAATCGGATTGCTGTTTTCATCCGTTGCATCCTTGCCTGCAGACCGCATTCCTTCATTGAGATTTTTCACTTCTGATGCAGGAGCCAGACAATATACGTCATTACCACTAATAAATGATGGCCATACTCCCGTTTCTGAATTTGCGATTTTCAATGCGCCCTCCATCTTCGGGTTCCGGCTTTCCTTGCTGAATACTACATCGCCTGTCTCTTTGTCTATAATCATGGAATGATATTTACATGAATGATAGCAAATGAGATACAAGGCGTTGGTGCTCTCCTTCATGTCCAAGATAAGGCAATCACTGTATAACTCCTTCTTACGTCCTGCATCTTCCACAATGTCCCTGGTAGGTTGGTTATCTCCCAGTCCCAGCTGTGTCTCGCTCTTGTTGTTTCCAGAGAATTGGATTATCTTGTCATAGAATGGAAATGCTACACTCAGATGCCCGTTTGAGGAATACATTATGGGAAAAGACTCCATAGTAACATCAAAGCGAAGATTGTCTGAATACAATTCTTCTTCATGCAGGACATTCCCGGCATTGTCAAATCTCAAGAGACTGCATGCAAGTCCTTTGGAAGAGTAATCATACTTTATTCCGACCAATCCTAACGTAGAATCATATCCTATGGAGCGGATTATCCCTTTGATGTTTCTGGACAGATACACGGAACCTATATAACCTCCATCAATGGAATATTCATACAGTTTGCCATCAATGGAACATATATATACTGTCTTGTTTCTGCTATCATAACTGCATGATGCTATCTTCCCATGTTCTGACCTGCCATTGCCGAGATTACCGACTTTGTTAAGGAATTTTCCATTGCCGGAAAATCTGTAAACATCGTCAGCAGAACTCAAAAGGACATCGTGTTCATCTGCATATATGATAGAGGCATTCTTCGTCAGAAGGCACTCCGATGTCGTCTCAAGAGGTACTATCCGCTGATTCCAAAACAAACTGTCTGTCGGCAACAGCACCTCATGTGCCAGTCCATAGTTTACGTCATACATTTTTGTATCATTCGAACACGACGATGCCAACAATGCGACTCCTAAGGCTGCGATAATAATCAGTTTATTGTTCATTGTCCTTATATTATTCCATATCGTATAATCCATTTTCTTGTGGCGACTGAAATGCCACTTCGACAATTTTCTTGTTATCAATCTTCAAAATGATTGGATATATATTTTCACTAACATCTACAAGATAAGAGTTTGCAGTATCAACAATACAATTCAATTCGGCTATAGAAGCATCTTTCAAATGTCTTCTTAATCCCTTCATTGAGGAGATATTAGTAAATACAACAACATTTCTTTTTTGAGTTCTTGCAAAATCAGATTTATGCTTAACAACATATGACAATCCTGATGCAATGCAACCAGGACATCCTCCTCCTGGTATAATCACACACATGCGGACATCATTGTCAAACTCTTTAGTTTTACAACTTAATTCTGTTTTTATTATCTCTTTTGACTTTGAATCATACATTTTGTTTTCTTGGCATGATATCATCAACAAAAGAAACGGCATCAAAACTTTTATTTTATTTCTATACATCTGAATCGTATTTCATTCTCATTCTTATCATCCTGTATGGCTATTGCAAGTCCTTCCGGGACGATATGGATATTATACAAATCATAAGTCAACGCATCATGGAATATAGGAGATTCATAGAGTAACTTGCCATTCATATCTGACACTATCACAGAAAACGGCTTGGCAAATATGCCATTCTTTCCCAACTCATCGGTAGGATGCTCCGCTATACGTATCAATCTCTTACGATATTTGTCAAACAATATCACGCCATAGGAATGCTGTCCGAGATAATACTTCACCCTGCTATCTCTGTCAGCAAAGCTCTCAATGAAATTATCATCACAAGACTCAATCCCTTCTGCATACACACTTCCCATGTAGAACTCGCTGATTTTTCCTGTTGACATATCATAGCAATGAACATTATGGTCTATCGGGAAACTGAAGAACACCTTCCCTCCGCCAGCATCTGCATGATAGACGGAATTCATATACACGCCACCCCAGTTGGCTTTCTTATACAATTCAGGATATTCCATTATCCCCACCGGAGAAACCAATGTGTCGTGTCTCAGAGCTATCGTTGTGGTGCAATCTGTAACCTTCGAGTCCTGGATATCTGCCATTATTGCCCCAGACATTATCATCGTCTTTCCTGCAACTATGATTCTGGTCCTGTTTATTGCCTCCACATCCGGGCATTTCTCTTTGTAATCTCCTAAAGCCCAACGCTTGATCATGCCACCAGCTTCATCAAGCAGATATACCATCTTATTCGGATAGCTATAGACGAACAATGAGTCTGGCGAATGAAGAGTGAACCCCGAATAATTGTTCAGCGTCCCGACTTTTCCCAAAGGTATAGAGTCTGCAATATCTCCTGTCTCCCAATTGAACACGAAGATTTTGTCTTCATCAAGCAATGCGTATCTCGGAATGCCATCGCAGTCAAATATCTGCGAAGACAAAGGTCTGTTGGTCACAGTCTCTCCCACATTTATTGTTTTATCAATATATGAAGAAGGACTTATTACTGTCGTGTCCACTTTATTACCGAATTGGGGATTCCTGTTTGTGTAAGTCTCTTTTGCACAGGAGAAGAAAATGGCATTCATCAACAGTGCCGACGGCAGCAGTAGATTCTTTGGATATTTCATATAGTTTATATATGTATATATTATAGGATATTAAGATTGGCCTTATGAATACATCTATTCAATGAGTCTGATAATAATTGTAGAGAAAAAGACCTTTACAACTATTATCAAACTCAAGAAAGATTCATTTTTCGTTTTCAATACAACCAACATCTACACTATCTTATACTATTCTCTCAGCATTTGCCCTTTTTAGTTTTGTCCAGACAAACGACCTCAAGAATCAAGTATCAGATTTTACAGTCAGTTATACTCAACCAATCGTCTTTCTTACAGAAATAGGCTCCGCGTCCATTGTTGACACAGTTACCATCATTATCCCACCATCCAACGCTTTCACAGGCTGAAATGGCTTCTACATTTTCAGAAAGAACACAATCTGAAACTTTTACACCGTTGCAATGTGAATATGAATTCCATCCACATACGACAGAAGTTAGTAAAACGACCGATACGGTCACTGCTTTAACATTTTTCCTTGTCATTTGCAAAAACTATACAGAAGTCTCTCACATCACCAGAAGCAGCTGCTGCGTAAAAAAACTTCACGATTAAAAAATAAAAAAAACTTTAGAATTGAATCCATTCTGCTTAATGAATAATAATTCTATATTAAATGATTAATATCGAAACACATAAAAATAAAGAGATACTTTGCAAGCAATAATTGTAAATCTAATTACTTTCAAATTACACCGAAGCAATTATTCACAACATGTGCCACCATATCCCGATACGATGGCAAGCGCTGCAATGCCCAGCGCAAGAATTGATTTCTTTTTCATTTTGTTTTTTGTTATATTAGTTATCGTTTGCAGACTTTCTGCAAACCATTATTCCAAGTAATGACACTCCCAATAACAGGAGGCTCTTTACGAATGATGCCAGGGGAGAGAAATGAATCAGTTCCCCGAAGCATCCACAGCTCTCTATACTGCCAAGCAATCCTGGAAAGAAGAGATTCACCCCTGTCAGATAAGTGAAGAACATGAGTGATATACAGAACAATACAGATGCCAACCGTGCGAACTTACCAAAAAGCGCAAGTATTGCCAATGATATTTCATATATACATATCATTATCGCTATCCATAGCGAATAATCATGCACCCAATCAGCGATGTACGCATCTCCATATAACTGCACCTCTTGCTCAAAGGCACGTATGCTCATTGCTTTCAACGCTCCAGAGAGGAAGAAGCACAGGGACAAGGAATATCGTAAGACATTTTCTTTCTTCATGAGAGGTATAGCTAACAGAGTAAATGCTCCTAATGTGCAAGATAAGAATTCTTGTTATAGTAATACATCAAATCAGACTTCATAGAAACTATAGGTACGGTTTCCGACTCAAGGTAATATCTGGATTCTGCCAACTGGCGAGTATTCATTCCCAGTTTATTCATTACTCTAAGCAGATGGCAGTCTGTTTCTGCTATCATGCAACTATTTTCAGGGTCGTTCACTATCGGAGTTATTGCCAGTTCCATCAATAGTTTAAAGAGTTCTATAGAAACTTGACCTGCCGTCTTGCTAATAGCGAAGCGCCCTACATGCCAAAAGTTCATCTTTTGATCTGACGAAAACAGAGAATGTAAAGATACCACAAATTCCTTTTCTATTGGCAGTATGAGATTTCCATTCCATTTAAAGACACGTATGCAGCCAATAAGTTCTCCTTGATTATCATGGGCCACATACATAATTTTATCTTCATATGATGCCTCTTCTGTATAGACCTTTTCTATATCGCGAAGATGCTGACCAAGGTCTTCACAGTCTGTATGATGTTTTATGTTCTGATTTACTACGAATCGGGCAACCTCGTATGTATAACTTTTGGTTGCCAACGATACCGTGAATTTTTCTTTTCTTATTACAGGAGTCATAGTCATCAATATGTAAATTATTTATTGCAAAAGTAATCAATATACTCCATAGATGCCACACACTTTTGTGTAATTCTGTCATTTCCACTTGTAAAATTACACAAAAGTGTTACAGAAATTCTTGCTATTGACTTTTTTTTTATACTTTTGCAAATAAAATCAACAAACTATGCCAACGAATATTTCAGATTTCTTTATACCATCCAACTCTGTATATGATATTACAGAAAACGACTATCAACGCGCTGAAGTGCTAATTAATGCAGCAAAAGCATTCGCAAGAAGTACACACAAGAGCGTATATATTATTGATTATTTCAGGAAAAACTTCCTTTACGCCTCTGAGAGCCTTGCATACATTTGCGGAGGAAACAAGGCTAAAATATTAGAATATGGATATGACATATATATAAATAATGTGCCGGAATATGATCAGAAAATGCTGTTGGAAGTGAACGAAGCGGGATTTAATTTCTTCAATAATATCCCTGTAGAGAAAAGAGCAGAATATACCATATCCTATGATTTCCACATCGTCAATGATGGAAAAAAAAGGTTGGTCAACCATACACTCACACCAATGATGATGACAGAAGAAGGAAGAATATGGCTGGCATTGTGTACTTTCTCACCATCGCCAAGAAAACGAACCGGATATATAAGAATGCATAAGAATGGAGAGAGAATATACCATGAGTATAATCTCACCAGTCACTCATGGGAAGAGAGGCAGATCCCACAATTGACAGATATGGAACACGAAGTATTACGATTCTCTCTCCAGGGATATACCATGAATGAGATTGCAGAAAAACTCTGCAAGTCCATTGATTCTGTAAAGACATACAAGAGAAATCTATTTGCACGACTAAAAGTGAAAAATATTGCCGAGGCTATATCCTACGCTACCACATACCGACTTTTTGAAAAATGATAGAAACAATAATGGATTCCGCCATCATTGCATGCTATATGGCATTGGCGCATCCTCTACTATACTTGATATATAGAATTTGGGGAATGTTCTTACATATTTGCCCGTAGCAAGATTAAACATTGCATTTACACAATGACTCGCAGCAATCCAAGAACCTATGGACAACTGCGGATAATAAGGCATCTCACATTCTTCTTTTCCATATCTATCCAAAATGTCCTCCATCCACAAAATCGGCATATTCCGCAATTCAAAGCAACGCAGAATGAATCTGGCCATACTTATCTCAAACTGTCGATAATCTGTAGTGATGTCTGTCAACTGATGCCCACCGGGCTTAACAATCGCGAGGAAACCTGCCCACCCGAAATTGTAGGGATGAAGAACAGGAATATTCTTTTGGGAACATAATTCATCAAAATAGAATGGGATATCAGACTTGAAATCAAGGGCATTAACAGCCACATCATGCCCTTCTATAAGTGATTCCACATTATCCCTGTCTATATACACATTGTGGTGTGCAATATTTGCATGAGGATTAATATCCATCAACCGCTTCTTCAGGCACGCCGCCTTATATTTCCCAATATCGCTATTTGAATAGTTCTGCCGGTTCAGATTACTTTCTTCTACCTTATCACCATCAACGATAGTGATATTCTCAAAGCCAAACCTCAAAGCACATTCGGCAATTATACTGCCAATACCTGCTCCACCAAGAAGGATTTTGGTATTCTTTATCTGTTGCTGTTCATCTTCTGTCACATACAACCTATTTCTACTATATCTTTCGTTCATCGTTTTTATTGCAAAATTACATCTTTTTTAGCCAACGGCAAATTCACAAGCATAGAAAGTTCTATTTCACATATAGAAATTACACATTTGTGTAATGAAAAGCCACTATTGGCAGTTCAGGCTTATAGGTCAAATATATACTAAAGTTTCCCACACCTAAAAGGAGTGGTTGTAATTAACATTAAGCCTTACTGCTCTTTGTATGTGACATGCAGTCGCTCTTTGGAATTACTGAAAAAAAAATGATTGAAAATAACAGATTGTCAATTATTGTTAGTATATTTGTAGAAGCAAAACTATAAGATATTGAACAAAATTAAACAACCTGTTTCATTCAAATGCTTTCTTTCCTCAATTTATGATCAGAAGCAACGCATACCGAAACGTTCGCTACAGTATTGCAGCCATTCATTCATCACAAAAGTATTGATAATCATTAGTATGGCATAAGAAAGAACTAATATCTTCAAGCTTTTACAAGAATGGCACAATAATGACAGACATATACTGACTGCGACTACTGGAAGCAAGATCAAAGAGACGAATGTTCCCGGCGCACCCGACAAACCCTGTGGGGGGCTGTGCAGATGCTAACCCAAAAACATGTTGCCAAACGATACATAATTTC
>CAKQPF010000098.1 GCA_934256705.1 uncultured Prevotella sp.
GGGCGCAACACAATGGTGGCGCAGCCCCGCTATTCTTGTTGTTAGGTTTGGAATTTGAGAGGTTTTTCAGTGCTCTCTCCAATCAGATGAGCCTTTTTTATAAGAAAGCCGACACAGTGTCCGCCAAGTTTTAAGCAAGAAGCCGCCACCGTGTCCGCCGCCATTACCAGCGGACATCAGCAGGAAACCGCCACCGTGTCCGCCACGTTACCGGCGGATATTAGCAAACTATCCGCAACGGCGTCAGCCATTTCTCATTGAAAAGAGACATTCTCCCATTTCAGTTTGTCCTCATTCTGAGGCTTGCGGTCGTCCGCTTTGTGACCTATACCGAGAACACAGAGGCAAGAGAGATTGTCAGGCAAAGAGAGAATCTTGCGTATCTGCACATCAGCAGGAGTGCCATCAGCAAGAGTTCTGGCACGCATCTGAGCCCAGCAAGAACCCAATCCGAGTTCCTCAGCCTGATACTGCATGGAGATAGCGGCAATACTTCCATCCTCTATCCAGCAATCATTCTGCTCAGGGTCGCCAAGCACTGCGATACAAGCCGCTGAGCCTTTGAGAAACTGTCCGCCCAAAGCCTTAGCTTCTGAGAGAGCAGCAATCTTCTCCTTATCTTCTACCACGACAAACCGCCATGCTCTGACGCCCTTTGACGTAGGAGACATCAATGCTGCACGGAGTATGCACTTCATATCATCTTCACTAATCTTTTCCTCAGTGAATTTTCTATGGCTGCGACGCAGCCTTACAAGATCCTTAAATTCTGTCATTACTAATATAATTCAATTGGTTTTCGATGCAAAAGTAATCATTTCTTCTTGATTTATAAAGAAAAACGATTGATTTTTTAGTAAATACAAATTATCAACAAATAAAAAGCCGAAAACCAACAACCAACAACCAATGAATTATAAACCCCTCCTCCTATCAGCAATGATGACACTTTCATCAATGGCAATCCAAGCCATAATACCAGACTCTCTCCTCCAACAAAAAATGCAAGCGGAAGAGAATACCTTCCTTGCAAATATGAAACCAGGATTGCAGCACACCCAGATGATGGCAGTCAGAAAAGCGATTAAAGGTGACGACACCGACCTGCAGCAGATAAGGCAAAGCCGAAATGTCCCACCGACGCTGCCTGAAGATGTCAGCACTCACTATCCCACACCAGATCTCTGCGTCTTCACTCCAAAGAAATCCACCAATCGTAAGCGCCCTGTATTACTCTATCTTCACGGTGGAGGATGGTGCTTCGGAAGTATCAACAGTTGTGCAAGATTCTGCGCAGCCGTTGCACTCGAAGCTGACTGCATCGTAGTAGCATTAAACTACCGTCTCGCCCCTGCCTTCCCCTACCCTGCTCCACTGCAAGACTGTCAGCAGGCTGTCCAATACATCAGAGACCACGCCCAAGAGTGGGGAGGAGACCCATCTCTTATCTCCGTGGGAGGAGACAGCGCCGGTGGCAACCTCGCATTGTCCACTGCCATGTCTGTAAAAGGAATTTCAAAGGTCATACCTATCTATCCCGTCACAAAACTCTTCACCGAGCAAACCACATCATGGGAGAAATACGCCAAAGGGTATGGCAATGATGCCGAACTGCTCGAAGCCTTCAACGAAGCTTATGCCAACCATCAAGAAAACGACCCGCTCGTTTCTGTAGGTCTATGTAGTGACGAGGTATTAAAAGCCTTGCCTCCAGCCCTCTTCATCTCCGCAGGTCACGACATTCTATTCGACCAAACCGCCGAACTCGTCAATCGAATGCAATCCCTCGGTCATCCTGTTACCTATCACATCTACCCCACTGCCACCCACCTATTCATCACAGTGCCAGGTCAATCCACTGCATTCCTGGAGGCTGTAAAGACTGTAAGCCAATTCATAAACAGCAAGTGACAAATCCGGGAAGATGCAACACGACAAGGACGCACAGCAGTTCTTGATGCAGTTCTTTGAAATCAACACTTATGCCACTATGCTGGAATAATATTCTCCATCATATCCCTACAGCAAGAGCCTTGACTCCGACGACATGATGATTGTCATCCCCGTCTTGCGCTCTTACATAAAAACATAAATCGGTCATCAGATGACAACTCTTTCATCGTTGTAATCTGCTGACCGATTTCTTTTCTTGTCCATTCTCCTCTCGAAATAATTTGACCTATAGAATCATATCAAGGCTATACATCACCGTTTCATAGAATTAATACGAATAATACAATATAGCATAGAAACAATACTGACGGAATAAGGTATTAACCTTTCCTCAATAAAACATCTGATGTTGACTTGCGGGCTTAAGGTTAACAATGAAAACAAACCATCAATAAACAACATCAGTATTGCATATAATAGGAATATGGTAACTCCTATTTTTGTTAACATTCTCATTTCCCTAAATTTAACTTAATCGTTTTCCAAATATTTCCCATATCTATGGGACTTCTATGAACATGATAGAATTTCTCTGCAGATTTTTCTCTTATCTTCAAATCTGAGTTCACTTGAAAAAGTCATTTTTACGAAAACGTGCCATTGATTGTCAATAAGTTACAAAGACAAAAAAAATGATTCGGGACTTTTTCAAGTGGACTCAAATCTGCATTTTTTAATTCTCCATACCCTAAATTTATATCAAACCAAAACAAGACGGGATCATTTATATTCTGGTAATCGATATAGAATGTTGAAGACTTATTATCCTATCGCAATCTTATCTACCTGAAAAGTGTTTATCATAACATTATATTCCACTTTTCTACCTTGTTTCTTTATATAGTCTTCAATCCCCATTGAAAATGCACCACCCATACTGTGAGAAACGAGTTTAAACGACTCTTCTGATTTCATTGAGGAAATCCAACTTGAATACATAAACTGGGCATATCTGTATCCTTCATTTCTTCTTTGTGTCGCAGAAGACAGATAACCATAATCTCTGTTTGTAAAGCTGACATTGCTATCTTTGAAGAACAGTTTAGCTCCTTGCACGAAAGAAGAATTTGAACCATTCCAATATAATGCCCCTGCAGGTGGTGAACCAGCACCTATTTTACCATTGACAAAAACAACTTTCTGACCATCAGGATCCTTGAAACTTATAGGATTCCCCATGCAATAAGCATAAGGTGAAAGCCAAGGCCATGCTTTTGCACTGATTGCAATGATTAACAAAGCAAGTATTACTATAATTCTTTTAATTCTTCTCATATTGTTTTATTTTATGATTATAACGTTTTGTTTTAAACTGTCTATTTCTTCCTTTGTCTTATTCCACTTACGATGCAACTCCTCTGTTTCTTGAGTCCAGTGGGTATTCCTTAGGTCTATGGAACATTGCGACAATTTCCTATATAGTTTGTCTATAGTGGAATCTGTGCGTTGCTGTGTACAAGCTTTGAATTCTTGAAACACACGGTCTGTATCTTTCTATCAGCGATGATGCACTTCTCCTATGGTGGAAGATGACTCGTCTGGTTGCACATTAGACTAATCTTTGAATGGGACTGCTTGAATATCGCACGCGAGGTTTTATACTGTCCATTGGAAGGGAGTCCACTGATTGTAGCCGACTTTTGTACTGCTTCTTTGTTGAGTATTCAGTAGATTAGGAGGAATTCTCAGTCCGCTTTTATAATAACCTTGTATCTAGACTTTAGTGGTAGAGGTATATCATTTACGTCACTACTCCAAAAGTATTTATAATCCGAAGGAACTTGGTATTTTCTCATCAATGGGTGTTCCGCTAACTCCTCTTCTGTAAAGAAATCAAAATACCTTGCCGAACAAAGTAGGTCATACAAATCCTCATCTTTGATTTTTCCGTAATGCTTTTGCATCGTGTACGCTATTATCCCTTCATTTAAAGAATCAGGTATGGGCTGCTCTATTGCTATACTTACGCCTTCACATTTGATGCCTATATAATAATCATGAATATTATCAGTATTGCCTTTATCGAATTTCATACTATTTAATACATCACGATATCTATGGAAATCTTCACTCCTAACATATATAACTGTATCTATCGGATGGTCAGACATTTCGTTTTCAAAACTCTCAAACGATTTTGAAATTGGAGATGCAACATATCCGATTTTATAATAAAGTATTATCTCACCAGTCTCATGGCATGACGTTAGTAGATACAATAAACAAAAGATCAACCATAAATTGCATGTACGCAATCTATTATTTCCTCCTAGTAGATGTTGGACTAACTGTTTCATAAGTGGTGCCGTAATGATTTTTTCTCATATCTTCCCCATTTCTAATAGCCGTTCTATTTTCTGCATTTATTGCTTCTTTTTCTTCTTGGCTTTCATAAGGAGTTCCATCAGGAGTAGATTTTTTCTCCTGTCAGAAGGCGAATTCATATTATCAACTGCATGATAAAATTCATGTTCTAATCGGGTAGCAGGAGATTGATGTCCTCCTTCTGTGGTTCTCAATCCCACACGAGACTCCCATGTTATTATTGATTTTCCATTTTGAGGATTAAACTCGGTTTCCTGACTTTCTACTAATCTGCTGTCTGTTGCATCATACAAATAATAGGTGTGCTTTTGATCATTTACAGCTTGCTTCATAAACTCACCTCCGCCATTCTTTACATTATAGTTATAGGCTTTGAAGAAATCGCTGACAAATTGACTTCTTGAATGTTGGTAAATACCAGGACCGTTAACAGTTAATGTGTTTAGACGATTGTTATTGCTGTAATATACAAGAACAACTTTTTTTCCATCCGGATCAATAAACTTTACCGGATTGTTCATACAATAGGCATAAGGTGAAAGCCAAGGCCATGCTTTTGCACTGATTGCAATGATTAACAAAGCAAGTATTACTATAATTCTTTTAATTCTTCTCATATTGTTTTATTTTATGATTATAACGTTTTGTTTTAAACTGTCTATTTCTTCCTTTGTCTTATTCCACTTACGATGCAACTCCTCAGTTTCTTGAGTCCAGTGGGTATTCCTTAGGTCTATGGAACATTGCGACAGTTCTCTATCAAGAATCGCTTAACTTCATGACACCCTGACGATATTGATGACCGTAAGTCTTTGGAATATAAGGTGCCTGTCGATTTTATATACGGCAAAATTGCTGGAGCTAAGGGATATATGTAAGTAAGAACCTATTCAATTGATGTTCCGTTGATAGATATGCACAGGCTGTCTGGAAATCTTTTGTTAGTGGTTTTCTATATCTATCCTTGTAAAGATGGTTCCATCTTGAAAAGTATACTGAACAAGTCCATACTTCTTACTCCAAGCATAGCTCACAAGTAAATTATTGGTGTGTTTATTAGTCGTTCGGAACAATATAATATCATTGATTATGACCCCATTTATTTTGAGGCACGATGTTTTCAATTGCACTTCATTCAACCAGTTACTATCTAAGAATACAGAAGAGAAACAAATTGGTTTATCATTGAACAATTTCCATATTTCCATTATACCCCCATCTCTGCGATTCTTAAATCCATATCGTACTTGAGCATGAGCAGTATATTCTTTATTACTTGTATTGTAGTGTCCAAAATTAATGGGATTTAAGTTATTACGAATACAAACCTCCAATACTGTGAGAGTGTCTATATCCGCATATTGTGATTTAAAAAACATCCTTTCACCTTCATGCCTATTTGATATCCATTCCAGTTCGTCGTCACTCATATGCGTAATTCGATGATAAACGCAAGTGTTGACAAAACATATAATGAAAAGAATGCAGAGCGACCATTTCAACATCTTTTTCATGGTTCAGGAAGTTTATGTTTCAGGAAAACATCTATAGTGTGAGTCGGTTTCATCCCCGTTGGAATTCCTATCGTCTTTCCTGGTAGAGATAGACCTATCTTTTCTTGAAGATTATTCAGTATATCTCCACCGATTCTTATATTCCCAAAACCGATTTTAGTTCCTATTGCACGATAATTCACAACGTCAGGAGTTTTGTTTAGACCATCAAATTGCATAGTCAACCCACTAACGGCTGCAGGATTAAAAGTTATTGCCGCTCTTCCTGTAGCCATACTTGAAGCGATAGCCTCTCCACCACCAAGGGAATGTCCAACAAATGTCAGTTCCTTATCGCCCAACTCATTGGACAATGTTTTTGCGTTTTTTATAGCAGCATTATACTGTAGGGCGACCCCTGCAAGTTGCGCTATATCTTCAACAACATCTTCAAAAGAGTTTGTGCCTGCATAAACATAGGCATATTCTGTGGTACCACCTACTGTGCGTTGAAACAATACTGACTCCAAACCATTTTGGTAAAAACGGCTATAGTTCATCTTTATAGACGTTGGAAAGGAGGATATTTTCCAACCTGCAGATTTCAATTGTTCTCTATATTTTCTAACATTTCCTCCATAGACATACGCAGCCATCAGTGCAGCTTCAGAAGCCTTGGGCCTTTCTCCATCAGGATCAATAAACTTTACTGGATTGTTGAAGCTATAGGCATAAGGTGAAATCCAAGGCCATGCGTTTGTACTGATTGCAATGATTAACAGAGCAAGTATTACTATAATTCTTTTAATTCTTCTCATATTGTTCTATTTTATGATTATAACGTTTTGTTTTATACTGTCTATTTCTTCCTTTGTCTTATTCCACTTACGATGCAACTCCTCAGTTTCTTGAGTCCAGTGGGTATTCCTTAGGTCTATGGAACATTGCGACAGCTCTCTATCAAGCTTGTCTGTAAAGGAATCTCTGAAGCCTCCGTTATGATTTAGATGATTCATCAGTTGTGATTCCAAGGATCTTGCTTTGATGATAATAGCATTCGGATTCATTTTATAGTATTCTAACGCTTTTGTCGTGCATTTCAGTGTGAACGAATCGCATATTTTGTATTTTGTGTAGTAAGACAATGCAAGTTCTGACAGTTGATAGGCAATCGTTTCCTTTTTGCTCAAAGGAGTCAAATAAGTAGGGTGTCCAGTTCGTTGTACCAATTTCAGCTCACATTCTTGAGTGTTTTGGTCCGTTCCGTAACCCAGTTCTTG
>CAKQPF010000099.1 GCA_934256705.1 uncultured Prevotella sp.
TCGCACAATTCGAGGGAAATCATTCAAGTTTTTTATTTTACTGGCTTATAATTCGAAAATTTTATATAAATTTGCACCTAAATAACTAACCACTATATCACCAATGACAAAAAGAATCGTAATCCTATCATTCCTAATGGCAAGTCTATGTCTGGGAATAAACGCAACTAACAAAAAACGAATACAGTGTACTTTCGACCAAGGATGGACCTTCAGACTATGTGCCAACCATGCAGAAGCAACGAAAGTGCTCAACACACTCGGCATCGAAAACCCTAATATTTCAGCCTCTTCATCGGTTGCGAAAAAGACAAAGGTCACAGATGATACCGAACCAGAACAGGCTCAGGTGACTGCAAGCGAGATAACGACTTCGCATTCTGCCCAGATATACGCTGACAAAGACTTCCGTAAAGTCACTATTCCGCATGATTGGAGCATCGAATTGCCATTTGATCCTAAGGTGGGAGGTTCTGCGGGATACCTTCATGGCGGTCAAGGCGTATATGCCAAGGACTTCGTTATCCCTGCCGAATACCGAAAAATGCTGACACAGGGCAATCAGCTCAGCATCCATTTCGATGGAGTCTATCATCGTGCTACGGTGTGGCTCAACGGTCATCGCTTGGGACATCACTTGTATGGATATACAGGTTTCTCATATAATATAACTCCATATATAAATAAAGTGGGTGGAAATCGCCTCGTAGTGCATGTGGATAGGGAGGAGCAATCCCGCTGGTACACAGGTTCAGGCATCTATCGCCACGTCTGGTTGCAGCTGAATAATGCTGTCCACGTCAAGGAACATGGCATTTTCATAACGTCAAAGACAGATGGAACTGTAAAGGTGGAGACTGAGGTGGAAGGCGATACCGGATGTAGAGTGTCGCACTTCATCTTTGACAGATATGGAAAAAAAGTGGCATCTGCCGTTGCTGTGAAAGCCAACAGCGCAGGCTGTCAGTCGGTTGCCACTCTTTCGGTGAAGAGTCCAGAGCTTTGGAGCTGTGATGCTCCGACACTCTATACTCTCCTTACCCAGGTGAAGGATAGCAGAGGAAGACTCGTTGACGAAGTGGAGACAAGCTTTGGCTTTCGTGATATCCGCTTTGAAGCCAATACAGGATTCTATCTCAACGGCAAGAATATGAAACTGAAGGGCATGTGTCTCCATCAGGATGCTGGCAGTCTGGGCGTTGCCGTGCCGGATGAAGTGTGGGAACGCCGACTGAAAGCGATGAAGGAGATAGGATGCAATGCCATCAGATGCTCGCATAATCCTCCGTCACCGGAGTTTCTTACCATCTGCGACACGCTCGGACTCCTGGTGCTCGATGAGGCATTCGACAAGTGGAAGTCAGGTTATTATGCCCCTTTCTATGAAGAAAATGCCCGTCAGGACATTGCAGACATGGTGCTTAGAGACCGCAACCATCCTTC
Organism: uncultured Prevotella sp.; assembly: GCA_934256705.1. Taxonomy (GTDB): domain Bacteria; phylum Bacteroidota; class Bacteroidia; order Bacteroidales; family Bacteroidaceae; genus Prevotella. The sequence continues at coordinate 1,444 of CAKQPF010000099.1, forward strand.
CGTAATCGTGTGGAGCATAGGCAATGAGGTGCATGAAGCATGGAACAAGGACGATGAAGGCGTCAATAGAGCCAAGGAATTGAATGCCATAGTGAAGCGCCTTGACCCGACCCGCCCTACCATGCTGGCGTGCCAACAGGGCTTTGAAGACAAGATAGCGGACGTTGCCGACCTCGTGGGCTACAATTATCTGGAGCCGAGAATGATAGCCGACCATAAGCGATTCCCTGACCGCAAGATGTTCGTGAGCGAAGCATTCGTCTATTATTCCGGACTTCGTGAGGAACTGGTGCGTGATTTCGTGGAAAACAATCCGTGGCATTTCGTTGAGGAGAATGATTTCATCGCCGGTTCGTTCGTCTGGGCTGGCGTGGATTATCTCGGGGAGTCATCGCCTTGGCCTGCAAAGGGATGGTGCTCCTGTCCTTTCGACATGACCCTGAAGGAGCGTCCGCAAGCCGCTTACTATCATCCGGCGTGGAAACCGGAGCAGGACTATCTGAAGCTTGTGGTGCGTGACAACTGCTTCGATCAGGCTATGGGTACCGACCATTGGCAATATCCTCCGATGGCAGACACATGGGATTTGCCTTACACCGACTCCAGATGTGTGGAAATAAGATGCTACACCACTTGTGACTCTGTGCAGTTCTTCTTCCCTATGTGGAGCAATCCGCAGTTGCCTTTGAAGCCTCGCAGGACTGCAGACTACACCGACCATTGCATCAAGGTGCAGCTTCCTGCACGTGCCGGCAAGGTCCTGGCAGTGGGATACAAGGGAGGCAAGGAAGTGATGAGGGATTCGCTTGTCAATCATGGTCCGGTGGCGGATGTCAGACTGGATGCTGACCGCACGGTTCTCTCTGCCGTGAAGCCAGATTACTCGGAGAAAGTGGCTTTGCCAAAGGGCAATGTCAGTGGCAAGGGAAGCCGAAAAGTGCCGATGGAGTGTGGCACAGTGGCGCATATCCGCCTCACTCTCGTGGATAAGGAAGGACGCATCCAGCAGATGCAACCTAAGAAATTCCGAGTGGAAGTGGAAGGTCCGGTGCGTCTCTTGGGCGTGGAGACCGGCGATATGCGCAGGAAAGACTCATGGCGCACCACCGAACTGCCAACTTACTTCGGTGAAGGATTCGTGCGTCTGCAATCCACTATGCAGACAGGAAAAGCCAAAGTAATCTTCCATGTCGAAGGTTTCGACAAGCCTTTCGTCAAGGAGGTGGAAGTGAGAGGATAAGGAATTTGATCGTACTGTACGATTGAAATTACCCAATACGCCCTGAACCGACTGTCACTGGTGCGAAGTCCGTTTCAACCGTACAGTTAGAAAATCCCCTTGAAATGTTGCAAGTTTGAGATAAAATCCATGAATTTGCACCATGGAAAGTGCATATATGCGTCTGATATGCACTTTCCATGGTGCATTTAATGTTAAAATTATGGTTTTCCTTCAGTTGAAAGCCATCGTCTGACCATAAGACTAATCATTTCTGTGGAATGAGTTAGGGGATGACAATCTGCGAAAGACGAGTCTGGAAGTTTGCTGATGACAATTTGCGAAATACGAGTCTGGACTCCTATTGTTTCGACGCATCCTTGAAATTGCTTTCCGCAAAAGCTTTCTTCATGTCCTCTATCTGCTTCTTGCACGACTTGGAAATGCTGATGGTGGATTTGGCTTTTTCGAGAAGGATGGATGATGTGAGGGAGACGTTTTTCCCGCTTTCCAGATTCTTGACGAATACATCTTCCACGGCTTCATTTACCACAGACTCGATGTCAGCGCCGTTGAAGCCGTTTGTGGCATTGAGTAGGGGAGTGTCTATCTGCAAATTCCCGTGTCCTCGTTTGCTCAGATGAACTTGGAAGATGGCTTTGCGCTCTTCTTTGTTCGGCAGGTTTACACAGAATATCTCGTCAAAACGTCCCTTACGCTTCAGTTCGGGAGGGAGATTGTCGGCATTGTTGGCTGTCGCAATGACATACACGCAGCTTGTCTTGTCCTGCATCCACGAGAGGAAGTAACCGAACATTCGCGTCATGATGTCATTGTTTCTTCCACCCACTCCCGAGAATGCTTTTTCTATCTCGTCAATCCACAGCACGCATGGTGCAGCAGCTTCGGCAATCTTTATGGCTTGACGAAGGTTTGCTTCGCTTTCGCCCATATACTTTCCCATCATGCTGCCCATATCCATCTTCAGCAACGGAGATTGGAACAAGGCGGCTGAGGCTTTCGCGCACAGTGACTTTCCGCATCCCGGCATACCGATGATAAACACGCCTTTAGGTATGGTAACGTGCGCTTCCTGTGCCTCAGGAAGATGCTGGAGCACCTTAGCCTTGACTTTCAGGTAGTCTTTAAGTACCTCAAGTCCGCCTATGCTGTCAAGACTTTCAGGTGTATCAATGAGTTCCAGCAAGCCAGAGTTCTTTACCATCTGCTTTTTGTGGCGGTTTATCATCTCGCGGTCTTCTGCACTCAATGTGCCCTTGCTCGACATTGCCATGTCCAGCATACGGTCTATTTCGAATGCCGTCAGTCCCTTGAGCGAAGGCAACAGTTTCTTGCGGTCTTCGTCCTTGAAGTTTTCTTTATATCCATTGACTTCCACGTGCTCGTCTATGAGTCTGTTTATCTCGTCATCATCAGGATAGCCTATGTCCAGATAAGAGACAAACGGTTTCAGTTCGGCAGGCACTTCCAGAATGCTTGATACGATGAATACTGTGGTGTTGTATTTCGGGTCGTAGAGCCTTCTCAGAGCCATGAGTTGCAATACGCACTTTATCTCTTTTTCATCAATGATGTCCTGGATGTCTCGCAGGATGATGTAACGGTCTTTCTCGTAAAACTCATCGAGATAGAGTCCCCTCAGAAATTTTGAAAGCTCAACTTCTTTAGACTGAGCTTCTTTCGTGGAGAAGTTGGTGACTCCCGTTATTGGGTTCCATTCCAAGATTCTGCAACCACTTACCACTTGACTTATTGCATCATCTACACGTACGAAGTCATAGTCTTTTATATAAATGATAGGTGTGTTGACATCTATCATCTTCTGAATATCCAGATTAACTTTTGTGCTCATATTTGTTTGAGAATCATGTTAATGGGTTATTAGTATTCATCAAAGAGATGTTCGAGAACGAACCTGTAGTTCTCACGTAAGCTCTTGTTCCGCAAGATGTAGTATTGCTTCTTGTATAGTTTTATTACAGGTGTCTCAGGTTCAATGGAGCGCAATAATTTCCAACCATCTTTTTGGTGACATTCATTGAGCATCACCTGTAACAATTTGATTTCAGGGATAAGTGGATTGTTGATTTTCTCTTGACTCTTTTGGAATTGTACAACGTCCCACATTATGGATTCGTTATATGAATATCTCATTATTTTTCGAGATATTTCCTTACAGAATTCTGCGAATTTGACAATGTTTTTTTCCTTGTTATTTAATTTTTTTCAACGAGACGCCGTTTCCATCGAATATGTTCAAGACAACATTCTTCATCTTCTGAATGTTAACTTCAGAATTACTGACACTAAATCTATACTCTCTATCTATCCAAAAATCACTTTCCTTATATTCCTTTGCCTGACGATTTCCTCTCCGAATAGCAGACTCTAAAATATCTTTAGTGACATTAAAAGATTTGAAGTCATCGATATCCTTTGCACGTTCTTTGGCATATATAAATGCAATATCTGCATCTTTCTCCCAATATTCGTCAAACAGATATATAGCATCATCTTTTTGTCCACTTTTATACAGATGTATCACTATATCTACATTTGACTTCATCTTTCTCAATTCCGGGAAAATGGCTTTCATTACTTCTATTGCGCCTTTTCCATATGTAGACTCTATAGATTCGGCTTTTTCTTCTTCACCGCATTGTTTCAGCCAGCGAACCATACTGCCATTGGGGATGCTTTCCATAACATCTTTGATGGAAAAATGATCTTTCAGGGATTTCAAATTGGAATGCTCCATTCCGCCTGACATTATGCGAATGCGCACAGGGCGCGCTTTAGGTATTAACTTCATACTATGCCTTTAACCATGAAAATATTTTTTCCACCACTTTTTTACCTTCTTTTACAGTCTTCTTTAAGAATGACTTTGTCCTTTCCGCCGTTGCTTTTATTCCTTTTTGGACAGCGGTCTTAGCCATTGGAGTTACATATTTCTCAGCGACCTTGACCAGCGGAATTAAAGAAGCAGTTGCATGATGTTTGCTCATAACCTTGCAGAGCGTATCTGCCAGAAGCGGTACACCTATCTCTATCGCTCTATCAGCAAAGGCTATAGCTCTTGCTGCGGCTCTATCCACAAGGATTTCAATAGCCTGATCGGTATCGATTTCTCCTGTAGCTATCAGATAAGCAGTCTTCATGCGAGTCAAGCCTTCATCCACTGTAGCCGCTATCTGCTCTGGTGACGTTACCGGGAAAGGCAGCTTGCCTTTGTCATTTGCTATGATTATGGCAATGGCAAAGGCTTTCTTCATCATTGTTTCATTCTTGTCTCCTAAAGGGGATTCAAGGTAATCATTTACTATCTTGAATTCCTTTATCAGAGGAACCTCTTCGCTTGACAGTTCTTTGCCACTCATCAGTGTCTGCAATGCAGTCATCTTGCTTATTGCAGAGTTGGTCCTTTTCACGAAGTCACCGTAGTTCTCGTTGTCAAATCTTACATTTTCCATGGCTTATTCATTTTCGTTGTTGGCTTCTTCCATTTCCTTATCGGTATGCTGCTCGATGGATGTCACGATGGCGGTGGCGACAGCATCTTTCTCGTCTTGACTGCAGTCTTTCGTCATTTGCTCAATCTCGCTCACCATCCATTGACCGCGTGTCAGTCCAGCCTTGCGTGCCTCGTCAAGTGATTCGCTCTTTTCTGCAAACTTATCCAGACATGCAAATGTTTCAGCGAGCGATTCCTTCGCTTCTTCTGATACGTTATATTTGCTGGTCTGGCTATTCATCAAATCCTCGATATTCATATTGGGATTCTTCTCCAATTCTTCAAGCGTGGAAGTTAGGATGTCTTCGAATGTTTCTTTCATATTGTTTTAGGTTCTTCAAGTCTTTCTTCCCGATTATGCCTTTGCCTTTTATAGTTGGAATGTAGATGATGAAAAGCGGATAGTAGGAAGAATGAAATGTAGGTTAAATGAAAAGTTTTACGGCATAGGTAGTTGGTCAAGATGATTCTGACCACCTGCCTATAATTAAAAAAACTACAAACCATAGTGGAAAAGAGTGAGCCTTGTAAGGCTACCCCACATGGTTTGTAGCATGAATTGTTAAGTAGGGTGTCCAGTTAGATGTTCCGGAAAACAGAAGCTGAAATCACCCGTTAAGTTGTTGATACAACACTCTGAAAT
>CAKQPF010000100.1 GCA_934256705.1 uncultured Prevotella sp.
GTAACGCGCCCGACACAGTGGCGGACTCCGCTTCGATAAAAGGGAAGAGGGAAAGGGGGGAAATCGCGCTGACGCAGAGGGAGCACTCGCATGGATACACATACATTATATATAATAGGGAAAACAAAAGGGAGGAAGAGAGAGGGATGATGGAGATGATAATGAGAAGAACGAGGGAGAGAATGGAGAGGATGGTGATATGAAAACGAAAAAAGCAGCAGCCGGAGGGGCTACTGCTTTTTTCTTTGATTTTTATTGATGTCGTTAGTTCATTGGATTACTCCTGAGTCTCATTCTCCTTGATCTTACGACCGAGGGTGAGATATGCTGTAGGAGCAGCAATGAAGATAGAAGACAGAGTACCGAAGAATACACCGAGAATCATAGCGAATGAGAAGCTGCGGATGGAATCACCACCGAGGATGAAGATACAGAGCAGCACGAGCAATGTGGAAACGGATGTATTGATGGTACGAGCCAGAGTCTGGTTGACAGAATCATTGAATGTGATCTGATAATCCTGCTTCTTGTGGAGACCGAGGTTCTCACGGATACGGTCGAATACTACCACCTTATCGTTGATAGAGTAACCGATCACAGTAAGAATAGCACCGATGAAGGTCTGGTCGATCTCAAGACTCCAAGGCACGAGGTCATAGAGAGCAGAGTAGAAGCCGATAACGACTACTGTATCTACGGCGAGGGCAACGATAGAGCCTACAGAGAAGGCTACGTTGCGGAAGCGCACAAGGATATAGATGAAGATTGCGATGAGGGCAACCAACACGGAGATGATGGCTCCATATGTGATATCCTTAGCTACAGAAGGACCTACCTTAGTAGAAGAAATGATGGAACCGCCTTCGCGAACGTCAGGGTTCTTGAATGCGTCAACGCTTTCCTGCTTTACGAATCCAGCCTTCTTGAGGCAGTTGTAGAGTTTTGTCTCGCACTCGTCGTCGATGGTAGCGCTGTTAGACTCAATCTTGTAGTTGGTAGATACACGGATGGTCTTGCCGTCAGTACCGATAGCGATAGCGTTGGTGTTGGAACCAGCGAACTCTTCAGCGAGGATAGGACGAACCTGCTCTGGCTCTACAGGAGTTTCGAAAGTCACTACATAGTTGCGACCGCCAGTGAAGTCGATGGACTGTGAGAGTCCACGAACAGCGAAGCAAGCGATGAATGCCACGATAGCGATGCCATAGATGGTGTAGCTCTTCTTGTAAGAAGACATGAACTTGAACTTGGTATTCTGGAGAATAGAACGTCCGAAGCTGAGGTTGAGCCACTTGTCCTTTGCCATACGGTTCTCATAAACGATACGAGTAAGGAATACGGCAGTGAAGAATGAGCATACGAGACCGATGATCCAAGTGGTAGCGAAGCCCTTGATAGGACCAGTACCGATGGTAAGGAGGATGATACCTGTGATGAGGGATGTGAGGTTTGAGTCGAAGATAGCGGAGAAAGCATTGCTATAACCTGCTGCAAGAGCCTGCTTCATGCCGAGACCACGACGAAGTTCCTCCTTGATACGTTCATATATGAGCACGTTAGCATCGACGGCGGTACCGAGTGTCAGCACAATACCGGCGATACCAGGCATTGTCAGAGCGGACTGGAACGATGCGAGAATACCGAGGGTGAAGAAGAAGTTGACCACGAGGGCAGCATCAGCCATGAGACCTGGGATAGCACCGTACATGTAGATCATGTAGAGGCAGAGGAGGACGAAAGCGATGCCGAATGACCACATACCCTGCTGGATGGACTGGGCACCGAGAGTAGGACCTACGACCTCTTCCTGAACGATACGAGCAGGAGCAGGCATACGACCTGACTTCAATGTGTTGGCGAGGTCCTTGGTATCTTCGATGGTGAAGTTACCGGTAATCTGTGAGTTACCGCCAGCGATTTCGCCGTGAACCATAGGAGCGGAGTAAACAGTATTGTCGAGAACGATGGCGATAGCCTTGCCAGCGTTAGCCTTTGTGAGGGCTGCCCAGAGGCGAGCACCTTCTGTATTCATTGACATGCTTACGCAAGGACGGCCAGTGGTGTGGTCGAATTCATCCTTTGCGTCAACGATAACGTCACCTTCGAGCGGAGCGCGACCGTTGCTGGATGTCACCTTGAGGGCATAAAGCTCATAGATGTTCTTGTTTTCCTCAGACATTGGCTTAGCACCCCAGAGGAGCTTGACGTCAGAAGGGAGCACCTTCTTGGCCTCGTCGCTGTAGATGATGGCATTGACAGCAGCGGTGTCACGAACGTGAGCGTAACCTACGAGGCTGTAAGCAGAACCACCAACAGGCTGGAATACAGAGAAGAGCGGATGCTGCTTCTTGGCGAGCTCGCTCTTGGCATCGTTAGCCTTGGCAACAGCAGCCTTATTGTCTTCCTTCTTGAGTTCGAACTTAGGCTGTGCCTCAGTCTTCTCAGCGGCAGCAACTTCAGTCTTTGCGCTGTCAGCAACCTCAGCCTTTGCAGTGTCAGCCTTCTCAGAACCTGCATTGGCAGCGAGCTGGTCGAGCTGTGAGAGGTAAGGAACGATTTCCTGAGAATTGTATGTCTCCCAGAATTCGAGGTTAGCAGAACCCTGGAGGAGCTTACGTACTCGCTCCGGCTCACGGATACCAGGCATTTCAACCATGATACGTCCGTCCTGTCCTTCGAGCTTCTGGATGTTAGGCTGTACTACGCCGAACTTGTCGATACGGTTGCGAACGACATTGAAAGAGTTGTCGATGGCAGACTGCACCTCGCTGCGGAGTACAGAGATAACCTGCTTGTCGGTGCTCTGTGTGCTAACCTTGCCCTTGAGCTGCTGTGTAGCGAAGATTTCAGCGAGACGATGTCCCGGTGCGTTCTTCTGATAAGCTTTCACGAAGAGCGAGATGAAATCACTCTGACTTGTCTCCTCTTCCTTCTTAGCCTCTTCCATAGACTTTACGAAAGCAGCGTCAGACTTGTGGTCTGCGAGCACTTCGATAACGTCAGGAACGCTGATTTCGAGGATTACATTCATACCGCCTTTAAGGTCAAGACCGAGTCCGATCTGAGTCTCCAAGCAGTTCTTGTAAGAGTAGATGCCGAGATACTTAACAGAATCCTTGTAGTCCTGCTGGGCAATAGGATCCTCAATCTTGGCAGCCTGGCTGTCATAGTAGCTTGTAGCTACGGAGAATGACAGGTAGAAGATGCTTGCAAGCGTCAAAAGGATGGCGGTTACAATTACAATTCCTTTGTTTTGCATTTTTTTGATTAGTTTTTTTTATTTATTTTGTTTTTTGTTTTTTCTATTTCTATCGGGCGGTAACGCGCCCGACACAGTGGCTCTTCTTAAATGAAGAATGAAGAATGAAGAACGAAGAATGGCTTGCGCCGTTGGGATTCTTGCTTCTTTCCTTTCCCTTCTATCGGGCGGTAACGCGCCCGACACAGTGGCGACCGCTTGGGAATATTGGCGATGATGCGCCCGATACGGTGGCGACCGCTTGAGAGTGTTGGCGGGCTATTTGCCTTAAGAAACACATGTTGACAGCAGCGTTGTTAGTATATAAACCTTGGTTTTAGGTCCTATCCATCAGGGTACAATACACCCTACATATGCGCATACAACGTGCAAAGGTAATTATTTTTCCTCAATTTCGGAAATTTCACAGGGTAAAATACACTTTTTTCCATATAAAAAGGTGGAAAAGGGATGATTTGTGCTGTAAAAAAGACTGTTAAAAGGCAGAAAAGTGATGTTCAGGTGTCTGTTTTGTCAAAAAGGCGGCATTGGCAGGATGTCCCTGCCAGCCGTCATCTGTTCCATTTTATCCATCCTACCAGAGGGAAATGGTCGGACCTTTTGCACGTCTTGTCTATATGACAATCGAAAGGCGTCATGTCGCTGGAGCACATCATGTTGTCTATGCGCACATACATACCATTCCTATGGTAGGTGAAACCGGGTCCTTTGGCTGTGGCTATATAGCAGTCTGTCAAGTCTTTTGCGATGGTGCGGTGGGCATAAGAGAGGGGGATGTCATTGAAGTCACCGCACAATATGATGCTTCTTCCCTTGTGAAGGCTTATGAATGTGGCAATGGCATCAGCCTGTGCAGCGCGTATCTTGGCTGCGTTGACGAGTTTTCTTGCCACGAATTTTGACTCGCCCTTTATTCCTCCGTTCTTCACTCCGCCTTTCACCACGTCGCCAAAGTGCTCCTTTTCCTCGGTGGAGAAATGGTTTGTCTCAAGATGATTGTTGACCACGATGAGTTCCTTGCCGTTGACATTGAGGAAGAAAGCGGCAGACAGATTGCCTTTCGACTCATATTTTATCATCTCATGCCTTACGATGGGAAACTTGCTGAGCAAGAGTATCTTGTTCCCGCACCATTCAGAGCTGGTCCTGTAGGGCATTACAGGCTTGATGATGGAGTCGAATTCCTGCTCCATCCACGGGGAGATGCCTGATTCCTGGAGGCATACTATGTCGCAATCCGCCTCTGCGATGTAATTGAGGACATCGCGTCTTGCCTCTGCACGTTCCTCGTCCGTGGCTTCATATTCTGAGTATCCGAACTGCCACGTGTTGAAAGTCATCACCTTCAGGCTTCCTTCCGGGGCTTCCTGACCGAGGTTGAGTGGGCAGAATTTCATCACCGGACTGTAGCAGAGGACGAATCCGGCGAATGGAAGTAGGAGACAACGCTTGCTGACCACCATCCATACTGCGATGAAAACGACGTTGAGAAGGGCGAGGAAGGGGAAAGCGTAGCCTGCGATGGCGAGGAATCCCCACGTCCTCGGGTCGAGGATGTCTGCAAAACCAGTCAGCAACATACCGATGATAACCAGTATGTTGAGCACGGCGAACGTCTTTGTAGCTATTCTTTTCATTTACTTTCTGCTTGCCTCAAAGAGTTTTTTCTTCTCCTCAGCCGAGAGACTGGCATAGCCGGAGCGTCTTATCTTGTCGAGGATAGCGTCGATTTCAGCCTCCTCCTGCTTGCGTCTTGCGTTATAGTCCCAGTCGCTCTGGTGGGTGGAAGTGCTGTGGAAACCGCCTTTTCCTGCATTTGCGTCACTGGCTTTGTCCTCACGGTCGAGGTGCATCCATTTGCGTATGCGTCCGAGTATGGTGGCTGAATCGTCACGCTGGGCGGTGCCCTGATATGTATTCCATCCGGCGAATGTGCTCTGTCGCCTTGCAGTGGAGCGCCAATGGCGTATGAGGAAGAATCCGAAGAGCATGCCTCCGAGGTGTGCCACGTGTGCTACTCCGTCGCCTGAGCTTTCGAAAGCCATGACGAGCTCGATGACGATATAGCCCATGACGAACCATTTCGCCTTGATAGGGAACGGAATCGGGATAATGAACATCTTCTCCTCCGGATATGTCATGCCGAATGCGAGAAGGATGCCGTAGATGCTTCCGGATGCTCCCACCGTGGTCCATGCGTTGAGCATCTCAGGTGCGGCCGGGTCTATGGTCTTGATGCGGATGATCTGCCCGATGGTGGCTCCCTGGGAAGAGAGATCGAGGAAGACGCTGCCGAACTGTGCCAGCTCCTGCAGGAGTCCGGCTCCTATGCCGCACACGAGGTAATAGATGATGAAACGCTTGGGTCCCCACGTCCTCTCCATGACGCATCCGAACATCCAGAGCGCGAACATATTGAAGAAGAGATGTGTCCATCCACCGTGCATGAACATATATGTGACCAACTGATAGATGTGGAACTGGCTTGCCTGCCAGTAATGCAGCCCCATCAACGAAGTCAATGATGGCATCACGAGCGATAGGAAGAAGATTACCACATTTGCTAAAAGCAGGTTCTTGGTGACGTATGGCATACTGTGCATATTGTCGATAGTGTTGTTTTATTATGGGTTTTGGGATATATACCTTGGCATCAAGCGTCTGATACTTGGGGTATTGGTGTCTAATTGCTGTGGTCGTGGTCCTGTCTGCCGGTGTTATCCTGACGCAATGAGTTTCGCCACAGAGATTTGTAATCAGAGTACAAAATTACGAAAAATAAATTTGATAGCATAGATAAAGCGTGAAAAAAGGTGAGGTATTAAATATTTTTCAGTTTTTGGGACAAAAAAAAGGGAGGTGGATTCACATCTACCTCCTGAATACAATTACTAAAACCAATCTAAACTACTAACCTATTATTTTCAAAATCCTTTACCTTTTGGCTCTTACAGGTTGTTGTGCAACAATGAAACGATTCCGCATATCGTTGAAACAGCAACCAAACAGAGCATTAATCCTGTTGCAAAATCTATTACCATAGTTAATCCTGTTATTAATACAATTTTTTTACCTTTTGGCTAATCCCGTCAGTAGTTTCAGCGTTTCCGCCTCCACTTTCTGACCTTGAGATTTTTGTTATCCTTTTCAAATCTGATGCAAAGGTACAAATTGTGTGCGTACACAGCAAATAATTAATTCGTTTTTTTCTTATATTTGGCTTTATTTTGATATGCGTCAATAAAGCGAAATGAAGAGGGGGTATGATGGATGGAAAAAGAGGTGGCGGGCAGGATACTCATATCCGCCGGTGACGGGGCGGACACAGGGGCGGATTCTTGCTTAGTGAAGAGTGAAAAGTGAAAAATCGCGCTGACGCAGTTGGGATGCCTTGCTTGGGGGGATTATCGCAAGAGAACGAAGGTATTCTCCTATTCCCTGTTACCTATTCCCTATTACCTTATATCTGCCGGTAATGCGGCGGACACAGGGGCGGACGCTGGGCAATCGAGTAGGAGGAAAACGAAGTAGTTTTTCTCCTACTTTCGTTTTCCGACCTCTCACACCACCGTACGTGCG
>CAKQPF010000101.1 GCA_934256705.1 uncultured Prevotella sp.
ACAGTAACGCAAATTGAAATTGCTAACTGGCTGATACTGCAAGAGAAACGGTTTGGCTATGTTAAACTTGGGTTAAACACTCATACCATGATGAGTAGCAGACCTTTGTAGATTTGCATTTTTATAAACGAGATGATAATGCTTCGCCCCACACCATGAAGGACGCTACTGGAGTTCCACCTGATAGACCTTGCATTTATGTCAGCAGAGCATGACGTAAGTGCAAAGTCCCTCAGTCGGAAGGTGCCCACGAAACGACAAGCGGTAGCTTACAAACTGAGTAGGTGGGACGCAAGCGATTCCCACTTAATCAGTTTGACACTACTGCATGTCCATTCGTCGAGAAGGGCACTGGCTCACAGCATCCTCCTTCATTTTCCCTCCCTTCCACCTATTATAATATCCTGGTCTTCCTCTTTATAAGTATTCTGTCTTTCCTTTATAAATCAATCGGCTTTCCTTCTTTATAATCTTCGCCCACGCCATAGTCCAGTAAGCATGAACAGTTTGCCAGGGTGTTGTTCTTTCGCAGGCCGATTTTATCGACTTACGAAGGAACAACACGCTGGCTTTTTAAACTGTTGATACTTGCTTGGCCTATTCCCACCCGGCTTTTTTATCCCTGCAGTCATTCCCTGTTATACTATTTTCTTCTTACTGAAACCTGAAGTCTTTGATTCCGTATCGTCTTTGGGATTTCGGGATTCTTTTTCTGCAAAGTTATCGCGTATTTGGCAAATAGCAAGTCGTGATTCGGTAACAATCTTCCTTTTCCATGAAACATGCAAAAGAGTATTCTTCCCATCAGACTTGCCTTATTGCCTTGTACGCACTTTGAAAAGCAGAAAAAGCTTCCCGATCCCAAGTCCGAAAGGACTTAACGAAAGGGAGAAAAAATTTAGAGACTATGGCAAAAGATTTCAACAACCGCCTGATTACTCCAGAATTGGAGAAGGCAATGCAGGACTATCCGCTCTATTCCCAGGATAGCAAGAAGAAGGATGCAGTTTGCATCGCAGTGTTTTTCATCGGCAACGCTCGCTGGTACATTCTTGAAGGACAGCGAGAGAATGATGATTTTGTGCTCTTTGGCATCGTTGTAGGTCTGGCTGAGACTGAATACAGCTACATTTCTGCCAATGAAATGGCAAGTGTGGAACTGGACGCAACCAAGTTCGGACTCGGCAAGGTCAGAGTGGAGCAGAGAAAGCCATTCCAACCATGTCAGCTTTCTGAAATCTTCGACAGAGAGTTGCAGTCTTTCCTCAGCAGACTTTACGATTGAAAACATTTTTCTCGGTGGGTAGTGGCTGATGGCTGCTACCTGCCAAGTAACAACACTTAAAGCAATGAACATGGTACAGGTTTACATCAAGGGACAGGAGGATAAGGAGTTGAGCAGCTTTTTGCGCTATTATCCGGTACGTATCAAGAACATCGGTATGGATGCTTTCTTCGACCGCCAGGTTATCTATGATTTCAAGGATGGTCGAAACCATGCTGATGTGGCGAAGTGCGTGGCAAAGATGCTTGTCAAGAAGTTTGGTCGTAAGGTTCGCAGCGTTGTCTTCTCTTGCGTTCCTGCAAGCAGTCAGGAGCGTAACGAGGCACGCAACAAGAACTTTTCTGAACTTGTCTGCAAGTTTTCAGGAGCAATCAACGGCTTTTCCCATGTCAAGGTTGTTGGCGAACGTACCGCAGTTCATGGCACAAAGGTCAAGAAGGAAGAGCGAGCAAAGCGCTTGAAGGAAAAGAATAATATTGAGGTGGATGCGAACTTCTTCAAAAACAAGATAGTCTGCATTTGGGACGATGTGGTTACTACCGGCACTTCATTCTGTGCCTACACCGCACAATTAGAACAAGTAGGGGCGCACGTTACAAACGGCATTTTCCTCGGCAAGACATCATACAAATACGTACAGCAATGAAAAGAAAGAACATGACAAAGTTTGACAAGGCTGTTTCGGCAGCCTTTACAGGCCATCGCTTTTACAACTTCTCTCAGCAGGAGGTCATAAGAGAGCGATTGACCAAAGCCATCCTCGAAGCTTACGAGCATGGCATCAGCAATTTTATTTCGGGATTCGCCATCGGCATTGACTTAATGGCTGCCCAGATTGTGCAGTCGTTGAAACCTTTCTGCCCGGGAATGACGCTTACCGCAGCCATTCCTTTCAGAGGTCAGGCAGATAGGTTCAAGCCCTGTGATAGGGTAGTTTATGATGGACTGATGGCTTCTGCAGATGAGGTGATCATTCTTTCAGAATACTATTACACCCGATGTTTTCTTGACCGAGACGAGTTCATGGTTGAGAATGCGTCCCTCCTCATTGCCTTCTATGATGGGAGAGAGAAGGGTGGAACCTACTACACTTTCAAGAAAGCCAACTGTTTGGGCATTCCGGTTGTGAATATATATTGAATAACTCGCTAAATATCAAGCTTATGAATGAATTTGTTGACATCATCGTTATCTACGTCGTTTTCCGTGCCATCCTCGCCTTCCTGGGCGCATGGTGGCATGGAGACGGACGCAACGATTTCAGACGAGACCGATAAATCAGCCGAAAATGTAAAAAGTTACGGAGATAATTCATATTCTCCGTAACTTTTTACATAAACCATTCATTTTTTTGTATTATTGAGTTTCCCTCAGTTCTTCTATGAGATTTTCAAGAATATAATCATCGCTCATAAGCTGTAAGCCATATTTCGGGTCAGACAGTTGCTGGTACACCTTAGTAGTGTAAAACAAGTTGAGAGCCCTTTCTGCATCAATATGCAGAGCTTCTGCCAACATCATTATTATTCGGCTTTGTTTGCGCCATAATACAGAATCCCTCATAGTCAATCCTCCTTTTCTATTTGTTCTGAAGAAATAAACGACAGATAGTTGTCGACAATCTCTTGGTTCAATATGCAGAGTTGATGATTTACAGCCTTGTATTTCAATTGTCCTAAGGCTTGGTCGGCTGTAATGACACGGTTCTCGTAGTCTTCTACAGTATCAATGACATTATCGTTAGCAACGCCACCTTCCACGATGTCATACATGTTTTGCTTTGTGCCACCTTTACGGCAATCTACTACATATTCCAGCCATTCAAGATTGTAACTGTCGAATATTTTAATGCGATAATCTTTATTCTTTACCGTATCGTAATCAAATGAATATATAGACAATGTCGGTAGGGCGTTGCGTCCTTTTCTTTCAGCAATAGTCTTTGCCCATGAGGAAGCCTGTTGGCGCAATTTGGTGAGGTAGAAACCTTGCCCAAAATCCACCTTCTTTCTTCCTAATTTAACAAGTGGTTTTTCAACTTGTAAATAAGAGCCATGATATAGTGTAATCATACTTCTTTCTCCCAGTTTAATAAAGTTTCACTAATGTCGTCTGCCACCCAGTCAAGGCTTTGTGTATGAAGGTCTTCATACCTTTTTATCAGCCTACGATGAATCAGTCCCTGTTTCAGCAGGCGGTCGTGCATCTCCTTTCCGGAAATGCCCAATTTACGTGCTCCACTCTCTATTGCCATAACGGCGAAGTGAATATGTCTGTATGTATCGTTGTCTGTATATGCCATAATTCTATATTCCGTTTATGATAGTTTCTTCATGCTCAACCCCCATGTTGGCACTATATATCTGCAAAAATACAAAAAATATTCTGAAATGTGATTTTATGAATGAATTTTGTTTGCAGAGCTAACATGATTTAACCTTATTCATAAGCTAGAGGGGCATTGAGGGACAACTTGGGGACATCTTGAATAACCAGAAATCCTTAATGACCTTAATGACCTTGACCTTAATGACCGGAAAATGCCCCTAAATATTCATTTATTTTTCTGATGAAACTCCTTCCTTGTCTTAGCCATTGCTTCTGTAGCCATGTCATGGGTTTCTATCAGCAATGGGCTTTTGTGATATTGCACAATCTTGACTCCGACGGAGTTGTGCCTTTTCTTTTCCTCGATGCATTGAACAATCAAGTCCGGATTAGCAGACTTTGATGTTGGAGCCTTGTCAAAGTTCTGAATATAGGCGGCATTGGTCAGGAAGAGGATGTCGGAACCTTCCGGAATTTCCTGCATTACCTTGATCATGAGAGTAAGCATCATGCGGAACTCCGTGGTGTGCAGGTCGCTGATTACATCACGGCTGATGATGTTGCCGTTATGCTCAATCACAACGGCAGCACCACCAGCTCGCTCTTTATGACCATAGTCACATGAGCCACCAATCCAAACGTAATATGTAGAAGCTTCTTGTGTCATAATAGTTTTCTTGATTTTTGTACAAAAGTACCACAAATATTGATAAGTGTGGTTCTTTTGTACAGAGATGATGAAAAGGCTTTTCTTCCAAAGTTTAGCTATTCGCCTTTTCCGTATTTTCCTTTTATTTCATCTTCAATGTCCGCAGATATTCCTTCTGCTCAGACGTGATTCTGTAGCTCTCGATGGCCTTCTGGATGGTCTTGTTGTGCGTCCAGGGAGCAAGGCGATTTTGCTCGATGTAGGGAATCGTTGCGTCCCATTGCTTGGCAAGGGCAGTGGCAAAGAACCAGGCTACCATCATTTTTACGTAGTACTCTTCGCTCCTTACTGATGCAGGAATTTCAAGATATTCTGCCTTGAAGTTTTTGTCCAAGTAATGAGATATAAGGGTTTCTATTCCAAAGCGACAAGTGTAAACGTGTAACGATTTACTCCAAGTCTTGACCTTCGCTATTAACTCCTCCTTGTGGTTGGCAAACACCTTTGGCGACATAATGTCGCAAACTGCCCAGTTGTCCACGAAAGGCAGGAAGTTGTCTGTCAGACGGATGCATTCCTGGTAGTCCTTTACCTCGGAAATGAGAAGTCCATGAAGCATATTCTCATCGTAGTATTCGTGAGGAAGCTGCTGAAGAAAATCCTTGCATTCAGCCTCCTTTGTAAATCCTTTTGCGAACTTACGCAGCACAGGCACACGAATGCCGATGAAACTCTCCATAGGCACTCCCGGTGTCAGTTTAGCTTGGAAAGCAGCATACTGCTTATCCTGCATGGCGAATAGTCTTTCTTGAAGTGATGTCATAGATTATCCTATTAATTTGATGATCTGTTTATCCGAAGCATCAGGCAGAATCATTTTCAGATGCTCGAAAATCCTCTGGTAAGATTCCTGGGGTGTGCGGTTGCATTGGCAAGACTCTCTGCCATAGAGGTCTTCGGGAGTGTTGAGCAGCGACCAACCCCAACCATATTCATGATTGTGCTTGTCGCGAGGATAGATGAAATCTTCGGTCACGATGTAAGTTGCCATTTCCAGTCGGGTGAGATAACCGTCAAACTTGCTTCTCATTCCCTTACCCGTGAAACCGCAGGCAGCTCGAAGTTCTCTTGTGATGAGACTGCCAGTAGATTGAAGCGTGCTGAGAACTGCTCCTTCTATCGAGTCTTCATCCGGACGAGGGTACTTGCTTCTTCTGTAATTGCAGAAGTCCGGCCACCATTCCTGGCTGATGAATCCAGCCTTCTTGTTGAAGAACTTTCCGTACATACACGGCATTTCCTGCACAATCTCGCCCTTCCATTTCCATAGCGGCCAGTCCCAGCCGCCTTCAGGAAGTCTTACGTAACCGCAGTCCTCCGCCACGATGTCTTCGGCAGAGAAGCCTTCAATGCCACTATCAAGGAGAGGGAGGAAGCCGATTTTCTGTATCAGCTCCATCATGCCCGTTGCCGAGTATATTTCTGGAAAATTCATGTTCATCTTAATTTGTCCTTTATCTGTTGTACTTAAACACTTTGACCATATCCTTGTCGCCACCCACGAGTTGGCTGCATTGGTTCAGCATTCCGGTGTCAGAAAAACCGCATTTCTCCATGACCTTTCCCGATGCAGGTTTGCCGGTGAAATGATCAGCCCAGATGTTTTCGAAATGCTTCTCGTTGATGCAGTAGTCGAGCATCAGCTTCAAGGCTTCGGTGCAGATTCCCTTGTTCCAATATGGCTTTCCTACCCAGTAGCCCACCTCGCAGTCGTTTTCTCCGATAGAGATGTTGCTGGTTCCATGGGTGTAGTAGCCGATGCAGCCGATAGCCTCGCCAGTCTCTTTCAAGACAATCGCCCATGTCGTATCAT
Organism: uncultured Prevotella sp.; assembly: GCA_934256705.1. Classification (GTDB taxonomy): domain Bacteria; phylum Bacteroidota; class Bacteroidia; order Bacteroidales; family Bacteroidaceae; genus Prevotella. The sequence continues at coordinate 6,136 of CAKQPF010000101.1, forward strand.
TATGGAAGAATGTCCGGATAATCTCCCGACTTTCTTCTACGGACTTATGCGCTGGCCATCCCGCACGTGGTCCCACATCAGGGTCGGAGGCGTACTTGAAGAGCGCCTCTGCATCAGATTCCTGCCAATATCGAAGTAAAATTCTTTCTGTTTCCATTATGATCATTTTATCAATTTCCAAGTTTGAGCATACTTTGTGCAGGCTATATTAATCTGCGAATAACCTTGCATGGTACACCTCCAACTAGAGTGTTTGCATCAACATTTTGGGTTACTACGGCTCCTGCGGCTACTACAGCTCCATCTCCAATAGTTACACCTCCAAGAATAGTTGC
>CAKQPF010000102.1 GCA_934256705.1 uncultured Prevotella sp.
AAAAATCTGATAAAATCAAACTTTTTGGAGGTTTTTTTAAAAAATAATGTAGCAATTCGACGGTTTGCATTGTAAGCCGTATGTACATAAAGATAGACTTATGGGTCATTTGTTTTGGTTATATAGATGAATTATAGCTTGACAGGAATGGAGTGCCCTTATGCATTCTTCCATTGCAATATCTCCATTCCTTATAGCAGTTATAGCGTCACAGTCAAGAATGATTCCTCACGTTTCAGGATTATCGAATATATAGATTCTGGTGCAAATGTAGCAATTATTATTCTAAATGCCAAATCATTTTGAAGAATAATGCGTAAAAATACAAAAACAAGTGTGGGCATTATATCTTCCTTGCCTGTCTATGTTATGTGTTGATGGAGCGAAAAGGGGAAAGGGTTTGCAAGATATATTCTCACAGCAATCAGCGGGCGAGCGGATGAAATCTTGATGGTCAAGCCACATAGAGAGGGAATAAGTAGAACAAACGCTACTTAGTGACGGTAAGAAAATAACTTGGTACGATTTGAGTGAAAAAATGTACCATGTCAATTAGTTCTCAACCTCATCTTTTTGGCTATTTTCTTCCCTCTCATCGGTCATATAGCCCGCTATACTCCCTCTTCGAGTGAAGAAAATATCTCAAAAATATGAGGCTCAAATCATACCAATTTATTTTTTCACCGTCACTTATTTCCTCTTTAATATGATGTAGATGATGACTGGAGCACCAAACAATGGGGTGACGGCATTGAGAGGAATGATCATCTGCTGCGGGAGAACGCTGATGATATTGCACAGCATTGCGATTGCGGCTCCTGACATAAGGGTGGCTGGGAGCAGCACTCTATGGTCCTCGGAATTGATGAGAAGGCGTGCAATATGCGGCACGGCAAGACCGATAAACGACACCGGACCGCAGAATGCCGTGGTGACGGCAGTGAGAATGCCCGTGGATATGAGCACCATACTGCGTATTCTGCCGAGGTTTGCACCGAGGTTTGCGGCATAGTTCTCGCCCAACAGCAGCATATTGAATGACTTGGTCAGTGCAAGGGCGATAATGATTCCGACGAGGGACGTGCCACATAGCAGAGGCAACTGGGCGGTGGTGACATTGCTGAAACTGCCCATTCCCCAACTGACAAAGCTATGCACATTCTCCACTGTGGCAAAGAAATTGAGCAGGGTCACGACGGAAGACGTCATATATCCCACCATTATGCCGAGGATGAGGATGATGAGATTGCTCTTGATGAATCTTGTCACGACGAGATAGAGCATGGTGACGATGACAGCACCGGCGAAAGCGGCGATGATTACCATCAGACTGCCGGTCAGCTTGAGTCCTGCTCCCATCTCTCCTGCCGCGCCCAAAGTGCCGCCGAGAGCCAGCATCACTATGGCGACGCCGAGTGAAGCACCGTTGCTGATGCCGAGAACGGACGGACCTGCCAGCGGATTGCGGAAGTAAGTCTGCAGCATCAGTCCTGACACTGCAAGCGAAGCACCGCAGAATATTGCCGTGACAGCTTGGGGAAGGCGTGACTGGAGGATGATGAAATCCCAGCTCGCTTTCCCTGAACTGCCGCCCGACAATACGTTAGCCACCTGGTCAAGCGGAATGCTTACGGATCCGAAGGCCAGGTTTGTCAGAAACAAAATCGGCAGACTCGCTGCCAAAAGCATTAGTTTTATTCTCATTTAGTATTGCAATACCATCACTCTTCCACCTTCCGGAAGTATTTGTTGTCAGTATATTTACCGCCAAGTTCAGGGTGGAATATATTGACATACTCGCGAAGGAGAACCTCCGGATGGTAAGGAGTATTCATATAGAAGTCACTTTTCTGCAGGTTTACCACGTAGGCATTATGCTTCTTGAAAGCCTTCAGTTTGGCATAGCCCTGCCATTCGTCAGCAAGGTCGGGGTAAGTAGGCTGCTTCGCACTGTAATGCTTGAGCATCCAGATGTCAGCATCAGCGCCACGGTCGAGCACCACCTCCGGACTGTAAGGCACGGCGCCATTGGATTTCTCGTCCTCAAAGACGTATTTGCCTCCGGCATCAGTAATCATCTGCCCCACGGTGCTGTTGATTCCCGGCACATACCATGAGGAGTTGAGCTTCTTTCCATCGAGCACGGTAGGGCGGGATTTCACTTTCTTCACCTTTTCCTTCAGTGAGTTGTATTCCTTTTCCACTGCAAGGAAGATGCTGTCAGCCTCTTTTCCCTTGCCTACCAGTCTGCCATAGAATCGCATCCACTCAGCACGCTGAAGCGGACCAGTCTCCATATAGTCGGCACACTCCACCACAGGAATGCCCACTTTCAGCAGTTTGGCGTAGCTGTTGTTGTCCTCCATAGCGGAGATGACCACGGCATCAGGCGAGAAGTCGATGATTTTCTCGATGGCAATGGCGGTGCTCGTGCCGAAATCCTTCACTTTTCCGCTCTTGAGCCTTTCCTGCAGTCTGTCGATATACATGTATTCCCCATCTCCCACAGCGCCGATGGCATCGAGAGCTCCAAGTTCATTGAACAGGGAAGCGTGCACTGCCACATAGCAAAGCATATTGGAGACAGGAGTGCGGACCACATCTCCTTCCGGCAGATGCTGCGGCATATCCATGTCTTTCGGCACAAGGATGTAGCGATGCAGCACCTTTGTCGAGTCCCAAGGATTCTTTATCTCCGCCACGGTGAAGCCGTCAGCCTCCTTGAGCGAGAGAAGTGTGGCATAACGCATTTCCACATCCCTGCCGGAAACAGCAGCAGTGCTGCCATCCCCACACGAAGCGAGGGATAGCACCACTGCCAATGTCATCAGGAAATATGCTGATATAGACTTACTTGAAATCATAATTGAAAGAGATAGCGGAAGGACCTACACCTGTAGTGAACTTGTTCAGCTTGCTGCCATTGAGGTCATACACCACGCAGTAGCCATCAGTCTTGTAGTTTACCTTGCCATCCACGAGGTTGTTTGAAGTGATATACACGCGATTGGTCTTTGCATCCACGGCGATAGCGCAAGGATTAACGATGTCAGCACCGTCGATGAATGCCTTTGACTCGCCAGTTGCGATGTCATATACGCTGAATGTAGGAGTAGTGGCAGGGTTGGTGTATGGTGCATCGAAAGAATATATCTTGCCATTTGCCATTGTCATGCCGGTAGCGGCGCAGACCTTCTTGGATGTTCCGTCAGCGAGAAGCTCGTAAACGCCTTCACCTGACTGGTTCCATTTTTCGTCATAAGAACCGGAATCGAGATAGAAGAGGCGGCCGTTGTAAGACTTTATATCCACCGCATTCACGATGTTCTCGTTCTTGATGATTTCAGTCTTGCCAGTAGCAAGGTTGATTTTTGAGATGGAAGCATTGCCTACAGCATTGCCATAGTCGGAGTCTGCGGTGTAGAGATAACCATCCTGCACTGTCATACCTTCAGAATAGTTGCCACAATCGAGTGTTCTCACCACCTTGAGTGAAAGAGTATCGATGTCGAGCACCTTATTATTATATGTAGAAACATAGACATGACCACGATAAGCCACTGCGTGACGTGGAGCAGCTACTACATTTCCTTTCTCTGTATCTGCCATTTCCGACTTGATAGTGGTGATTTCCTTCATGGAAGTACGATTAGCTACAAAGATAGTATTCTCTCCTGTGCCGATGATATAGATCTTTGAACCGTATGTCACAGCGTCATTTACGGTACGGCCGAGCGACTTTCCGTTTACGGTCTGATAGACTCTCTGTGACACGGCGTTTGAGTTGTTGTCAAGGTAAGTGATGCTTCCGTCGATGCCGGCACCCTTGTTACCGCCATTGAGAACGTACACTCCGTTGGAAGATGAGATTACGTCATACTGTGGTTCATCGTCGTCATCGCTGCATGATGTGAAGCCGAGGGCTGCTACAGCCGCTACGGCGAAAAGGGATAAGAATTTTTTCATTTTTGTTATTTTATGGTTATTGTGTTTTTATTATCAAAATCATCTGCAAGTATTTGTCATGCAAAGCCTTAAGGCAACTGCATCTTGACCGTGGCAAGCCAAGACCGTCCGGGCATAGGATAGAAGCGCACTATCTCATACTGCTTGTCGAAGAGGTTTTTCACGTCAAAACGAAGCGAAAGAGTGCTCTTTCCCACCTTCACATCCTTATATGCAGCGATGCCGCATTCGGTGTAGCCCTTTATCTTCGTGCCGTCATAATGCTCATTGTTTGCCCATCTCTCGCTTACGCCTGTGGCTGAAAAGGTGAGATTGAGCCATGGATTCTCCCATGCCAAGCTCGCTCCGCCCATGTGCTCCGGCGTGTATGCCACCTGGAGGTCATAGTAAGGCGACTCGCTGTTTGTGCGGTTTACTATCTGCTGATAGGTGTAGTTGCAGGCAAAGGCGATCAGATGGTGCTGCGAAAGCCTGTGAGTCACATTGCCTGTGACATCCACTCCGATGCTTCTTACCTTGCCAAGGTTGACGTTTGTCCACATGAACATGGTCTGCGGCACAGCCACTATCTTGTCCTTCACCCAGTTGCGGTAAGCGTCCGCCGTAATGGCGAACTCCGATCCGTTGCCATACTGGCGGCTCCAGGTCACTCCGAGGTTTATCTGCCGGGTGCATTCCGGGTCGAGAGTCGCACTGCCGAAGTGCTTGTAGTACTGCTCATTGAATGAAGGCGAGCGGAATATGTCCTTGTAAGCCAGCCTTACGTACAGGTCTTCGTCTTCCATCAGCCTGTAGTTCAGCGAGAATGAAGGCGATAGATGCTTTATGTCATCGGCAGAAGCGCCTGCTGTCGCACCATTATAATATAGTGAATACAGTGCGCGGGCCATGGCAGTGAAGCGTCCGCAAGCATATTTTGCCGTCAGGCTCTGCAGCACCGTGTGGCGGAATGGGTCGCGATAGATGGTCTGGTCGCTGCCCGTGAGATTGTTGAATGAATAATCCACGGCATAATCGAAAGCCCAATGCTGTCCCACCTCATAGAGCAGGCTGGCAGAAGAATATGCTTCGCGTTGCCAATACTGATGGTCCATTATTCCTCCACTGTAGGAAGGGTCCTTATAGTCCAACATTGCATAATTGAATTTTGCCACATAAGCCAGTGTCAGAGGATTATTGCCTTGGGTCAGTCTCTGCCTGTAATTGAACTGGGCAAAGAAATTCTGGTCGTGCTCCTTCTCCTTGCTGTCGTTGACATAATAGTTGACGCTGCCCGGAAGCCGGCGGTCATTGTCGTAATAATACAGTTTCAGGCTGAAGATATTGGCGTCGGAGGGCTTCAGCATCATGTTTATCTCCCCGTGACCAGAGCTCATCCAGTTGTTGTTACGGCGAGCATGTTCCGTCTGCGAGACGTTCCTGATGGAGTATGGGTAGTCGTTTTCCGCATAGAAATAATCGCCCACCAGGCTGAAACCGAATTTCTCCGTCACGTTCTTCTCTATCCTCACGAATGGATTGGCTATTCCCCACGACCCCATTTTCATCTGTGCCGTGACGTGGCAGGCGAGGTCTGCTGTCGGGATTTTCAGCGTGTTGAGATAGAGAGTGGCTGCCGTGCTGGCGTTCTTTGCCGGGATGAATATGTCCTCATTGTCGCCTATGGTCAGAGAAAGGTTTCTGATATTGTCGAGCGAATAGCGTGAGAGGTCGATATGTCCGGTCTGGCAGTCGCTGAGTGCCACGCCGTCATAGACCACTCCCGTATGCTGTGCACCGAAGCCACGCACCGAGACGGTCTTCATTCCGCCCGCTCCGCCGTAGTCGCGCAGCGTGACGCCGGGCAAGCGTCTGAGTGCCATCGCCATATCGGCAAGTCCCATTCGCTCAAAGTCCTTTGTGCCAATGGTATAGACAGGCGCAACGCTGCGGTAGTCTTTTGCCTTTTCATTGCCTCTGATGGTCACTTCCGCTATGGAATCGTGCAGCACCTTGTCCTGCGCAGTTATCCCCATAGGCATAGACAGAGCCCCTATCAAGGCAAGAAAGGGTAACTTTTCTCTTAACATCATAATTGGTTTTTGCGTTCATGCCGGACCCTATTCCTGGGTGTCCGGTGAAAAAGAAGATTGAAAATGGCAGGTCTTCTGACTTTACCGACAAGCATTGCCTCCTTCCCGACACGATGGTCAGTGGATCCATGGCGATACTTACAATGCGGTTTACAGCTGCAGGAACAGTTCAGGACTCTCACCTGATTCCCTTTCACGGGCATCCTCCGGACGCTCCGTTACCACAATCAAGGTGCAAAGATACATTATTTATTCGAGATAATGCAATTTTTAGTACTTAAGTAATGTTAAAAAAATAACTTCCGCAATTTCCATATTGCGTTCTTTAGTCGATGTTATTACCAAATGCCTCAA
>CAKQPF010000103.1 GCA_934256705.1 uncultured Prevotella sp.
TATAAGCGGTACCATGCATCCGCTCCGCGCGGTACCATCCGACCGCTATAACGGTACCATTGGAGCGATATTCTCAGCAACTCATTAAGTTACACGCCGTTTCGCTTATTACCAGTATATCTTTCCAATCAGAAATAGTGAGTAGTATTGATGGTTCTGTCAGGACTGCAAGTGATTTTTTGTGCAAACGTATTCATCCATGCACTCCACCAGCCAAAAGTGCTGTTGGTTATGACTTGATACTTACATGCTGCCATGAGTTGCATATCCCTGAAACTGTTCTCCGACTTGTTCCAATCCACGAAATGAATCTCGTCTTTTCTAAAATTCAGACCTAACACCTCAGAATTGTCTTTTGCCCACTGTGTAGCGGATGTTTGGTACCGGTATCATCCGACCGCTACAACGGTACCATTGGAGCGATATTATCATATAATTGGCTGTCAGTATAATCTGACAGTCAATTGTTTCTCTTTTATGAGAAGTTCTGATTTATATTTCTGCCGAAAGCATTTTTGTTTCTTCTGTATAGCAGTGGTATATGCAGGTGCTACATTTGTACAGATAACATATGAATGTCTGTTGTTATCAAATTCGCCAATTTTCAGTATAGTTTGTTCTAACTGGTCGATTGCGTGCATAACATCAATACCTTTCAACTCCACATAACGCTCTTCATATTCATCTTGAGAAACAAGTAAGTCGTCACATTTCTGCCCAGTCTTTATTGCACAGCCATCAACCTTTACCTTTTTATAACTGCGCCTTGAAGGGTTTTGGAAGATTATTTTACGTTTATTCTCTTCAAACTTAATCAGGCTGTCCTTGGTAAGGGAAATACAAGCACTTTCTACATTTTTCATATACTTATCAAGAAGTTGAAGTCATCTGAAATTTCCTGAGATGCTGCATCGAGAGCATCTGCTGAAATCAATCCATATTCTTCATCCATAATGGAAGTCGCATATCCATCTTGCATGGAAAATGCAGCAACATCTTCATATCTAAGCAGTTGACGATAGGTAAATCGCTCTTTGACTTTATGCGCTTTTTCATCAGATTCTTTTGCAATTAGTCCTGCCTGAATCAAATTATTGAATGAGGTCATGATATATGGACTATGGGTTGCAATGACGCATGAGTGTTTTGTCTTGCCATTAAGCAAACTAACAAGAGAATAGACAAAATCCCTCTGAGTGGAAGGGAAAATATGCGCTTCTGGCTCCTCAATATACATATCAGTACGATAAGGAGTCATAATGCCATCAACTATTTTCTGTCGCTTTTCTTTAGTCATTGCTCCACATTCCCTATTCACAATCTGTTCAAGGTAATCACGAAACATGGAGTCTTCCACCTTTATGTGTTTCTCTTTATAGAAACCTCCTGTCAGGTACTTGATCATGATATACAAAGGCGTCAGAGACTGCAAACCGCTTGACGCATTTGTAAGATTTAGTTCCTGACCATTTGGCATAATAATCTTATCAGCCTTGTTTGTCGTATTGTATTTGTATGCGAAAGGCAGACCTATGATTTTCTCTTTGTTTGTAAATGTCTTTCTGGCAAACTCCCATTCTTTCATGAAGTCAAAAATGTTATTGTTCTCCATTGATACTTGATACCAGTTTGGAATGGCAGCTACGAGATTTCTTTCCGACGGGATATAAGCAATCTTTGTTCGCTTATAATTCCATCTTTTGTTTCCTCGTCCCCAAGAGAACTTGCAATCCTTTTTTGCCGCATCATATTCAAAAGATAGAGCATCATTTGCATATGATATATAGGTTTCTTCTTGCATGAATCCTTCAAGTTTATGAAATGTGACAAGATTCTTTACAAAGAAAGATGGATTGCAATACTGTTCTGGGTCTTGACTTATTTCTATTTGTCTCTCCATCCAATCACAAAAGCACGCAACTTTCAGCACAGTACTCTTACCAGAGCTCTGTGGACCTATTATCACGTTTACCCTTTTAAGGTTGATATCAACCTCTGAAATCGGGCCAAAATTTCTTATAATCAGATGCCTCATATTGTTTGATTACTTGTTCAACTTGCAAATTTATTAAAATAAATTCACATTTAGAACCTTTTTCCCAAAGCAAAATTGATATTTATGTTTTTTTAAGCAGCATTACACCTTCTTGTTGAAGAAAGGTATGTCGCCAATATTTGAAGCCACCTTGGAGAAACCAGACAGTGACAGCAACTCTGGAGCCTGGAATCTATAGACTGCACTTGCTTTTGATATGACATACATGTCAAGGAATGACTTGAGTTGGGTGTCTGAATTACTGTTCTCGCTGACATGGCACACCTCATCATGATCAAGCACCTTGACCGGCAATTCTTCTATACTGTCGAGGAACACCTTACTGTCTGAGAATACATAAACATCCTTATCCGGATTTTCCTCTACGATATCTATTATGCCTTTCTTGCATCGTTCTATCAGTTCATTGCGCTTTTCTTCAGAGTCAATATGATTGTTAAAATACGTATTCTCAAATTTCTCCAATGCATTTACGAATCTGATATGCACAGCAACATACGAATGTTCCGGTATTCCAAGTGTTTTGTATGCCTTTCTGAGTCTATCGCTCGGCTCAAAAAGCTCATTAAACAGATCCACCCATTTCCGACCGGTAAAGGGCAATATTCTTGGAGATTGCCCCCCCGCATACCTATAACAGTGATATTGTTTCCCAGGCTTCAGCAGTTTTCTTTGTCTCCAACTGACTTCACTGATTATCTTAGTATCCAATAGCGAATACTCCAAATCGTCAAGAGAGCATTCCCAGTTTGTCTTGGGTTTCAGATACTCAGAAAGGCAGAAAGGTGTCTTCCAAAACAGTTTGAACTCATACCCGCTTGCTTTGGCCAAATCATATTGTATTATTACAGTCTTTAGTCTATCTGCCAGCCCCGCATGCTTCTTATGTGTCTCAAACACACAGTAATAGACATTTCGATGCTTTGCCCTGTGGTACGTGCACCTCAATCTGTATATACTGTTCTTGATAAAATTCTTGATGTCACATTTTATAAATTCCTTATTCATAACTTTAAAACCAAATGTTTGGCAATGTCCATCTGAGACATTGTCTTACTAACCATTTAAATCTCTGAGAAATTGAATCCTGTCTATATTTGCCAGAAGCAAGGTCTTCGGAGGTTCGCATTCCTGTTATGCCATTAAACATAACCTGAGTGTGAAATCTAAAAATAAAGCGAGGGTCTTGTCTATATCTACGCGACATATGTAAGATATAATCTTCAGCCCACATACCCCACTTACTATCATTCATTTCTAAATAGCAATCTAACATGTTATTCTTGTAATAATCTACAGACGCTACCCAGTAACGAGAATCCCCCCATCTTCCAAAGTTCTTAGAACCTATCATTTCATAGAGTCCAGTATCTTTCACATCACACATAAAGGCTTTATCATGCAATCTTTTTTCTACTTCAGCAATTATGCTATTGATATTCAACATAGCATAACGTCCTGTAATCTTCATGAAATGCGTACATGATAGGAGTTTCTGTGAATTATTCACGCCCCCCCCAATCATCATATATTCATTAAAGCTCTTGCCTTTTGATTTGTCAAATGGCAGCTCTCCAGTGGGTTGAAACTGAATAAATTCGATGTCAAGCGAATCATGAAACTCTTTCTTTAATTCAGACAAATCATAGCCAGAGTTCTCAAGAAAGATAATTGGATAATTTCGTCCAATAGTTTTCGAATAGTACCGAAGCGTAGAGGCATACATTTCCAAGCGTTCTGCTGTAGAAAAATTACCTTGAACCACTTGTACTTGAATTGTTGCTGTTAGAAGTATTGCTAATTTCATTTACTTTTTTAATATATATGCAGGAACTCCTATGACCGTAACATTATCTGGAACATCTTTAACCACAACTGCACCTGCACCAATTTTTACATTATTACCGATTTTAATATCACCTAATACTTTTGCATCACAACCAATAAAAACATTATCACCTATTGTAGGAGGATAGCCCCCCCCCCAATGCTCCCTATTGTAACGCCATGATAGATAGTGCAATTCTTTCCAATGGAAGAAAACCTATTTATAATCGTCCCATGACCATGTATCAAAACAAAGCCTTCTCCAATATTTGGACAGTTTTCCAAATCTACATCAGTTAGAGCGGGTAATATTAGATTAAGGAAAAATGAAACGAATGGTGATTTCAATCTAAAATAAAACTGATTTCTAAATTCTTTATCTCTCCATAAGACTTGACAAAGATATGGGATAAAATTGCTGTTGTAATCATACAATCTATATTCTCGTCTCCTAATTGCATCTTTCTTTATTATTTCTCTATGTGCTGAAAACGTGAAAGCAACAATATGAAATGATGCAATCGCAATTCTAAGAAGTAACACCAATCCCTTTGTCATAATTGTTGGTTTATTTAAAAATGTCAATATCTTATTTTTTATTTGATTAAAGACATTATGATACATATGTGAAAAATCTACCCTAAGTTGATTTCTGGTGTTTAATATATATGTACCCATATATCTTCGAGAGAAACCTCACTACCCTATCCATACTATACATCCAGTCCCCGTATTTGAGGGCTGCTTCCCTGTTACGGTCCACCAGAGATTGATAGTTGCTGTTATGCGCAAGCACATCCTCCAACTGTTGCTGGGGATTGTCCTTGTCTATCTCTATGACTGGATTATATCCTATCAGATTAATGAGTTCCTGCGGTGCATGACCTATCATTACGCAACGGGACAGCATACACTCCCAATACCTCTGGGTGAGAGTCTCAATGTCGCCAGCTTGCTCTGGATGAGTCCACGATCTTGGGTAAGCCGCCACCACTTTAGCCCCAGCAAGGGCATCAAACAGTTCTTCTTGAGTAAAGCCTGTTTTACCATTATTATTACTGCCAGCGCATCGGAGTTTGCTCAAGTCATACTCGACAATTCGTTCTATACCTCTACCATAGCGCAGGAAGTCTATAGCCCTCTCAGCGAGTGGTTTGCCTTCACTGTATGATGCAACGTCGATGCCTTCGGTCACAGCCAGCACATTCATCTCCGGAAACTGGGTCTGTATTCTCTCTGCCATTTGAGAGGAAGTGAATATCGCTGTTCTTACATGATAACGTCTGAGCCATCGGCAGGTCATGTCAAAATACTCGGGCCATACATCCCAGAAGAAAGGTATTATCTCATAGAACATATAGTCGGGCCACGTATCGAAATAGAGGCTATATGGCTGCACGAATCTCAGACGTGCCTCCGACTTGTATGTTCTGATAGCGGGTAAGCTACAGTTGAACACCAGCCGATGGAAAGGTCGCCAAGGATAGTGTGGTTCCGCCACAGGCATTCCCATCCTCTTCCATGCGTCGTATGGCTTGTGCTTGAAGTTCACTTGCCCTTTATAGTAATACGGCTCTACCGCCTTAATTATCTTTATCATTTCTCTAATGATTATTATGTATCGAAGCTAACTTTTAAAAGACTATCCGTTTCATCCGTGTTCAAAAACACTCTGCGGTTAACCTGAACACGAATCACTCGAATCCACCGAATAAGTAAATCAAGCAATCATTGCCGCAAGGCATACACATCCGTTCAATCTGTGTTCGAGAAAAGACTCAGTGGTAAGGCTGAACACGAATCACCCGAATACATATGACCTGTCTGGAAGACAGTACCGAGCGAAGCGAGAGTAACCCGGGACGAAGTCTCGGGATTATAAAACCCGAAGAAATCGTCTGTCTGGAAGACAGTACCCCAAATCATCCGTGTTCGAAAAAAAAAGAAGTTAGACCGAACACGGATTTATCTGATCTAACGGATTCTTCTTAGTCGAACATTGCCGCAAGGCAAGCATATCCGTTCAATCCGCATCATCCGTGTTCGAAAATAGACTCAGTGGTTCAGCCGACCACGGATCTAACGGCTTCTTCTTCTCAAGTAAACATTGTCGCAAGGCAAGCACATCCGTTCAATCAGCATCATCCGTGTTCGAAAAAAGACTTTGAAGCACACTCTTTATCACAAAACAAAACTCAGTATGCATACCATTTCCATCAAGGTTCATGATGGAATCGAGACGCTGGCGCAGTTCTTCATCAGGAAGCAAATTACTAGGGTGTCCAGTTAGATGTTCCGGAAAACAGAAGCTGAAATCACCCGTTAAGTTGTTGATACAACACTCTGAAA
>CAKQPF010000104.1 GCA_934256705.1 uncultured Prevotella sp.
GATTACAAAGATACAACTTTTTATTGAGAAACTGTTATTTTTACCCCATTATTTTGGGGTGGGAAACTTCAGTTAATGAACTATTGTCAATTGCTTCCTTTCTTCAACACACATCATTATTCTCCGCACCATTACTTTCAAGACAAGAAGGCAGTTGCTGATAGAAACAACTACAGAAGCAATCACCATAAAGAATAGAAAGAGAAGGGAAATCAACTTTCTCGAAAACTTTTATAAAACATGAGGTCCTGTTGTGGTACGCTTTCAGAAAGGGACGTGGCAGGAGCTGTTGCCCTATATTTCAGATGTATCCTTTGCGAGAATTATAACCCTAACTCTTTTAGTATTTTCTTAATGAGGTCAGTCTTAGTAAATTTAATATTCTTGCCATTTTTTCTTCAGTGTGTCCCCTAATACAATGTTTTTTGAAACTTTTAAGATAAAAATTTTGTTGTCTCGGTAATATTTACTATTTTTGCGGTGTCATAATCTTGCTGGAAGCTCCAAATGAGCAAAGGTGGGTGGACAAATATACAAGGCGTTACTGAATGCTTTGGGGTTGACTTCAGAGAACTTCGTAAGTTTTTCTGATTGATTTATTTAACTAATAGAATGTCGCTTATGAATGAATTGGCTTTCAATTTTGGACAGAACTCGATAACTTATGAGTACGGAAGACGTTTTGTTACCATAAATGGTGAAAAGAATAGAGCCGGAAAGTATTATTATCTCGATGTGTTGGAGTCTATTTCTGATTCTCCTTTGAGTAATCAGATGCTCTCGTGGATTATGAAAATATATAATGCAACGAATGCCGTTTATAATCCTGATATAATAAGATATGTTTCTGACATTCAAAGACGCATGACTGTCCCGGAACTCGTAGGGATAGATGCATTTTTAACTGTAATTTATTTAGCGATGTTTGATTTGGAAACATCAAAATCATTTCCTAATAGTTTGGGCAAAGATATGGTGTTTCGCAGTTGTCAAGCAGTGTTGTTAAAACAAAAATCAGCAAAAGAAGCAGCTGTAATGTTTGAAAAGAAAAAAGTTACTTCAAATGATTCCTGTTTTGATAACAATACAGAATGTTACAATGAATGGGGTGATTATGGAACTTCGGGAGAAAAGTATGGTTACTATAACGGATATAGTGATGATGTTATAGATGATGCATTTGATGGTTATCCTGAAGCAACTTGGAATGTAGATTGATGTGTGGTATAAAAATAGGAACAATGACAGAAACTTTCTTCTATCGAAGACAAATCCGTACCAAAAGCAATTGATACAGCTGTTTCAGACCGAACATGAAATCTTTGGTTCTGGCTCCAGTTGCCAATACATTTAACCCACATTGCAGCCGTTTGTCATGTAGCTCCCTGATTTTCAATATCCGTATTTTTGAAATCTGATTTGGGCGTACTTCATATACTTCTTCAGCCACAAATCGAAGAACTTGTCATACTGCATGCAGGTTCATTTATACCCCTTCAGTCAGGAACTTGCGAAGGTGAATGTGCATGATTCCGTCATCATCATTCTTTGTGAGCAGAGGAGTCATGGAGATGACATACTTTGGATAGTTGTCCTTGATGGCGCGGAGATTGCCAAACTCCCGCTGTCTGGTAGCTTCGTCGGCTATGATATAGGAAGCCTGGACGTATATGCGTTCGCCTCCTGGCTTGGTGCATACAAAGTCGATTTCTCCACCTTGCAGTTGTCCTACATATACTTGATACCCCAAACGTATGAGGTGCTGACAGATGATATTTTCTATCACTTTCTCAATGTCTCCTTCACGTGTTCCTCCGGCAATGGCATTTCTGATGCCGTTGTCTTCGAAATAAAACTTATCGTTGGTTTCAAAGATACGTTTGCCGTGGATTTCATAGCGGTTCACCTTGTGCATGATATATGCTTCGCAAAGGAAGGAAATGTAATTGGTAATAGCTGCCGAAGCAATGGATTCTCCTTGAGATTTCATATATTTGGCGATACTGTTGGCTGAGATGAGTTTACCAGTATTGTCTGCGAGGAAACGCACCAGGTTCTCCAAGAATGGTACGTTTCTTATCTGGTTGCGCATAATGACATCTTTAAGCAAGACGGTATGGTATATATCCATCTGGTATTCACGTGCATCATCCTCTTCCAGTCCTATCTTTGCCAGACCTGGCAAACCTCCATACTGGATGTACAGAGCAAGTGCTTCGTCATTATCTGATAGTTGATGAAATTCCAAGAACTCGTTATAGTTCAGCGATTGGATATAGATTTCCTTATATCTGCCGCCAATGAGTGTGCTCAGTTCGTTGCTAAGCATACGGGCATTGCTGCCTGTGATGATGATGTCGGTATCGGGTTCTGTACGGTAAATTCTGATGGAGCGTTCAAATTCCTTGATGTCTTGTATCTCATCGATAAGGATATAATTATGTTTATCGGATAAAAAATGCTCTCCGATATATCCATTGAGATCTTGATAGGTCTGAATGTTGTCAAACTCTCTTTTCTCCTTATCTATATAGATGATATTGTTGCCGTCATCTGCCATTTTTCGGTCACGAATCATCTTCATCATGCAGCTTTTACCTACACGACGTTGACCTACCAAGACGATGATGGTCTCCTTGCCAAGATACTTTTCTATCTTGTCGATATATGATTGACGAATGATATTTGCCATATTTTTATCTTTCATAAATGAAATTTTCTGCAAATATACAAAAAGTTTCACTTATAAGTGATAAATCCTTTCATTTTTTTGCTTTTATAACTTATAAATGACATTCAATCCCCTTAATATGCCTTCCATACAATTTTGCAAGTATTTCTTCGTTATTTATTATATTGGCGAAAATATTTCGAACTGTACGGTTGAAAATGCCCAATACGCAAGGGCAGAAGCATTACAACACAATGAGTCAGTTACGCTTTTGCCCTTGCGAGTGTATTCATGTCGTTATAACCCAGGACGATGCCCTGGGCTATGAGCTTTTGGGTCTTCAGACCGTTTCAACCGTACAGTTCGCTTTAATTTCGATTATCATAAAATGATTATCATAAAATGATAACGAAATGAAGATTTTCATCATTTCACAAGAAATCATCATGCTTTGGAAAAAGGATAACGGCACCGCCCAATGGACTATCATACATGGAGTTGGAATTGCAATCATGCGCACAGTTCAGCGCCGTCACCTAAAAAAAGTCAACACAAATTGCCTGTTTCTACATAATTATTATTACCTTTGCACGTAATATGCGTGCGCGCAAACATTATCTTTACACATAAAAGCTGATGGACGACATTATCAATATTGTCATTGCGCCATCTGCTTTTCAAAAAAAAAAACAACCTGATTATGAATCTTTGGTTTATATTCTGCAAAAGTGATATCCTGATAGAAAAGACGGCAGACGGATCATTCACCATCCCCCAGGGCGACGAACCGCCTGTGGCGCTGAAGGAATGGAACGCCATACACAACATCTCTCCGATGGAAGACGGCACCACCGTCAAGGCAGTCAGGGTGGATAATCCCATAACCGACCTTGCCGACCATGAGATGTGTCCGCTCAGGCAGTCGTACTACAAGCTCAGCAAGCCCCTATATGAGAAAGCCGGCAAATGCCACGAGATACTCTATTGGGACATGAACACGAAATTCTGCGGCGTATGCGGTGCCCCGATGAAACAGGAGACAGACATCTCGAAGCGCTGCACCGGATGCGGAAAGGAAGTATGGCCCCAGCTTGCCACTGCCGTAATAGTGCTCATACACAAGGGCGTGGATGAGGTGCTGCTGGTGAGAGGACGCAATTTCAGGAGCAATTTCCATGGTCTTGTAGCGGGCTTCGTGGAGACCGGCGAGACCCTGGAGGAGGCTGTAAGGCGCGAAGTGCATGAGGAAGTGGGACTGGAAATCACCAATCTGCGATATTTCGCCTCCCAGCCCTGGCCTTATCCCTGCGGACTGATGGTGGGATTCAATGCCGACTACGTCTCGGGCGAGATAAAACTGCAGAAGGAGGAACTGGCAGAAGGTGGATGGTTTGACCGTCACCGCCTGCCCACCATCCCGGAGAAGCTCTCCATAGCCCGAAAACTGATAGACAACTGGCTGGAACAGGCCAGCAAACCAACCAACAACCAACAACCAACAACCCACAACCAACACCAATAAAAATGAATCAGAAGAAGAAAGGATACCTCATTTCCGCCATCGGATGCGTAGTAATCATACTGGGCATCGTGGCTTATTATCTCTTTGCCGGTATCTCAAAGCATGACCACACCGTCTATCTTTATATCGACGATGACGATAACCTCGACTCCGTGACCGTGAAGCTCGACACTATCGCCACGGAGCAGGGACGCACTGCCATACGCACATTGGCGCGCCATCTGCACTATGCAGACCATATCCGCTCGGGAAAATACGCTGTCACCCCTTCCATGAGCGCGTTTGCCCTGTTCCGCAACCTGCGAAACGGACATCAGGAGCCTGTCAGACTGACCATTCCGAGCGTAAGGACAAAGGAGCGTCTGGCGGAGGAAATGGCCGAAAGGCTGATGTTTTCCAAGGAGGATTTCCTCGATGCGCTGAGCGACCCGAAGGTATGCGAAAAGTATGCGCTCGACACCACCTCCATCATCTCGATGTTTATCCCCAACACCTACGAGGTGTACTGGAACATACCACTCGAAAAGTTTCTTGACAAGATGAAGAATGAGAGTGATGATTTCTGGAAGGGCACTCGCTCTGCAAAGGCAAAGGAGCTCAATCTCTCACCGGTGGAGGTAATCACCATTGCAAGTATAGTGGATGAAGAAACTGCCAACAATGCTGAGAAGCCTATGATTGCAGGAATGTATTACAATCGTCTGAAGCAGAATATGCCTCTCCAGGCAGACCCTACTATCAAGTTTGCTTTGCAGGATTTCTCACTGAGAAGAATCTATACCAAACTGCTCAATGTGGTTAGTCCTTATAACACTTATAGAAATGAGGGATTGCCTCCTGGACCTATTCGCATTCCAAGCGTGGCAGGTATCGATGCTGTGCTCAATATGGTGCACCATGACTTCATCTATATGTGTGCTAAAGAGGACTTCTCTGGCACACACAACTTTGCCAAGTCATACAACGAACATCTCGCCAACGCCGCTAAATACAGTAAGGCTTTGGATGAGAGGGGAGTTAAATAATAATTCATAATTCATAATTCATAATGCATAATTCATAATGCATAATTCATAATGCATAATTCATAATGCATAATTCATAATGCATAATT
>CAKQPF010000105.1 GCA_934256705.1 uncultured Prevotella sp.
ATTTCAGAGTGTTGTATCAACAACTTAACGGGTGATTTCAGCTTCTGTTTTCCGGAACATCTAACTGGACACCCTAGCAAACTGATAGACCTCGCTCTGAAGATACTGAAGGGCGAACCATACCGGAAATACAACGATATGGAGACCAGCATCGTGACGAGAGACAATGCGAAAGTGCTGCTCCTGCAATATAAAGAGGTGGAAAACCAGGACCGGAACATCAAGATGATGTATGCGAAAGTGGATAACATCGTCTCAAAGCTCAATGCCCAGACGACCCTTCTGATATCTTTCATCGTCATCATCATCGTGGTAGGGCTGATGCTGCTCATCAGCATCAAGGCTTACCGAACCAAGAACCACCTTTACAAGGAACTGCAGAAGAAGACTGAAGAACTGTATTGCGAGAAAGGAATCGTGGAAAGGCAGAGGGATGAACTGGAAGAGCAGCGCGACCAACTGCTCGATGCCACATCGAAGGATGATGAAGAACCGACCGATTTCAGCTCCGGCTCATACACGTCAGCAGACAGTGAACTGCCCAAGAGCGAATTTATGGATCGCTTCCTCAAAGTGCTGGACTACCGCCTCTCCGACCCTACCCTCTCAGTGGAGGAAATCGGACAGGAGATGGGCATGTCGCGAGTGCAGCTTTACCGCAAGACAAAGACCTTGACAGGCAAGACACCTGTTGAGATTATCCGCGAGGAAAGACTTAAAAGAGCGCGCATTCTGCTCGCCGACGAGTCTATTTCCATAGCGGAAGTGGCGTACCGGATAGGTTTTTCAGCGCCATCCTACTTCACCAAATGTTACAGGGAATACTATGGAGTGGCGCCTTCAGGCATAAAAAATGATACAAATACTTAGAAAAATGTTACATTGAATGATTTTTTATAGTATTTGAAACATTTTTTATACTCACATACGGATTTCCTGAGTACCTTTGCCGAAGAATCTTTGGGAAAAGATTATATATAGATTAACAGTAGTCAGATTTTTTTTGACCTGCCATAGCGCAGGCATTGTTAGTAGTTAGTTAGTTAGTAGTAGGTTTTTTCATTTCTTTCAAAAAAGTAATGCCGATGGGCATAGCATTTTTGTTTAAGAGTTTAAAGATTGTATTCAAGGTATATCATTGATTGGACAGACTCCAGGAATATCTTTTCTGGAGCAGCGACCTCCTCTGATGGAAGTCAACTGTGCAGTCAATGGTTACCTTTCGGATAATGTTTGCACGTGGATCATACGTGGAACAATATCCAAAGTCCACGCATAATCCACGCGAAATTTGAGATTCATTATACAATTACAGATAAGGATTTATGGAAGGGGGAATTTTTTCAGGACGACAATTTTTCATTCATATTTACTCAGGGTGGAAGCCTTGGGCTATTGGGATGGAAATATCAATGGATAAAAACAAAGGGAAAAACAGATAATGATATTTTTTTCCTTTGTTTTTATCCATTGTTTTTGGGGGTTATATTGCCCGGTAACGCGGGCAACACAGTGGCTCATTCTGGTTGGTTAGAATTATGAATTATGATTTGCCTCCCAACCGCGTCAGCGCGATTTTTCACTTTTCACTCTTCACTTTTCACTAAAGAAGAAAAAAAGTAACTTCCCATTCTTCATTCTTCACTCTTCATTCTTCATTTCTTGAGAACTACCACTCCCATCTGCTTCATTCCGTCCATCATCAGGCGGAGTGGAGCCGGAAAGCGCACGTGGCGCACGTATTTGGTCTCTTCCACCGCTTCGAGGGAGTCGAGAATGTCCTTTCTGAATATGCCTTCGTTGCGGTAAGGATTGACCGTGAAGTAGCCCACACCGAGAGAAGTGAGGTTCTGGAAGAAGTGAGTGCCTTGCGATGGATCGACGCGATAATTGTCGAGACCCACCTCCACGATGAGTTTTGCGGCATTGATGTGCGGCCATTTCACCGGCACACCAAGCCAATAGTCGGACGAGCCCCATCTTCCCGGACCGGCAAGGATATAGTTCTCGCCACGGTCGAGGAATTTCCGGTTTATCCTTTCTATCTCATCAGCGATGGCATGATTGTTTGAAGCCGTGAAGTTCTCGCCAGTCTTGACATAGACCACATCACGCAGTTCTTCGTTGACACCGTGTCCGAGCGACATCGTGGAACCAATCAGCACGGTTTCATCGCCATTCTCCGGCATCGAGCCATCGAGATACGGCTTCAGATTGACGTTCAATTCCAGTTTGGAGTCCACTATCGGACGAATTTGGAGCAGATAAAACTCCACGCTTCGGTCGGCATTGATGTTGCAGGCAAACTCTATCTCCACCGGACGACGCATTGCTTCGGCACCGTATTTCATCGCCATCTGCATCATTTCCGGTATCGGAGCGACGCCGTTCTTGAGCACTCCTGCATAGGAGATTACCTTTCTGCCACCTTCATACAGTCCGTCGCGGATAATCTGGTCGTAAGGATCATAGGTGGAGACGATGTGCATCATCGCTCCATCGTTCATGTCAGCCTCCTTCACGCGTACATTCTTGATGTTGAAGCCGTCATCCACCTTGAAATTCTCGTCGGCATCGTCCATGTCGAGGGCGTAGAACATGGTCTGGGTCTCCTTCAGAGCCACGTCCATCTCGCTCATCTGGAGCACCTGGCGCGGATGATAAGGGCATACGCGGAGCGTCCTTCCACCATCTACGATGTACTTTCCGAGTCCAAGGGCAAGCGAAGCGATTCCCTCATCCGATGTCTCGTCGCCGAGAGGATAGTAATTGATGGAGCGGAGCACGCCGCTGAGGTTAGGGTAATAGAGTTTCCTGTCGCCGGTACGGTGCGTCTTTCCTACCACTTCCTGCAGCACTACAGCCATCTTTTCCTGGTCGATAAGGTTGGATGTGGCAGTCATATAAGCCTTTGAATCCTTGTAATATACTGACGCATATACGCTCTTTATGGCTTTGGCAAGCAGTCGGAGCATCTTGTCCTTATCGTCGAGATAAGGTATCATGTATGTGGAATATACTCCAGCAAACGGCTGATAGTGGCTGTCTTCCAGCAGGGAAGAGGAACGGATGGCGATAGGACACTCCACCGCATTGATGAATATCTCGCAGTCGCTGCGCAATGACTCCGGCAACTGTGCCTTGAGGAATGCCTGAAGGATCTCTTCGTCGGGCGCATCGCTCAGCGCTATCGGGTAGAGGTCATTGTTTTCCATGAACTGGTCGAAGATGTCGGTACACAGAACGAGGGTCATCGGGATGCTGACATCCACGTTGTCAAACTGGTGTAGTTCCTCATGCGCCTTGATGATATTGTCGAGGAAAGCCAGACCACGGCCCTTTCCTCCGAGCGATCCCTCGCCGATACGGGCGAAATGGCTGTAGGCATCGAACTTCAGGCGGTCAAAGACAGCCACCGTTCCGATGTTCTTCATGTGGCGATACTGCACGATAGCGTCGAAGATAATCTGCCGATGGGCATCCACGTCCTGCAGTTTGTGCCACGTGATGTGCTTCAGGAAGGCAGAGACAGGGAAGATGGCGCGTGCGGAGAGCCAGCGTGAGACGTGGTTTCGGGAGATGTGATAGAGCATGGAGTCGCGCGGAATGGTGAATATATGGTCCTGCAATTCCTTGAGCGAGCGCACTCTCAGTATCACATCATGCGTCTTCGGGTCGCGGAAGAGGAAGTCTCCGAAGCCCATGTGTTCCTCCAGTTCCTTGCGGAGATCCACGCTTATCTTCTTTGAATTCTTGTCTATGAAACGGAATCCCTCGGCTTCGGCCTTCGCCTTGTTTTCCGTCTCGGCGCTTTCCATCACGAGAGGGATGTATTCATCCTGCTGTCTGATGTAGCGCAGCAGGCGGAATCCGGCATCCTCCACTTTCTCGCTGTCGCCGGAGAGCTGCGTGTAGGTGGAGATAGGGAAGCGGCAGTCGGAGATTACTCCGAGCATATTCTCCCTGTATTTGTCAAAGAAAGCCACAGCCTCATCATAGTTTCGTGCCAGTATCACCTTTGGTCTGCCACGCATTCGCAAGGCTGCCGCATGAGGATTAAGTGCCTCAGTGGCAAAGCGTTGGCTCTGTGCGAGGATAAAGGAATAGAGATTAGGCAGGAAAGAGGAATAGAATCGGATGCTGTCCTCCACGAGCATGATGACCTGCACGCCGGCTTCGGCGATGTCATGGTCGAGATTCATCTTGTCCTCGATAAGCTTGATGATGGAGAGAATGAGGTTGGTGTTTCCGAGCCAGCAGAATACGTAGTCGAAGATGGAGAGGTCCTCATGCTGCATACGTCTGGTGATACCGTGGCTGAACGGCGTGAGAACGACGCAAGGCAGGTGGGGGAAGTCCGCTTTCACGGTGCGCGCCACGTCGAAAGCGTCGTTGTCTGCGTTTCCCGGCATACAGATGACGAGGTTGACATCCATCGACGACACTACGGCGCGTGCCTCTTCGGTGGTGCTGACCTGCGTGAATGCAGGCGGATAGCGCAGTCCCAGTTCGGTGTATTCATTGAATATCTTGCCTTCTATTCGTCCGTCGTCCTCCAGCATGAAGGCATCATAGGGGTTTGCTATGATGAGAACTCGGAATATACGCTTTGTCATCAGATTCTTGAAGGTGACGTCGCGCAGTGGTGTGTTGCTGTGCTTCATAATTATTCTTGTTGTTTGGTTGTTTTGTTGTTTAGTTGTTGTTTGTATCCAACAAGACAACAATACAAATGCTCTGCTTGCAAAGTTAATAAAAATAATTAAGAATGCTTTGAAATTTCCTAAAAAGACTTATGAAATGTGGATTATCCGAACTTTTCGCCTAATTTTGCAATAGTACGCTTGATTAGAATGAAAATCAATAAAACAGAACTTCCTCAATAAAACAGCCCCTCAGTCTTGGGGAATTAAAAATATCAATAAAGAAAATATGTCCTATTAAAAGGCTACGTAGCGTTGTGTTACGTAGCCTTTTTTATTTCAATATCAGTTTTAGAACCCAAATCGGTCATAAAAAAAACTCTTGTAATTCTCTAATGACCGATTTGGGTTAAATAGGCGCACCCGACAAACCCTGTGGGGCGCTATGCAGATGCTAACCCAAAACTGTTGCCAAACGATACATGAAGAAT
>CAKQPF010000106.1 GCA_934256705.1 uncultured Prevotella sp.
ACTATTGAATATCAAGCAATTAGGATGAAAATATAACCAAAAATTTATGAAAATTTCCCCAAAGTGTCAAACTTGGGATAAATGGCTCTTTGTTGTCCGGTTGTTTGATAATAAAATATCAATGGATAAAAATATTTCTCCAGAACGTGAGAGTTTCTCGGATTTTATTTGTACTTTTGCCATGTCATCCAGAGTTTTATCTGTTTTATTGCAACACTAAGACAAGTAAAATTCCTGATTTAGCAAATTGCTGGGAAACTTTTTGTTGCTCAGGTGCTTGGAAAATATGTTAAAGTACATTGTTGCGGAAACATGGATAAAATAAAATCGCTATGGAAAGATTAAAGAAAGTTTTGATGGCAGTTGCAGTTTTAATGGTAACGGTAGATGCAAATGCATGGACTTGGATGTCGCCGTATGCATACTGTCTTGGAAACCCCGTCAATTTTATTGATCCTGACGGAGAAAGACCTAAAGCCTCTGAGGCTGCACTGATGGCAGCATATGCGTACAAAGATAAACAGACAATGAAGCAATACGCCTTGCAATTAGAAAAATGTGGATGGAGCGTGTCCGATTATAAATCTTCTATTCAAAAGGATTATACACGTTTTAGTCAGAATGGCTTGCAATCGACATTATTCCAACGTACTAAAGATGGAATTACAGAATATGCGTATGTATATGCTGGTACAAATTCTATTGAAGATGCCGTTGAGGATGTAGCACAACTTGTGGGTGCTGCACTCCAATATCACACAGCTATTTATAATGCAAGAAAATTATCAGATGAGTTGGGGGATAAAGAATTGACATTTGTTGGACACTCACTTGGAGGCGGAGAAGCTATAGCTGCAAGCATGGCGACAGGTAGGGCTGCAATAACCTTTAATCCAGCAGCTGTTAGTGGGCTAACGAAACGATTGGAAGGATTATATAAAGTTCCCAATGTTGTTAATTACCGTGCTATAGGGACCAAAATTGGTATTGGGGATATTAGAATTGGTGGAGATATACAAAATAATCTTCAAAAAAAGATAGGTCTATCTATTCCGGGTAAAACAATAGGAATTCCGACAGGTGTCCTACCGACCCATACAATAGATGATTTCTTGAAACGTAAGCTTCCTGAACTATGAAAAGATTATTATATTGGGTATCTTTAATTTTATTTCTTTTGTTTTTCTTCCATTCTTGTGTTTATCATTACATAACACACATGGATGATGATGAATTGGCATGGCTAACAAATAGACATGAGGGAGAATACATGTATTTCCAATCTGAAAATGGGACAAAAGATACCATTATAATATGCCAAATTGAGATTTCTAATTCTTTGAATCCTTTCAATATGACATACTTTAATACAAGTAATACGGAGTATATAGCAGGTGGATGCATACATTATAGGTTTAATAGAACTACTGCATGCGAAGGAACTCTTTATGTTCAAAAATCGTATAATAACAAGCCTGTCAGTTTTTCCGGCGGGCTACTTGGAAGATGGTCAAGACTAACTCCTCTAAAATTGACAACATTAGAAATCAACAATGTAACGTTCAATGATATATTGTTTTTTGACGAAAAAGATACAGAACAAATTACAAGCATTGATCAAGTCAATCCTATAAAAAGTTTTGCTTGGAGCAAGAAATACGGACTTGTACAGTATTCATTCAAAGACGGAACGGTTTTTTCAAGGGTTTCAAAAGAATAGTCGTATTCATCAAAGATTGTTGTAAAATACGCTTTTTACCGTCACTAAGCAAGATTGGGCTGGAAGACAATACCGAGCGGAGCGAGAGTAACTCCACATTAGGGGAATAGGGACAAAGGTAATAGGGGACTCTCTTTAGGTAACAGGTAAAAGGTAACAGAAGATTACCAATGTTCGCTTGAGATTATTCCATAGCGAAAAACCATAAGTGGTAAGTGTAATCTCCTATTACCCATTAACGTCGGGAATACAGTGCCAACTACTATCAATAATCAAATATTCCTTCTGTTTCACTCTTCCTTGAGAACTATTTTTACGAATGATTTAGTGGGCTTTTTAGGTTCAGATGAGCAGTACTCATAATTATTGGGTATTCCAAATTGCTTGATTTCTTTTATATCCTGCAAATTAACCTCGTCAATGAAATCATAAAAATGTACTATCGACTTAATTCTATAAGCATCTTTATCTGACAAAAAATATGTTTTGTTATTGCTCTGAAACGTATTGTGCACACTAATGCTGCAGATGTAATCATCTACCTTTATTAGGATACGTGGAGTTTCTTCCCTTGTTGGTAGTATTGTCTCTGGTGAAGAAAGGACATCATGCAGAAATGTATAATCGTCAGAAGTGATAGTATAAACTTTATCTGTTTTTTTAATGGAGTTTATTATATCCGGATCTATTTTATTCATATCTACCAATCCTGGAGAGAATACAACTTCAATATTCTCTCTATGAGGTTTTGTCTTGCAACTACAAATTGCTAATAATGCTATTATTACGATAAAATGTTTCATATCACTTGGTGTATCGAGGGTCTTTGACTGGGTAAGTCTTTCCCTTATGGTTAGTTCTTATACCTTGATGGAGTTTTTTTGCCGTTTTAGTTTCATTTCCTGTTATAACTCTTCGTTCCTCTCTGTTCTCGTATTGGCTATCTTTTACCTCTTTCCTGTCTTCATGGTCTTTGTGGTTTTTCAAATCGTCCATAGCATGATCAAATTCGTGTTCTAATCTAACTGCAGGTGATTGTTTTTTTCCGTTGGTTAAAAGAAGTCCCTTTCGTGATTCCCAGAATATAGTATTTCTTCTATCATAGTTTTGATACATAGTTATATCATCCTTCTGAACCTCAATTAAAACATAATGATTTTTTACGGCGTTCACAACATTGTCTCCTACATTGTTAGCTTTTAGATAATTGTATGTATGAACAAAATCTAAAACGAAACTATTATTTGGCACCTTTTTCTGTGTTCCATTATATAAAAATGATTGGTCGTTACCTTTTCTATCCTGATACCAAATCAATACATCCCTTCCGTCTGGATCAACACAATTTATCGGATTTCCAAAACAATATGCATAAGGTGACATCCAAGGCCATGCATTGGCTATGGAATGTCCGCAGATGATAGCGACTGCAAATGATACTAACTTCTGTTTCATTTTACGTATTTGATGTTATTTTTGATTTTGTTGATTTCTTCTTCACTCATGCTCCATCTTTTCTCGAGTTCTTCCGTATCTTCTGTCCAGTATGTTGCTTTCAATTCATCAGAGCATTGCGCAATTCGACGATTGATATCATCAGTAAAAGAATCTCTTAATTGCCCGTTTGTTTCAAGATGCTTGAGCAATAAAGCTTCTAAAGATTTGTACTTAATAGTGATAGCAGTAGGGTTGGCTTTATAATAGGTCAACGACTTTGACACACAATTTAATGTAAACTCATCAAAACGAGAAAACTTATGATAATATGCAAAGGCTAAGTCAGTGAGCTGACAAGCAACTGTCTCTTTGTCTGTTAACGGTGAAAGGTAAGTTCTAACTGTAATTGCAGAATCTTTTATCTCAAAATGATCTTTGATTCCCCAGGTAGGTTGATACTGTTGCGCTGTCACCTCAACATTCACCCAGTCTTCAGGAAATAAATTGTCTTCATCTTTGTACATGATGAAACTATGGCGTGGGGCATGCGCAATATAAACTTTTGCACCAAGTTCTTCAGCATACAGTTTGAAAGCCCATGGAAGCGAATGGCATTGACCAGAATGTGTCTTTAGTGTTCTTGATACTAATTGATGATGCCAATCGCCATCAGGATACTCATTACTGAAGTCATAAGAAAATTTTTTATTGTTATTTCCTGACAAAGGTTGAAAGAAAAAAGTGCACAAAGCTATCTGCTTGGCAGTCTTATATTTTTCCCACTTATTAGCGGCAATTAGCCTTCTCAAGTATTGTGCACCCTTAGTCAAAGGGACACAGAAATCCTGCTCAAAATCAAGATTTCCATCAAGATACGCCCACTCGGCAAGAAATACGCTCCTTTTAATAGAAAGTGTACTCTTGCCTTCAAGCATAGCTAAAATCTCTTTGTATGCAGATTCAAAACGCTGATGTGGTCGAATCTGCTGTGCTCTTAATTCTGAAGTAAAGATAACAAAACAAAGAATTAATATAATTATATTATTTTTTCGCATTCACAGTTTCTTTTCAGTAGTAGACAATATAGCTTCACATGTATCAAAACCGTTTATGTCTTTTTGTTTGCAAAAGTACATATTATTTTTCAGAAAGACAAGTTTTTGACCTTCAAATGTGACAGATTTGACCATTATCATTATCAATCACGAGCAAATATGATTAAGAAATAATTCTCAAATCATATGAGGTTGCGGAGTTGAGGTACTTTTGGACTTCTTACGTATTTCACTGTATTGATAGCCATACAGTGTGTATTCCAATCCCAAGGTGGAGTCTATGGCTTGAGCCAAAAGTGCGTCAAATTGCTCCATAATCGAAAACAAATCTCCAGAATGTGAGAGTTTCTCGGATTTTATTTGTACTTTTGACATGTCATCCAGAGTCTTATCTGTTTGTTTTGCGACACTAAGACAAGTGAAATCTCAGACATGGCATAATCATGGGCATCTTTTTTTGCTTAGGTAACTGGCAAAAGATGTCAAAGCGTAATGTTGCGGAAATAAGGTGTACAATAGCTTACAATGCAAACCGTCGAATTGCTACATTATTTTTTAAAAAAACCTCCAAAAAGTTTGATTTTATCAGATTTTT
>CAKQPF010000107.1 GCA_934256705.1 uncultured Prevotella sp.
CTATAAGCGGTACCATGCATCCGCTCCGCGCGGTACCATCCGACCGCTATAACGGTACCATTGGAGCGATATTCTCATTTTAGCCTAATGCCCACTGTCATTCGACCAAATAAGGTGCAAAATGGGCTGAGAGTCCCTAATTCATAATGCGGAATTACCTCAGAAATGAGGTTTTTCACATATTTTCACATATTTTTTAGCGGTTATTTCAAAAAAATAAAAAGTCGAAAAGTAATTCCACCCTTCCACCCTGGTATAGTTATCGTTTTGATAATCAGGAAATTATGTGTGGTGGAATTATGGGTGGAATTAGGGTGGAATTAGATGAAATTCCACCCTAATTCCATCCATAATTCCACCTTGTCTAACGTATTGACGCTCAGCGTGATAAAATCACTGGGGTGGAAGGGTGGAATTACTTTTCGACTTTTTATTTTTCAGAGAATAATGGTCGAAAAGTCGTGAAGATATGTTAATTTGGGTCTATTTTCAATCCAATTGACTCAATCAGACAGCCCGTAACCAAAGAAAAGTCTCTTTATGGATGGGGGGGAGAGGGCTTTATGACTCTCCCCTATAATCACAAATCATTGCTATCTGTCTGTCTGGAAGACAGTACCGAGCGAAGCGAGTGCTTACACAACCTTTCCTCACGTCCTACAGGGTGATCAGTCTGTCTGGAAGACAGTACCGAGCGAAGCGAGAGTAACCCGTGACAAAGTCTCGGGTGATAAGAATGCAAAGACGGCTGTCTGGAAGACAGTACCAAATTATGCATTATGAATTATGCATTATGAATTATGCATTATGAATTATGCATTTACTTGGTGCTACCATTCCCAATAGGGGTGTATCTGGTCCATACCTGGAGGTATTACATCTATGAATAAAGGTGATGTTTCAAATTTTATTTTAATTGGTCTGAGGTCCGGTTTTAAATCATCATTATGTATGACATATTCCAACCTTAACTTTTTGATGACCGTATCAAGGCTGGAATCTGCGTTTATCCATTTCGTTTGCCAATCGGGGAAATGAAAGATTTTTATCATGACTAACATGGAATCGTTAGCATTGATGATGTTTGAATTGCAAGGCACTTTGTCTATTGAGTAATGTGGTATTACAGTATCTGTATTATCAACGAAAAATACTTTTATTTCTGACGACACATTCTTTCGAAACCATGTTCTTAGAGGAACATATATAGGCTTGTTTGAGTGGTTTGGCAGTGAATAATAGAATTTTATTTCTCTCACGTTATAACCACCTTCAGCTTTATACAGCGAATCAGAAAAAGGTTTGTAATCTGTAATCCTCAGACATCTCATAGTATATACTTGGTCTTTTCTGCAACCAATCATACAGATGGTCAGCAGACTGATAAATAATATCTTATAATCCATATTTTTTTTGTTTTACAACAGATTTTACATATTCACGAAATTTGTGAGTAGTTTTCATAAAACGACTTTTCATAGTTATTGTTTGATAATGGTATGTAGGATCAAAACTGTTTTTTTCATGCTTCCAGTTATTCTTGTAATGTCCATGATACTCATGATCTCCCAGAAGTGACTGAATATTGGTTCTTGTGGATATGAGATCTCTTTCTTCAGTACCTTTGGGATACACATAGGCTGTAATCAATGCACCTTGTGAATGGTTTTCATCTGTATCAGCTAATGCATTTTCAGAGTCGTTAGCCAATTCAGTGTAGTCATCAGTTATTTTAGATCCACCAATATGGTCATGCCAAACTGTAACTTGAATCTTGCCGCCCACAAGGGTATTTACATCAACATTCATTTGTTTCAGACAATTTGTAAATATTTTGGAAAAGGTTTCAGCGCTGAGGTTCGCTTCTGCCAATCCTATTTTTGAATTTGTATTTATGACATATCGTCCGTCCTTTAATTGTTTGTATTCTCCTTTCTGAGTTATATAGATGTAATCAGATTTCTTTTTGTCAGTCCCAAGGTATTGCCCATCTTCATTATAGTAATCATCCATACCATCCGGATCTATGCGCATGATAGGATTGTTATGGCAATAAGCATACGGACTCACCCCATAATACTTCTCGCAAAGCGGATCCATCCTGTCCCAGACAGGGACGACCGGGTAATACTGCCTTGCGCCATAATCGTAGGTGTTCAGTCCGTGCATGAGGTCAAGTTCCTTGCCGTTGAACTTGTACGGCTGTAGGCTTGCCCCCATGTATGTTCCCGGCATGCAGAAAGGAGAGCCGAAAGCATAATAGTCGGTGTATTGGCATACTGTTCCGTTTGCATCAAGGACCTCACGGATGTTGCCGAGGTGGCTACGGTGGTCCGTATTGATTGTTTGTGTACATAGGCGGTAGTGTTAGAGAAATATAGATTCCAGTGCAAATGTAGCAATTATTATTCTGACTGCCAAATTTCTTTTAAGAATAAAGCGCAAAAAGACAGAAAAATATCGCCGAGTTGTTGTAGGAACATGTTAATCCCAGCCTTTTTCTCATCCAATTGACTCAATCTGACAGTCCGAAACCAAAGAAAAGTCTCTATATGGAGAGGAAGCGGGAAGAGTTTTATGGCTCTCCCCAATCATCCCTATTTGCCTGTCTGAAAGACAGTACCGAGCGAAGCGAGAGTCACCCGGGACGAAGTCTCGGGTGATAAGAATGCAAAGACGGCTGTCTGGAAGACAGTACCAAATTATGAATTATGCATTATGAATTATGCATTATGAATTATGCATTTACTTGGTGCTACCCTTCCCAATAGGGATGTATCTGGTCCATACCTGGAGGTATTACATCTATGAATTGAGGTGATGTTTCAAATTTCATTTTAATTGGTCTGAGGTCCGGTTTCTGATCATCATGATGTATGACATATTCCAACCTTAACTTTTTGATGACCGTATCAAGGCTGGAATCTGCGTTTATCCATTTCGTTTGCCAATCGGGGAAATGAAAGATTTTTATCATGACTAACATGGAATCGTTAGCATTGATGATGTTTGAATTGCAAGGCACTTTGTCTATTGAGTAATGTGGTATTACAGTATCTGTATTATCAACGAAAAATACTTTTATTTCTGACGACACATTCTTTCGAAACCATGTTCTTAGAGGAACATATATAGGCTTGTTTGAGTGGTTTGGCAGTGAATAATAGAATTTTATTTCTCTCACGTTATAACCACCTTCAGCTTTATACAGCGAATCAGAAAAAGGTTTGTAATCTGTAATCCTCAGACATCTCATAGTATATACTTGGTCTTTTCTGCAACCAATCATACAGATGGTCAGCAGACTGATAAATAATATCTTATAATCCATATTTTTTTTGTTTTACAACAGATTTTACATATTCACGAAATTTGTGAGTAGTTTTCATAAAACGACTTTTCATAGTTATTGTTTGATAATGGTATGTAGGATCAAAACTGTTTTTTTCATGCTTCCAGTTATTCTTGTAATGTCCATGATACTCATGATCTCCCAGAAGTGACTGAATATTGGTTCTTGTGGATATGAGATCTCTTTCTTCAGTACCTTTGGGATACACATAGGCTGTAATCAATGCACCTTGTGAATGGTTTTCATCTGTATCAGCTAATGCATTTTCAGAGTCGTTAGCCAATTCAGTGTAGTCATCAGTTATTTTAGATCCACCAATATGGTCATGCCAAACTGTAACTTGAATCTTGCCGCCCACAAGGGTATTTACATCAACATTCATTTGTTTCAGACAATTTGTAAATATTTTGGAAAAGGTTTCAGCGCTGAGGTTCGCTTCTGCCAATCCTATTTTTGAATTTGTATTTATGACATATCGTCCGTCCTTTAATTGTTTGTATTCTCCTTTCTGAGTTATATAGATGTAATCAGATTTCTTTTTGTCAGTCCCAAGGTATTGCCCATCTTCATTATAGTAATCATCCATACCATCCGGATCTATGCGCATGATAGGATTGTTATGGCAATAAGCATACGGACTCACCCCATAATACTTCTCGCAAAGCGGATCCATCCTGTCCCAGACAGGGACGACCGGGTAATACTGCCTTGCGCCATAATCGTAGGTGTTCAGTCCGTGCATGAGGTCAAG
>CAKQPF010000108.1 GCA_934256705.1 uncultured Prevotella sp.
GTGATTCGTGCAGGATTCAAACCTGCAACCTTCTGATCCGTAGTCAGATGCTCTATTCAGTTGAGCTAACGAACCATTAGTGAGCAATGCTATTCCTTAATTGCGGGTGCAAAGGTACGGACTTTTTCTGAACTATGCAAATCTTTTCGGCTTTTTTTTCACAAAATCTGCATTTTTATTTCATTTAGTGCCCAAATTACACTTTTGCACCCCAAAATCCATGTTTATTCTTCCTTGGTCTGCTCCAGATGGAGTATAGGCAGGGAGAGGTGATACCTCACGGCAAGGAAGCGGATTGCCACTATTATGATAAAGGTGATGGTGGCGCTGATTCTCATATCCACGCTGAGATAGTTCATCAGCCAGAAGAGGCAACCACCCAAGACGCTCGCCATGGCATATATCTCCTTATGGAATATCACCGGCACATTATTGAGCAGCACGTCACGGATTACGCCTCCGGCACTTCCAGTCATAGTGCCCATTATCACTGCAATCCAGAAAGGATAGCCCATATCGAGCGATTTCTGCATTCCTACGATGGTGAAAAGGGCAAGACCTATGGTGTCGAACACGAACCATGTATTGTCAAGACGCTCCACATAGCGCGCGAATACCACGAGGAACAACTGCGCCAGGAACGTACATATCATATATATCGGGTCGAGCATCCAGAACGGACGTACTCCAAGCAGGAGGTCGCGGATGGTTCCTCCACCGATAGCTACCGCCACACCGCAGATAAATCCGCCAAACCAGTCGAAGTTCTTTGCCGCTGCATGGCGAATGCCTGAGATTGCGAAAGCAAATGTTCCCAAGAATTCCAATACCGCGAGAAAATGTGTTATCAATACTGAAGAATCGTTTTGCATCACTTTTCCTATTGTTTTGTTTTTATTTATTCCTTATATAGATGTAGAATGCATATCGCAATTATCCTGAATAGAGACTATTTTGTGATGGTGCAATCGTCACTTAAGACTTGAACCTGTCACCCCAGAGACGAAGCATGTTCTGGTATTGCTTCTCTTCCACAGGCGAATGCTGGGCATGCCACAGCCGCACTCCCTGCGCTCCATCAGGCAGATACTGCTGCGGAGTGAAGTTTCCTGGATAGTCATGCGGATAGAGATAGCCGTCATGATAGCCTATTTCCTCCATCAGTTTGGTCGGTGCATTGCGTAGATGCAGCGGCACGGGGAGGTTTCCGGTTTGCTTAACAAACTGCAATGCAGAGTTTATTCCGCTGTAAGCCGAATTGGATTTCGGACTTGTAGCGAGATAGACGCAAGCCTCCGCCAAAGGTATTCTGCCCTCGGGCCATCCTATCTTCATCACGGCATCAAAGGCTGCATTGGCAAGCAGGAGAGCATTCGGATTGGCAAGACCGATATCTTCGGCAGCCGAGATGACGAGTCTGCGTGCAATGAACTGCGGGTCTTCACCGCCTTCTATCATCCGCGCCATCCAGTAGAGGGCGGCATCAGGGTCTGATCCGCGGATGCTCTTGATGAATGCAGAGATTATGTCATAGTGCATCTCTCCGTCCTTGTCGTATGCGAGCGGGTTCTGCTGAAGGCGGTCCTGCACGAGTTTGTCGGTGATGACCACCTCATTGGTGCTCTCCGACTCCACCACGAGCTGGAGGATATTGAGCAGTTTGCGGGCATCGCCGCCGGAATATCTCAGCAACGCTCCCGATTCCTTGACCTTTATGTCTCTCTCTTTCAGTTCCACGTCAGTCGTTATTGCGCGGTCTATGAGTTCGAGCAGGTCTTCTTTTTCCAGAGATTTCAGGATGTAGAGCTGGCAGCGCGAGAGCAACGGCCTTATCACCTCAAAGGACGGGTTCTCCGTCGTGGCACCAATCAGCGTCACTATGCCACGCTCCACAGCACCGAGCAGGGAGTCCTGCTGCGACTTCGAGAAACGATGTATCTCGTCAATGAAGAGTATCGGACTTGCAGACGAGAAGAAGCGTCCGTTCTTTGCCTTCTCTATCACGTCCCTGACATCCTTCACTCCCGACGTGACAGCGGAAAGAGTATAGAATGGAGTGTCCAGTTTGTTGGCGATAATCTGGGCAAGGGTGGTCTTGCCCACACCTGGAGGTCCCCAGAGTATGAACGAAGAGATATGGCCGGAGTCAATCATACGCCTCAGCACAGCGCCTTCTCCCACCAGATGTTTCTGTCCTATATATTCGTCAAGCGTACGTGGACGCAATCGCTCTGCTAATGGTTCTGACATTTGATGATGGTTAAGGGTGGTTCTATAAATTACCACCGTTATATAAAACTTAATTGTAAGGATGGCGTTTTGTCATCTTTCGGACTCTTTTCGGCTCAAAGCGCAAGTTCGTTCAGTCGTTATGCACCGCATAACTCCTTCGCTCTCTTACACTTTGACCTCGAAAATAGCCTCGAAATATAACAAAGCTAATTTATAGAACCACCCTTAATGGTTGTCGTTTATCGGTTGCGTGGCGGTTTGAATACATCAACAAACAAACACCATTCTTGTTTTGGTGATGTTTTATGATGGTCAAGCCACAATGCTGCTACATTCTTTTATATCACCGTTACCTTCACTGCCACGGCAAAGATAATGCTATATATATTATATAATAGGTGTAAACCGTACTGGTTTCCGAATTCGACCGCAAAATTAAGAAATATATATCAATTCAGCAAAAAATAATTATGAAAAAATTTGTTTGTAAACAAGTAATATATTATTTTTGCAGTCGAAATGGGAAACGCTTTATTTACCGATTATTGCAAAGCGACATTAACCCTCTGATTATAAATAATATGAATAACATATAAACTGTAATGACAAAAGATAAGCAAGCTATTACACTGAAAAATCTCACCAAGAGTAACGTCTGGGAGCTCCAGGAGAATGACATATTCCGCCTGTGGGAGGCTGCTGAAAAGGATTCAGACCTGTCAGAGAACCTGTCTCGCTATCTCACTATTGTCCGCACTGCCTTCGAAGTGGAGGAAGTGAAGCTCGACCGTCCGGAAATCATCAAGAAATATGAAGCCCGCGGAATGTCCGTAGGTCTTCTGAAGATGGACGAGGGAACAAAGGTGAAATACGCTATCAAGAAGAGACCAATCCTCCGCGTCACAGACCTTACCTACGAGAACATACGCCATATCTCCGCTGCCAAGCTTCTTGAGGTCATAGACCGCAACTTTGGCGGTGGCTGGGACTCCCTTTCCCAGAGCATCAAGGACATCATCGAGAGCGGATTCGACATCTCTACCACCAGTCTCCCAAAGGATCGTCTCAACAAGCCGGGCGGTCTTTACGAGAAGAAGGTGGCTGACGGATTCGAAGTGCTGCAGATTCCTAAGGGACTCTGGGTAGAGGCCATCTTTGCAAAGGCTAAGCCTGAGGCCGTCAAGCTCAAGTCTTCATACGGCGACGAAACCAATTTCAACGACGATGACGAGGACAACGACGACGATGTGGAGATAAAGGACGACTATTACAAGAACGATCCTGACGATGAAGATCCGGATGACGACAAACTCACTGAGGAAAGCTATCGCACCACATACGAGGAAAATCCGGAAGAACTCGGTCTCGAAGCCGCTGAAATCGGCGAGGAAGACGATTATTAACGGCACTCAATCAATTCAAACATACAAAGCTTTTCATGCCCAATTATCTTGGCTGTCCAGGATGTTGGGCATGTTTTTTTCGGAAAAGCAAAGAAAACGACACTAAAAAGATTAAAAACACACTTTTAACACCAATAAATTTGCCATCTCAGAATTATTGAGTACCTTTGCATCGGTAACGGCTGATCTTTAAATTGTTGACGTTTTAGTAGTTACAAAATCACGACTTTTATAGAGAACTGTCACAACCCGCCACTTCGGATGGCGGAGAAAACCATATAATCAGTACCTTTTCAGGAAATAACTGGTAACTACTCAGGTAGGTTTGTCGTACTTCCCCATGCACGACTTCCCTCGTTGCAACCAACGAGAGTAAATCGTT
>CAKQPF010000109.1 GCA_934256705.1 uncultured Prevotella sp.
CGCACGTACGGTGGTGTGAGAGGTCGGAAAACGAAAGTAGGAGAAAAACTACTTCGTTTTCCTCCTACTCGATTATGCCCTCCCCAACCCCTCAAGAGAGAGCCCCCCTCTTATCCCCCTTGGGGGAAGAATGGTTACGGACTGTCAGTTTGAGTCTCAAGAAGCCAGTACCTAACCATTCATCCCCCAAGGGGGACAGGAGGGGGCTATCCGTGAGCATGCCTTGCCTGGAATGCAATACCGAGCGAAGCGAGAGTAACCCGGGACGAAGTCTCGGGACAATAACAGAAGTAGGGGAATGCTGTCTGGAAGACAGTACCAACTACATATCACCATAAGACATCAATGGATAATAACAAGACAATCATAAACTAAAATACATCTTTATCTGTTTTTTCCTTTATTTTTATCCATTGATGTTTTATTTTCTGAAATAACAGCTTTTTTACATAAATTCACATATTTCCGACGGATTCTTGCAGAAAATTAAAATGTCGAAATGTAATTCCACCCTTCCACCGCACCATGGTTATTGCATTGACTATCAGTGGTTTGAGTGAGGTGGAATTATGGGTGGAATATGGGTGGAACTTCATGTAATTCCACCCATATTCCACCCTTAATTCCACCTTGCCTAACACGCTGACCCTTAATCATATAACCTACCCGAGGTGGAAGGGTGGAATTACATTTCGACTTTTTATTTTTTGAGAAAAAACAGCCGAAAAGTTGTGAATAGATGTTAAATAGGTGCTAAAACAGTCCAAAAGCCCCTTCCAAAAAGCCCACCCCAACCCCTAAGCCCCCCTCTTATCCCCCCTGGGGGATGATTGGTTTGCCACTGACTGCTTAAGTCTCAAGCTGACAATACGTAACTAAAAAAGCCCCTCCAGGGAGGGGTTGGGGAGGGCTCCTTCTTAGGGGGACAGGAGGGGGGGGCTTCATTCGGAGGGGTAGGAGGCTAATGTAAAAGCATAGCTATTGGGTTGTAAAAGCATAGCTATTAGGAGGTAAAAGCTATGGTATTAGGTTGCAATAGCTATGCTTTTACTGGGCATTGTGTTATTGTTTCAGAAAGATGTCGTTTGTGTCAACTTGCGTATTCCGGCCGATACCCGTTCACCAATTCCGGTGACATCCGTTCAATCCGTTTAATCCGTGTTCGAAAAAAATAACACACACGACCTCAGAGGTTTTAATTGACCACGGATTTAACGGATCATCTTTGTCTGGAAGGCAACACCATGCGCTCATCGCTTCGCGACAACCACAGGCTTTTCAAAGGGAACACGGATAGCTCTGAGGTAAACACATAAGGGTTAGCCTTAGCGTTAACGCCACGCCTTCGCAACTCGTAAGATAATGAACTGAAAACACTGTTTTATTTGTCGGAAACAGCATCTGGACTTTGATAGTGATGAAAAAATGAGCGTTATAGAAAATAATCGCTTGAAAGGTGCGTGATTTTCATATTTTATTGTTATCTTTGCCTTGGCTTTGCCATTTTAGATTAAAACCAATATCGACCTACTAAACAATAGATATATGCTCGTAAAAACATATTGTGCTGCCGTCAATGGACTAGAGGTTACTACCGTAAAGGTGGAGGTAAGCGTCGAGGTAGGAATGAATATCTGCCTTTCAGGTCTTGGAGACGAGGCGGTGAGGGAGAGTTTGAGTCGCATCCGCACTGCTTTCCTTTACAATAAATATAAATTTCCTCATGCAAGTATTACGGTGAACCTTGCTCCTGCTGACCTAAGAAAGGAAGGAACCGTCTTTGACTTGCCAATAGCTATCGGAATACTTGCTGCAAATGAGGGGATGCCGACTACGCATCTGCATGAATATATGTTGATTGGCGAACTGAGTCTGGACGGTAAATTGCAACCTATCCGCGGCGCATTACCCATTGCCATACTTGCAAGGAAGGAGAAATATAAGGGCATTATCGTGCCGAAGGAAAATGCGAGAGAGGCTGCAGTGGTGGATAGATTGGAGGTCTATGGTATGGAATCGCTGTCAGATGTGGTACAGTTTCTTTCAGATATGGCAGATGCAGAACCTATAGTTTATGATACGAGGA
The DNA here is from genome assembly GCA_934256705.1 of uncultured Prevotella sp. GTDB lineage: Bacteria > Bacteroidota > Bacteroidia > Bacteroidales > Bacteroidaceae > Prevotella. Next base: position 2,087 of record CAKQPF010000109.1, read on the forward strand.
AGGTCTTTTACGAGAGTCAAAGTAATTGCGACCTTGATTTCGCAGACGTCAGAGGACAGGAAGACATCAAGAGGGCTATGGAGATAGCTGCCGCTGGCGGACATAATATAATTATGGTAGGTCCTCCAGGGTCCGGAAAGTCAATGATGGCAAAGCGTTTGCCGAGCATTCTCCCTCCATTGTCGCTTGCTGAGAGTCTTGAGACCACGCAGATACATAGTATAGCTGGCAAACTTGGAGCTGAGGCGACGCTTATCTCTCAGCGCCCATTCCGCAGTCCTCATCATACCATTTCGCAGGTGGCGCTATGTGGCGGAGGCACTAAAGCCATGCCGGGCGAGATTTCCTTGGCGCATAATGGAGTGCTCTTCTGCGATGAGTTGCCAGAATTTAATAAATCCACGCTTGAAGTGTTGCGTCAACCGCTTGAAGACAGGCATATTACTATCTCCAGAGCACGCTATACTATAGACTATCCATGCTCATTTATGTTTGTGGCATCAGCCAATCCATGCCCTTGTGGCTATTATGGCGACCGCACTCATAAATGCGTCTGCACGCCAGGACAGATACAGAGATATATGAATAAGATATCCGGTCCGTTGCTTGACCGTATAGATATCCAGTGCGAGATACATCCAGTGGCATTCAGTGAAATATCAAAGCGTACACAAGGAGAGCCGAGCAGTGCGATACGTGAACGCGTCATGAAGGCAAGAAAGATGCAAGAGCAGCGATTTAAGGATTATCCAGGCATACACTGCAATGCACAGATGACTGAAAAGATGCTGCATCAGTTTGCTGATCCTGGCGAGGAAGGCATAGAGATACTTCGTAAGGCTATGGCTCGTTTTAATCTTTCTGCCCGTGCTTACAATCGTATCTTAAAGGTGGCTCGCACTATTGCCGACCTTGCCGGTTCGGAAACGGTGCAGATGAACCATCTCGGCGAAGCAGTGTGCTATCGCAATCTTGATCGTGGCGACTGGGCTGAGAGATAAACTATTGAAACTGATAATTCCGAAATGATTAAAGCTATAGAAAAAATCTTAACAGTAATTGTGCTATTCTTGTATTCTTTACATGTATCTTTCGCCCAATCCAATGTTGGCGACGAATACTACGAGAAAGCGTATACGGAGATAGCCAATATGCTTGATGGTAAGACATCTTTATCCCTGCATCGAGCTGTCTTTATTGCAGAATGGGCTTACCTTGATGGCAATCTGGATTATGAAAAAGATATCTGTGAGCCTATACAGAAAGATGTGGCATATATGAAACGATGGATGGTTGCCAACAACCTGTCGCAATATAAGACTGCAAAGCAGATAACGCTGTGCAATTTCTTCTTTTACCCATGGTCGGGCAACGGGCATAATCCATTCAGGTACGACTTCGACGATAAGGAAAACTGGAATCATCAATTGGTTTCAAGAGTCCTAAAAACGCATAAAGGTCAATGTCATTCGCTCCCTTGGACATTTATGCTGTATGCAGAAGAGTTTGGCGCCAACGCCTATATTGCAAGAGCACCACGCCATTGCTATATAATGTATAAGGATGAAGATGACCAGTTTCCTGAAGATTGGGTAAATGTTGAACTCACATCTCAGCAATACGTCCCAACATGGGTAAATAAAGAGCAATATGAGATAACGGATTCTGCCGTAATAGCTGGTACTTATTTGATAGGGTGTCCAGTTAGATGTTCCGGAAAACAGAAGCTGAAATCACCCGTTAAGTTGTTAATACAACACTCTGAATTT
>CAKQPF010000110.1 GCA_934256705.1 uncultured Prevotella sp.
TCTGTGCAAAAGCCCCAAGGGAAAGCATCAGTCCCACTACAAGGAACATAAGCCTTGAAGGGAGTCTAAAAATAAGTTGCTTCATCATTGAACTTTTTTAGTTAGATTGAAAATGATTGTTATTAGGAATTATCTATTTTTTATTTATACCTTATTTATATATAGGCAGCTGATTGGCTGTTGACTTTTATTAGGTTTCAGTATTTCGGCTGTTGGGAAAAAACTTCCCTCAAGTCGTTTACGTTTGCAAAATTACGCCTATTTCTGATATTTTAGCACAGAAAAGTGAAATATGTTCGGTTTTGACAGTGCAAACGATTACGTAATAATCTAAATAATTGATGTGTCGTTATTTGTCAGTTTGTTATTTTTTGTTTACCTTTGCATTCACAATAACTGTAAAACCTAATAACAAAAGCAAAATGAACCAGACCCCGATTACTATGAAGGATATAGCGGAGGCGCTCAATGTGTCTGTCGCTACGGTGTCGCGTGCTCTGTCTGGAAACAAGGCTATAAGCGAAAAACGAAGAAAGGAAATACAGGATTATGCACGCGAGCATAATTTTGTGTCAAACTTTATCGCTGAATCGTTGCGCAATTCCAAGACCAAACCCGTCAAACTAATTGGTGTGATAGTGCCAGAAATAGTGCATTACTATTTTGCAAGTATTCTCTCTGGCATTGAGCAGGAGGCTTCTGCGCGTGGGTATCGCATCCTTGTGGCGCAAAGTGCGGAGGAATATGAGCGCGAAGTGATGATATGTCAGTCTTTCTATCAGAATCGTGTGGGCGGAGTAATCTTGTCAATGGCTAAGACTACCACAGACTACTCACATTTTATAGAATTACAAAATCGTCAGGTGCCTTTGGTATTCTATGACAGAATATGTACTGGTATTGATGCATCACGCGTCGTGGTGGACGATTATAATGCAGCATTGAATGCTGTTACCTATCTTATTGAGACGGGATGCCGACGCATTGCTTTCTATGGTAGTGACTTAAAACTGGAAATATGCAAGAATAGATATAATGGTTATCGTGATGCTTTGCTTCGTGCACATCTTCCGGTGGATGATTCCATCGTGGTATTCTGTGACAACAGGATGGATGCTGAGCGGATAACTCCAGAGATTCTTGCTCGGGAGGACCGTCCTGATGCTTTCTTTGCCATAAATGATGACACGGCAATAGGCATACTCTATGCTGTCAAGCACGTAGGACTGCGTGTGCCTGACGATATTTCTATCTGCGGATTTACCAATGGTATTCGTGCGATAGCTTGTGATCCGATGCTTACCACCGTGGATCAGCATGGCATGAAGCTTGGCAAGCAAGCCGTTTCCATCCTCATCGACCAGATAGAGGGCATACTGCCTATGGACAAAGCGGTGAAAAAGATTGTCAAGACACAGCTGGTCATAAGAGGTACAACACGAAAGAAATAAGAAGATAAAAGGAAAAAATATAAATTGATACAATGAAACAAAAACCAAACATGAAATTCTGGGGACTATGGAACCTCAGTTTTGGATTCTTCGGAGTGCAGATAGCATACGCTCTGCAGTCTGCTAACATCTCCCGTATCTTCGCCACTCTCGGAGCGGATCCGCATTCTCTCTCATTCTTCTGGATTCTTCCGCCGCTCATGGGCATAATAGTCCAGCCGCTGGTGGGCAAATATTCTGACAAGACATGGTGTCGCTGGGGACGCCGCATTCCATACCTCTTTCTCGGAGCAGCCGTTGCAGTCGCTGTGATGTGCCTGCTTCCTAATGCCGGTTCGCTGCATTTCGACAATACCACCCTTATCTGGGGCACTATGACAGCCGTGATGCTCTTCGGTCTTGTCATGCTTATGCTTCTCGATACCTCCATCAATATGGCGATGCAGCCATTCAAGATGCTGGTGGGCGACATGGTCAATGAGGAACAGAAGAAGACGGCTTACTCCATTCAGTCATTCCTGTGTAATGCAGGTTCGGTGATGGGATATGTATTTCCTTTCCTCTTCACATGGATTGGCATCAGCAACACAGCGCCTGAAGGCGTCGTGCCTGACTCCGTAATATGGTCATTCTATATCGGTGCCGCTATCCTTATCCTCTGCGTTATCTATACCACTATGAAGGTAAAGGAATGGAATCCAGAGGAATACAATGAATATAACGGCATTGAGGCAACGCCGGAGACTGATAAGGCTGACGAGCCTGGTATGCTCACACTTCTCATGAAGGCGCCTTCTGCATTCTGGTCTATCGGTCTGGTGCAGTTCTTCTGCTGGGCAGCGTTCCTCTTTATGTGGACCTACACCAACGGTACAGTGGCTGCCAATGCTTTTGATACACCAATCATCAATGGTCAACTGGACGTGAAGTCTGACGCTTATCAGATAGCAGGCAACTGGGTAGGCATTCTCTTTGCCGTTCAGGCACTCGGCTCTGTGGCTTGGGCTACTATCATTCCACGTATCAAGAACACTAAAATGGGATATATGCTCAGTCTTGTCCTTGGTGGAATCGGTTTTATATCAATGGGTTTCATCACTAATCAGTATCTTCTCTTCGTCTCATTCATCCTCATAGGATGTGGATGGGCTGCCATGTTGGCATATCCTTTCGCCCTTCTCACCAATGCACTGGAAGGCAAGGGACACATGGGTACATACCTCGGCCTCTTCAATGGCACTATTTGTTTGCCACAGATTGTAGCGGCTCTCCTTGGTGGAGTAATCCTCAAGGTGCTTCCTCTCGCGGAAAACGGTGCGTCAAACCAGCCTATGATGATGGTGATAGCAGGTCTCCTGCTCTTTGCCGGTGCCGCTTCGGTATTTGCCATCAAGGCTAAGTAAGTGGACTTTTTTGACTGACTATCCAACTGTCTGGAAGACAGTACAGAGCGAAGCGAGAGTAACCCGTGACGAAGTCTCGGGATAATGTAAGTGAAAAGAAAAGTTGTCTGGAAGACAGTACCTTGTTGATATGATAAGTATATTATGGTATTTTCAAGGTGCTGTCTTCCAGACAGTTTTTTATCTATGTTTAATTGAAGTTTCGCAAGCATCTACCCAAGCTGATAAACAGCAATAAAATACGAACTGTACGGTTGAAAATGCCCAATACGCCCTGCAAGGGCAAAAGCATTATACACAATGAGTCTGTTACGCTTTTGCCCTTGCAGGGCGTTGGTATTCATGCCACTATAACCCAGGGTGTTGCCCTGGGCTATGAGCTTTTTGGGCTTTCAGCCCGTTTCAACCGTATAGTTCGATAAAATATCAATAACCTCAAATCCGCAACCTTATAGGATGTAGTGGGACTATGCCTGAAAAGCTGCAAGGTTCATTTTCCAGTACACGT
>CAKQPF010000111.1 GCA_934256705.1 uncultured Prevotella sp.
ATAATTGAACGTTAAGCTGCTATCGTTTCGTCATAATATGAGTACGGCAAACCTACCTGAGTAGTTACAAAAGTTGTAAAGTTATGTTAAATTCAACTTGTTATGGCTCTAATACGCCCCAGCAAGCAGTTCATTTGCATTCTAAATGGTGTATAACAACAGAAAAGATATTGCTATAGTAAACAGTGAATGAAACTTGTTGTGTTGTCATTTGCTTTGTCATCATTGCAATTTTGATAAAAAACTATGCAAGGATCAAAGATTTCTTCCTGTTTATTAAGAAAATCGTCTGGAAATGAGTATCTTTGCGAAAAACAGATACCATTATGATGATCAGCTTTATAATCTCACTTTCTCCACTTACCGGAATAGTCCTATTGTTCATATTTATAATAGCCGGCATAAAACACGGCTTTAAGAATATGGCTAAGGATGCGGAGGCTTACAACAAGAAACATGGGAAACAAGAGGGGGAAAAATGTGAAACAGAAATGGCTGATAGAGAATTGATTGATATACCTAATTCCTGGTCTGAAGGTGGAGTTCATCTTGCTATAGCTTCCTATGACAGAAAAACAAGACTGTATCATGCGAAAGTAATTAACGGTCGTACATATAATTCGGTATATCTAGTTGGAAGAAGCAAGAAGGAAATCGAAGAGAAGATAGATGAAACCTTTAAACAGTATGACAGCAAGAAGAAAAAGAAGGAAAAAGTGTAGTATTTTCATAAAGACCATTAAAGTGGTATATTTGCAGTAAAAAGCAAATATGCACAGGGAACGTCAATTAACCGTTCGAATCTTTGCGTATGGGGCATGAAAAACTTCTCAAGTGTGAAACTAACTTACACAGGTGCGGACTAAATTTGCACCATATTTATAAAATATGATTATGGATAAAACTATTTCACCCTATAAATACTGTCGCATATGAAAAATAAACCTTATTTGAGAAGCATCTTGGGAGGCACGGACTTCAGAAGTCTTTCCCTCATAGAGAAAATCAGATATTTTAACGCAGGGTTATTATGCTTATGCAAACGTCATGTAAACCATCTCGTTCTAAGAGGAAAGTAGTATTTTAACATCTTATAAATAACATATACAGAAATGAAGAAGTACATATTTTTAGATTTCGATGGAGTAATCAATACTCAAAATGATAAGTTTGACAAAAACGCTGTGACCAATTTACGCCGCTTGTTGGAAAGAACTGATGCTATGGTCGTCATTTCTTCCACTTGGCGATTGCAAGGCATGGAGTACATACAGCAATTATGGCAGGAAAACCACTTGCCTGGCGAAGTTATAGGTTTGACACCCTCTTGCAATTCCATTAACTTTAGCAATGTAGATGGGCAGGAGGAATGGCAAGGCTTACATGGGTGTAAAGGCTTGGAGATTGCAGAATGGTTGAGATTGAACGCTAAAGAGCCTTATCGGTATATAATTCTTGATGATGAGGAAGATTTTCTGTTTTCTCAACGAGAACATCTGGTGAAAGTTGAAGGTAGCAAAGGTCTTGATAAGGCTGATGTGAGAGTAGCAATTCAAATCTTAAATACCAAAGAGATAAGTCAAATTAAACGTTGGTTTTATGGCGCCCTAAAATTTTTTGCGGGTTATATCCTTATGGTGATGCTTTTCATGGCTTATTTTTACTGGTATCCAGAAAAAGAGATGAACAACATGAATCGTCGTGCCCTTATGTACCAAGAGTGTTTGCGTAGTCATTTTCATTGGCAATAATAACAACTACTACAATAATTTAGAAAGAATTTCGTTTCTATTGTAAACTCAATAATGTTTGACGAAGCTATAGATTGTGTCAAGGGACTGGATATTTAGTCCCTTGACAAAAGAACATTACTGGGTTGCCTTTCAAAGATACTTACTTGCAAGAATTTTTATCCTATCCTTCACCTCTTCTCTTAGCCATTGAGGTTCCAACACCTCCACGGTATCCATGTTAGAGAAAATCTCTTGCTCGAAATCAAATTCTGGTTTCAGGTGATACTCAAAGATGGAGTATTCCTCAGTTCGCTCTGCCTCCTTTTGCGACTCATGGAGAGGAAGATTGCGTATATAGTTACTCTGGAAGGCATCTACCTTTAGCACTACCTTCTGAACCTCAGAATTCTTGTTGTTGATGATGCCAAAGCAATCTTTGAAGTAATCAGCCGGTTCCAAATTCTTAGGCATCTTGAACACTTTGTCTGAAATAATGACACGCTCTATGCGGTCAAACGCATAACAACGGACATCATCGGTGCCGGGGCTGTAAGCAACCACATACCAACGTTTCTTGAAGGCTTTCACGAAATAAGGATGGATGTTAAACTCATTATATTTCTCGGAATTGTAGCTGTAGTAAGATATGAAGATGACACGGTTGTCACGCATGGCCTTGATGATGTCTTCCAGATAGTTTCTGCCCGAAGGCGTGTCCTCCAGCAGCACCCGATCCTTGAGTTTACGACTATTGCCCACCATTACATTGAGCGAGAAAGCGTTTAGCAACCAGTTTCTTGCACTTCCTTCCTCGAAACAGTCGCCATACTCAATGTGATAGCGGTATCCGCTGCCACATTCGATGGTAATCCCAAACAGTTCCTCGACGGCATGGAGATTGTTGATGAAGGTTCGTCGAGAGAGCTCCGTTCCTTCACTAATGTCAGAATCCAACCATCTGCTTTGAATCTCCTTCAAGGTAATGCCACCTCGTTTTCTTGCCCTATGGATGGTTTCCACGAGCCAGACATATTTGTTGAGTTGATTGATAGCCATATTCTTTTATAATTTCGAGACCAAAATAGAGGTAGTAGAGTCACCATATCTTATCAAACCATTTCACAATCAGTAAATACAGTTCTTCGTCTAAATTCTCATCATACGAATGATACCACATATCGCCATTTCCACCAAGTCCGAGAATGATTTCTTTTAACTTATTCTTTTCATCGGCAGACAACGGATGTTTGGAAGAAGTTCTGGTAAGGATTAAGGAACCATTCCAACCCGAAATAGGAAGATTGAACATCTCTATCAATTCTTTGATGTAATCCACTCGCATATTTTTGTCAAAACCAAAGCTGACATACTCTATTTCGGATATGTATGATTTGTCATATAACCATTTAAAATCTTTTTCATTCAATCCTTGACAGTTGTTGTGGCAAAGTTTTCTGATTAAGAAATTGGTCTTACATATTTTTTTGTATCGAACATAGATGTGGTGAACTTTATTAAATAAGTATACTGAAGTTTCCCACCCCAAAATAATGGGGTAAAAATAACAGTTTCTCAATAAAAAGTTGTATCTTTGTAATCG
>CAKQPF010000112.1 GCA_934256705.1 uncultured Prevotella sp.
CTTCATTACCCACCATATTGTTCTAAGTACAACCCTATAGAACACTGTATGTTTGGTCCGATTTCAAGAAGTTGGAGCGGAGCACCGCTCATGTCTATTGAGAACGCAAGGAACAGAGCCGAGGCAACTACCACCAAGAAAGGACTTTCCATTATCGCTACAATAAATCAAAGAACGTATGAAACGAAAAGACCCATTAAAGAATCTTACGAATCAGAGAAGAGCAGACGTATCGTCTTTGATGATGAACTTCCTAAATGGAACTATCTCATCAAATGCTCTTGATCGCAGTTTTTCTGCGGAAGTTATTTTTTGAACATTACTTAAATGAAAATATGCCCCCGATTATTTCTATAATCGTACCTTGCTATAATCAAGCAAAGTACATGCGCGACGCTCTTGACAGCGTCATCAATTCCACCCTAAAAGAGTGGGAATGTGTGATAGTGAATGATGGCTCTCAAGACGAGACGCTTTCTATAGCAAAGGAATACGAGCAGAAAGACAATCGCTTCTTGGTTGTAGACATCCCTAATGGTGGTTTGGCAAATGCTCGCAATGTAGGTATAAGAAACTCTCATGGCAAGTATATTCTACCTCTTGATTCTGATGACAAAATAGGAGAGAAGTATTTGGAATATGCTGTCAATTATTTGGAGACCCACTCTGACACAAAGCTTGTTTACTGTCTATGCCATTTCTTTGGCGATATAAATGGGTTTAGAAAATTGCCAGAATATAGCTATCAGACGATATTATGGCAAAATGTCTTTTTCCCAGCTTGTGTATATCGCCGCTCCGATTATGATAAGACAACAGGTTATAATCCCAACATGAAACATGGTCATGAAGATTGGGATTTCTGGCTTTCGCTCTTGTCGCCAAACGACAAAGTATATCGTATCCCTGATGTTCAATTCTATTATAGAAAACACGGATTCTCGATGATTGACGGTACAATCAAACGACTCTCAGAGACTAATCGCCAGTTGGTGCTGAATCACTTGGATGTTTACACACCCTTCTTGGGAGATATGATCGAATGGCATAATGAATTGTTGCATTATAAAGGTTCTTATCTTGCTTTACTCAAATCGCCAACGTATAAATTGGGACATGTTTTATTGTCGCCATTGAAATGGATACGAAACATCTTTTCGAAATAAGGCATTAACACATATATTGAATTATGAACAAAACGAGATACACGTTTCTTGTGCCCTCCTACAAGGCATCCTTTTTAGAGGAAGCCCTGGAGAGCATCAAGAATCAGACATACACCGACTTTAAAGTGTTGGTTTCAGACGATTGCTCACCCGAGAATCTCAAGCCAATCTATGAAAAGGTTTGCGGCAACGACCCACGTTTCGCTTTTCGTCGTAACGAGGCAAACATGGGTGGCAAAAGCCTTGTGTCACACTGGAATCTCTTGGTTGATTTGTGTGATACCGAATATCTTATCATGGCAAGTGACGATGATGTCTACGAACCAAAATTCCTTGAAGAGATAGATGCGCTCGTAAATAAATATCCTACGGTTGACATTCTGCGGGCAAAAGCAAGAAGAACAGAGAATGGGAAATTGGCACGAGAAGATTTCAATCTTGACGAATACATGACTTTTGCGCAGTTTGCTTATACGTTTGGAGAGTTGCCTATAGTTACGTGTCTTGCCAATTATGTGTTCCGCACATCCAGACTCAAAGAACAGGGCTATTTCCCTGATTTCCCTGCTGCAGCAAAGAGCGATTCTGCTACCGCCATGCTCATGGCACAGAACGGAATCGTATCTACGCCAGACGTGTTGTTTACTTTCCGCATATCCAATGAGAATCTGTCTTCTGTTTCTGGCTATGCCAAGAACATTTTGAATGTCGCAACAGCCGATCTTATGTTTGTAGATTGGTATGCAGAAAAGATGAAACCATTATTGGACAAACTTCCAGCAGAACAAGTATACCTTCGACCTTGGGTTGACAAAGCTCATAAAAGCCATGTTGAGGGCATCTTGCAATACCTAATGCCGCAAATGAAATTGCGCGACCTATTATTTTTTTTAAAGGCGTTCAAACAAAGAGGTTATCTTCTTGGTACCATAGATAATATGGTGATTTGGAAAAATTGGATAAAAAAAGAATCTAACATATTAAATCATAGATATGAAGACTCAAATAGTATATAGTGTAATCAGCACAGAAAAAGACTTCTTTTTGGAAGAGCTTTGGGTATCTGTCTACTCATTGCGTCAGTTCCATCCGAACGACAGGGTAGTTGTTATGACCGATGCTCCAACTGGAGAAAGAATAGAATCTCGTCCTTCCTTAGCCTCTTTAATATCTGAGGTTATGGTCATATCAATGCCTAAAGGATATAACAACGATTGTCGTGCACGTGAAATAAAGACGAATATCCGCAATTTGATAGATGGCGATTTTTTGTTCATAGATACAGACACTGTTATCTGTAAACCTCTTGATGAAGTTGACGACCTACCTGTCAAAAACTTAGCAATGGTACCCGAACTCCATGGACCATTCAAGAACCATTTCTGTTATGAATACACTTATAAAGATGTTATAAGGATATTTGGTACTGATTGTTCTGATTCACTTTATTGGTTTAATTCTGGTTGTATGTTTGTACGCGACAATGAATCAACTCGTCGTTTTTTTGCTGATTGGAAAAAAAACTGGACATTTTCTGCATTTGAAAAAAAAGAGAATTCTGATCAAAGAGCATTGTTAAAAACAGACCATGAATATGGATACATCATTGAGACTTTACCTGGTGTATATAATTGTCAAGTAGCACTTAGTATCCAATATTTCTTTGATGCAAAAATAGTCCATTTCTGGCACATGAAAGGAATATACACAACAGACTTGAATTATTCTCCTTTCGCTAACAAGGAAATATACAAGCAAATACGTCAGGATAAATGTATCAGTCAATCTGTTGCAGATATTATAATTCATTGCAAGTCAAGTTTCCGCACTCCATCAATGATAGTAGGCGATGCAGAAATGAGATTTGTTATGTCTGGTTTTAATACTATCCTAAACAAGGCGTACAAGGAAAGCAGAATGATGAATAGACTGATAAATATTTTCACAAAGTTTACCTATTATTATTTAAAAATTAAAGATAGACTAAAATAATTAAGTAATGTGTAAATAATAACTTCCGTAGTTTTCTGCGGTTAAGAGCAACATTTGACGAGATAGTTCCATTTG
>CAKQPF010000113.1 GCA_934256705.1 uncultured Prevotella sp.
CGCACGTACGGTGGTGTGAGAGGTCGGAAAACGAAAGTAGGAGAAAAACTACTTCGTTTTCCTCCTACTCGATTATTTCCCAGCAAGCCGCCACTGTGTCGGGCGCGTTACCGCCCGATAGTTCAAATGCTTTTCATCAACAAAAAAGCAATATAAAAGCCAAACCAGAGTTATTATTATAATCAATAACAACAAAATATCCCCTTTCAACAGATGCTGTCAATCCTCATCCCAACATACAATTACACCTGTTACCACCTCGTGGATGTGCTCCATCAGCAGGCGGAAGCATTGTCCTTTGACTACGAAATCATCGTTGCCGAGGACGGAAGCCGTGACCAGGTAAGCAAAGTGGCAAACCTTAAAGTCGGCGAACTGTCTCATTGTCGCTACATACGCCGTGAGGAGAACGTGGGAAGAGCGAGAATCCGCAATTTCCTGGCTTCAGAGGCAAGGTATGAATGGTTGCTTTTCATCGACAGCGACATGATAGTAAGGACTGACGATTACCTGAAGCGTTACGCCCAAATCATCTCTTCCGCCACCTCAGACTGTTATTACGGCGGATATAGGGTGGGGGAGGAAGCCTTGCGGAAGAACCCTTTCCTCACGCAGAATCTTCGCTATGTCTATGAGACTACATACACGGGAAACGCCAATGCGGCAGAGCGAAACAAGTCGCCATTTGACAATATCCACACCTGCAACCTCCTTGTGCGCAAGTCCGTACTCGCTCTTTGTCCGTTTGATGACCGTTTCCGTCATTACGGATATGAGGATGTGCTTCTCGGAATCGAGTTGGGAAAGCGCGGTTTCAAGGTTTCTCACGTCGATAACCCGTTGAGTTTCGAACTTTTCGAGCCTAATGATGCTTTCATCTCAAAGTCGGAGGAATCTCTTCGCACGCTTTTCGCATTCCGGACAGAGCTTTCCGACCATTCTCCCATCATCGCTTTTGCCGACCGCATCAAGCCTTTCGCACCATTGCTGCGTATCTTCTTCTCTATCATGGGAAAACCTATGAAATCAAATCTCAAGGGAAAGCATCCATCGCTCTTTGTGTTCAAAGTCTATAAGGTGCTGTATTTCCTTTCAATAAGATAATTTTTCCGTTTTCTTGTTCTATTTGTCGTAAATCGTTGCGCATAATCAAGAAAAGTGTGCAGTGCGATGTAATACGTCAGTAATTATTTTGTAATATCGGGAAAATTACCTAACTTTGCAAGCGGAAAGAAATAGAAGAAGTCTTCCCCGCCCCATCTTTGGAGGGGCTTTCTTTTGGTTACGGATTGTCAGTTAGGGTTTCAAGTCCGCAAAACGTAACCTGTCTTCCCCCAAGGGGGATAAGAGGGGGGCTTAGTTACACTACTGATTCAAGATAACATATAATCAATAAATACTGAAAATGTCTTATAATTTACTTAAAGGTAAGAGAGGTATCATCTTTGGTGCCCTCAATGACCAGTCCATCGCATGGAAGGTAGCAGAGCGTGCCGTAGAGGAAGGTGCTCAGATCGTACTTACTAATACAGCCGTAGCTTGCCGTATGGGCACTATCGACGAACTTGCAAAGAAGACAAATGCTGTCATCATTCCTGCTGACGCTACAAGCGTAGAGGACCTTGAGAATCTCTTCGTAAAGGCTCAGGAGGCTCTCGGAGGCAAGATTGACTTCGTGCTCCATTCATGTGCCATGTCTGTAAATATGCGTAAGAAGCGTACTTACGATGACCTCGACTATGGTTTCCTCGACAAGACCCTCGACATCTCCGCCATCTCTTTCCACAAGATGATACAGGTAGCCAAGAAGCTCGACGCTATCTCTGACTTCGGAAGTATCCTCGCCCTCACTTACGTGGCAAGCCATCGCACATTCTTCGGATATAATGACATGGCTGACGCAAAGGCTCTCCTTGAGTCCATCGCCCGTTCATTCGGTTACATCTACGGACGTGAGAAGGGTGTGCGTGTCAACTGTATCTCACAGTCGCCTACTCCTACCACTGCCGGAGGTGGCATCAAGGGCTTTGATGGTATGCTCGACTATGCAGACCGCATGAGTCCGCTCGGAAATGCAAGCGCAGATGAGTGTGCTGACTACTGCGTAGTGATGTTCTCCGACCTCACACGCAAGGTTACCATGCAGACACTCTTCCATGATGGCGGCTTCTCCAATATGGGTATGTCCCTCCGTGGCATGACTCAGTACAACAAGAGCTTCATCCCAGAGAACACTGATGAGGAAACTGGCAAGATTATCTACGGATAATTGCTCTTGAAACATTACGATATCAACAGATAAATCAATCAATAATAATATCTCTTGATAGAGTTCTTTTAGACAATTCATTATGTCTATGCCGAGCAAAACAGGCTGTTTAGAACCTGTGAAGCCAGTAACAGCATAATTATAAGAAAACTGGACTTTCGCAATGACTCTGCCTTTATGTCATACTTTTGGCGGAGATGTTTGCGGAAGTCCAGTCTTTTTTTCTCCAATAGTTTTGCTATAATTGTTCTGTTTTTCCTATTTTGGACAGTAGAACTATAGTATCTTGCAAGTGATTGATAGTCAAATGATTGCAAAAGCATAGTTTTTACGTTGCAATATCTATGCTTTTACCCTCTAATATCTATGCTTTTAGCGTGCAATATCTATGCTTTTGCATCGTAATATCTATGTTATTGCAAAATGAAAGCAAAGTCATTGCGTTTTGTTCTCTTTTTCCTATTGTCTTTTTAGTGTTGCTTCCCGTCTGCATGATGTGTGTTTCGGTTTGCCAATCTGTCAGATATTATTGCCAGTGTGTATCATTCCTTTTATTCGACTATTGCAATTCATTGGCGCACCCGACAAACCCTGTGGGGGGCTGTGCAGATGCTAACCCAAAAACATGTTGCCAAACGATACATAATTT
>CAKQPF010000114.1 GCA_934256705.1 uncultured Prevotella sp.
ATACTCATTTATTGCAAGAATTCATTCGAACTGTACGGTTGAAACGGGCTGAAAGCCCAAAAAGCTCATAGCCCAGAGCGATGCCCTGGGCTATGAGCTTCTGCCCTTGCGTATTGGGCATTTTCAACAGTACAGTTCGAAAAAGTTCAACCGTACAGTTCGTGTTATTTCCCGGACAGCGCCTTCTTCACCTGCTTATAGCCCAGATTACAGATTTCCTCGGCATTGGTGAAACTGAAGGTATTGTTGCCCTTTACGTCAATATTGATGTAATAGTCGGGCTTCATTGCATCGCGCATTGCTATCTTGTTCTGGCGCAAGGCTATATAGAATGAATGCAGGAGTATGCGAAACAGGTTGCTGTCAGATGATGCGAAGGCATTCTTCACGAAATTAGAAATCAGCGGTGTGGCGAGTCCTGCTGCAACGCCAAGTCCTGCATCAAAGACAGAATGGCCTCTGGCAAGGGAAGTGACGGTATCTGTCACGATACGTGTGGCATCTTTCTCCGAGAAAATCGTGGATGTGATTTCCTCCTCCATATCCTTCACGCTGCCATTGCCGTATGTGTCAAGGTCGATGGCTATCACTTTGTCGCCTTTATGCCTCACCATGCGATTGATGGGAAGACCGTTGGTCAGTCCGCCATCCACGTACCTGTGACCATTCTTCTTGTAAGGAGCAAACAAAGCCGGTAATGATATGGACATACGGATTGCTTCGAGCAAAGGACCTTTGCGGATAACCACTTCCTTGCCATTGTCAATGTTTGTGGCTATGGCACAATAGTCGATTGGCAGATCTTCTATCAGCACATCGCCGACAAAGCCGCGCAAGTGATCGAATATATAATCACCATTGAGCAGTCCTTGCATCGAAGCGTTGTGGAGGTCGGACATCTTGAAGACTTCCCATGAGTTGATGGTCTTCAGCCATTCATAAGCCTCATTGAGTTTGCCGGCAGCATAG
Source organism: uncultured Prevotella sp. (assembly GCA_934256705.1). Classification (GTDB taxonomy): domain Bacteria; phylum Bacteroidota; class Bacteroidia; order Bacteroidales; family Bacteroidaceae; genus Prevotella. Next base: position 970 of record CAKQPF010000114.1, read on the forward strand.
AGTCCGCCCACCAGAGCTCCCATGGAGGTTCCGGCAATAGAGGTGATGATGTATCCGGATTCCTCTATTGCCTTTATCGCTCCGATGTGAGCATAGCCTTTTGCACCTCCCGAACTGAGAACGAGAGAGATTGGGTAAGTTGGTATATTATTCATTGATTCTGAAGATTCTATAGTGCTGGAGCATGTTTACCTTTATTCGTTCCTTTAGGATGATAAGCGCATGGCGCAGTAACCATCTGCATGAGAGATGAGAATTTGTTGCCGCAGTATTTGCAGGTAAAAGGAGGCGTGGTGCGACCTTGGTAAAGCTTGTGCTTTCCACGATTCGGACCGTCAGGATGATAGGCACAAGGTGCGGAGACCAACTGCCGCACGTCAGGAAACTGCTTTCCGCAATATTCACAGTAACATTTCTCCATGGGTTTTTCTTTGTCTGAATTTGAACTGCTGGCATTCAATGTCAGCAATCCAATCAGTATTATCAAAAGGGTACGCATATCATGTCCTCCTGAGATATTATGAGAACAATTTGATGATCAGTCCTGCCAGAAGCACTACGATGAGAATGAGGATAGTACCTATTATTATCATTCCCCATTTCAGGGTCTTGGCTATCACTGACAGAGTCTTGCTTGATTCCTCAGTGAATTTCTCGATGCAGTTGAGTCCTGCCGATGCCGTGATGATGAAATCGTCAATCCATCCCACCACAGGAATGTCGGGGATGATATCTACGGGGCTGACATCATAGAGCACAGCCAATCCCATTATTGCCAAGGATGTAATTTGTTTGCCGTTCATAGTTTTCTTTCTTTTATAGTTCAACTTTTCATCCTGTAGAGGCTACTGATTGCTCAGCCTCTCATTTTACTCTGTTTTTATGTCTATAATCGTTTTCATTCATGGGGTAGAAATGAGAAACCTTGCAAGTCAGTGTCCTCCGTTGGATAATATCACACTAATTGCTCATCTTTGAAAGTCTTACACTTACCAGAGACAGCCAAGTCAACCGAGGAATACCTGTATCACCCGATGCCAGTAATCCCAGGAATAACCGACTGAAGGATGGTTTACAGCCATTACTCTGACACGCTTGCCGTTGCCCAAAAGATAAGAACCCGTAGCCACATGATAGCCGTCTACCACTATTTCGTCACCATCTTCCCAGCAGTCGCCAGGCAGTTTGTTCCAAAGTCTGTTGCCCCATGCGATGAGATACTCAGGCTGATACTTGTCCATCACATCGAAGAGAGCATCGGCAGCCTCGGAGTATTCCCCGGAAGTGCCAGCCTCACGAGCCCCCCCCCATCGCCACTTGCAAGTAATTGAAGAAGATAACGGAATCCCATATCTTACGTTTCATGTCCCAATCCGTCTCCATGCCCACAAGCGAACGCTCGAACTTCACGAATGTGCGCATCCAGTTTTCCCGTTCACAGGCTTCATCGAGATAATTCCTGATGACGTTCTGCGTGAATCCTATGCAGTCGCGATGCAACTGGCAGTCACCACAATCATCACATCCCTCGTCGCAATAGTGGCTTTCACCCAGCACCATGATGCGCTTGCCGAATATTCCTCCGTTGGCGTAATTCGCCCCAACGAAAGGCTGAAAGAATACCTTACTCATTTTCTATATTCTTTTTTTGTTGTTCATCTATCATCTTCCAGATATCTTCATACGTGGACTTATCACTTCCCCCTCCGAAGATCCTTCCGAAAAATCCTTCGGAGGAGCTGTACGGATAAGTATGAAAACTGCCGCACTTTGGGCATTTCAACGGAGCTGAAAAAGCAGTGCAATTCCATTCAAAGTCACCTCCCTTAAATTTGTGTCCGCAATTATCACAGACGAAAGTTCTTGTACCTCTTAACATAAGCAAAACGTTTTTTTG
>CAKQPF010000115.1 GCA_934256705.1 uncultured Prevotella sp.
TCTCCAAATGGAACTATCTCGTCAAATGTTGCTCTTAACCGCAGAAAACTACGGAAGTTATTATTTACACATTACTACGCTCCAAGTTTTTGCAGGGTTTTCTTGTAATAATAGTTCAAAATGTTTTTTATCCATTGATATGTTGTTTTTATCCATTGATGTTTTATCGGATGGGAAGGTACTGTCTTCCAGACAGCTGCTCTCTTCTTGTTCGTGATTCCGAGACTTCGTCCCGGGTTACTCTCGCTTTGTTCGGTACAGGCTTCCAGCCTGATCTGTTGTTTTGATGTTTAGTTGTTTGGTTGTTTGGTTGTTTGGTTGTTTGTAAAGTCCGTTTGTGATAATGTCTATCAACAAAACCACAAGACCACAAGACCACAAGATCCTTACTTGAAATTCTGAGCTGCGACATAAGCCATGGACCATGCGGCTTGAAGGTTGAAGCCGCCGGTGATGGCATCGACATCGAGCACTTCTCCGGCAAAGTATAGACCGGGATAACGCTTTGATTCCATAGTCTTGATGTTGATTTCAGACAATGAAATGCCGCCGGCTGTGACAAATTCTTCCTTGAAATGGCAACGCCCGGTGATGTGATGCACATCGGCTGTCAGTATTGTCACGAGACGGTTGATGTGTTTCTTGTTCAGTGCGCCCCAGCGTTGGGTGACAGGAACGCCGGTGCGTTCGAGCATTACGAGCCAATGGGCTTGCGTAAGATGCTGAGGATAGGCGTTGGTGATGAGTTTCTGGGCATTGGATGCTATCATATTGCCAAGCGACTGACGCACAGTTTCTTCGTTTTCACCTCCACACCAGTTGATGGCTATCGTGCCCTTGTAATCATTTCCGGCAAGATGGCGTGCGGCATACGAGGACAGTTTCAGGATGGCAGGACCGCTCATTCCCCAGTGAGTCAGAAGAATAGCGCCATGACTCCTATGCTTTGTGCCTGCAAGACACACCGTAACGTCCTCCACCACGGTGCCCATCAGGCGCTGATGCCACTCGCCGGAGATATTGAATGTGAAGAGAGAAGGCACGGGAGGGACTATGGCAAGGTCGAGAGAAGAAAGGAAATCGAGTCTGGAAGCCTTCGGACATCCGCCTACTGCGACCACTACTCTGTCGAAAAACTTGTCTCCCACCATGAAACCACCGTCCACCTTGTTTATATTTACGCGTGTGCGGAGATGTATCGCCACGCCTTCACGACGGCAAAGGCGGGTCAATGTGTTGACTATCTCCATGGCATCCTGCGACTGAGGAAAGACGCATTCATCGTCCTGCGTGACGAGGACAACGCCTTCACGCTCAAACCAGTTCATCGTGTCCTCATGGCTGAAAACCGAAAGGGCACGACGCATCAGCTTATCACCACGTGGATAAGCTTCGGAAAGGTTGGTGATGTTACGGAATGAGTTGGTGAGATTGCATCGTCCACCACCTGTCACGGCTACTTTAGCGAGCGGATGGGTGCCAGATTCGAATATCTCCACATCGCAATCACGATGTAGTCTCTTGATATTGATGGCGCAGAAGCAACCTGCCGCGCCTGCTCCTATAATGGCTGTTCTCATCTCTGCGCCCTGATTATTCTACCATTTCGAAATCCACATACTCGCCTTCGTCCTTCGAGAAGATCTTCTTCTGTCCGCCAGGAGCCTTTGAAGTGGTCTGCTGCGAAGTGTTGTTGCTCTGGTTTCTGCCGCTCTGGGCATTGCTGTTGCTGAAATCCTGATTGCCATTAGTGGCATACCATGACGAACCGGAGCCGGTGTTGAAATGGAAAAAGGAGCCGTTCTTAGGTTTGCGACCGGTCAACTGATACCACATTTTCATGATTTTGGCGTATGCGAATATGCCAAATATGAGGATAAGTATCAGGATGACAAGTATCGGAAGCAGGAGAAAGGATATTAGTGCGCCCATAGGCTTACTGATTCTTTTGGGTAAGTATAGATACTAAAATGTATGCGAGGATGATAAGGCAGAGAGGGAAGAAGCAGAGAGGATAGTTCTCTGTGGATATTCCGTAAGTTATTCCGCCGATAAGGCAGACTGCGCTGAAAGCCACAAAGCCGTATTTTATCTCATTTCCCTTGAAGCCCCACTGCTTGAACTTGAGTGCGAACATCGGAACTTCAGACACGAGCAGCCAGCTGCTGAACAGTATTCCGGCGATAAGGAGTGGCAGGGTGTAGATGCTGTCAGCCATTTCCACCTTGAAAGCCACGATGAGAGAGCCCCAGAAGAGGGCATTCGCCGGGGTAGGGAGCCCGATGAATGATGTCGTCTGCCTTGTGTCGAGATTGAACTTCGCAAGGCGCAGCGCTGAGAAAGCAGCAAGGACATAGGCGAAGAACGGCACTATCTCGCGCATCGGTTCAAGGAAAGAAGGATAGTCAATCATGCCGAGATACCAATACAGGATGCTTGCAGGAGCCACGCCGAAGGTCACGTCGTCGGCAAGAGAGTCGAGTTCCTTGCCTATCTCGCTGGAAACGTGGAGCAAACGTGCTGACATACCATCGAAGAAGTCGAAGACTGCACCGAGGATGATGAGGGGAAGTGCCATTTCAGGTACTCCATAAATGGCAAAAACTGTTGCAGCGCATCCGGAGATGAGGTTGCAACAGGTTATAGTGTTAGGAATATGCTTTTTCATAAGTAAATTACAAAAATATAATGAATGCTCAACTTTTTAGATGTTTTTATTTCATAATTCTTCTACCATTCAAGACTAGTAATGTGTAAATAATAACTTCCGTAGTTTTTCTGCGGTTAAGAGCAACATTTGACGAGATAGTTCCATTTGGAG
>CAKQPF010000116.1 GCA_934256705.1 uncultured Prevotella sp.
TTTACTCTCGTTGGTTGCAACGAGGGAAGTCGTGCATGGGGGAGTACGACAAACCTACCTGAGTAGTTACAAAATATGTGAACAGATGTTAAATGAGTGCAAAAAGCCCTCCCCAACCCCTCCCTGGAGGGGCTTTTCTTTGGTTACGGATTGTCAGCTTGAGACTCAAGCAGTCAGTGGCTAACCTATCTTCCCCCAGGGGGGATAAGAGGGGGCTTAGAGGGGCTGTTGTAAAAGCATAGATATTAGGAGGTAAAAGCATAGATATTAGAAGGTAATAGCATAGTTATTAGAGGGTAAAAGCATAGATATTAGATAATTCATAATTCATAATGTTCACCCTGTCTTTCTGTTTTTTTTTCGAACACGAATCTACCGAATCTCACTCTAAGTTGCCTTTCGGCAAATCAAAAAAATATCCGTTAAATCCGTTAAATCCGTGTTCGATAAAAAAACTCGGAGGTTAAAACAAACACGGATTTAACGGATTTAACGGATGTTCCTTTTGTCTTTTTTGAACACGAATCGCCCGAATCAACCGAATAAGTAAATCAAGAATAAATATCATTATCTATTTTTTTTCTTGTTTTTATCTATTGAAGTTTATTAGAGTTGAAGGTACTGTCTTCCAGACAGCCGCCCCCATCTGGGTATATATCCCGAGACTTCGTCCCGGGTTACTCTCGCTTCGCTCGGTATTGCCTTCCAGGCAAAACGACTAAACAACAAAAAATATCAATAAATAAAAACAATAAAAAATATCATTATCTATTTTTCGTCATGTTTTTATCTATTGATGTTTGTTTGACCATGAGGTACAGTATTCCAAGACGACCCTTTTCTTCATGTATCTAATTGCATGGGGTGCCTCTCGAAAAAATGTGGTGTGAGGTTGCTTTTCTTGAGAAAACTGCGCTATATTTGGCTAAATGTGTAAAAAAAAGATAGATTTAGCCGAATATACGGCACTTTTTTAGTATCTTTGCATCGAAAACAATACACTTGAAGTTATGATTATCGGTAGAAAAAAAGAACTTGCGCAGTTGCGAGATGCCTATGAATCAGAATATTCTGAGTTTGTGGCTGTATATGGCAGAAGACGTGTTGGCAAGACTTTTCTTGTCAGAGAAGCGTTTGACTACAAGTTTACTTTTCAGCATGCAGGTTTGGCAAAATCAACTATGCGAAAGCAACTCATAGCGTGGAAGTCCTCATTGGCAGATGCAGGACATAAAGTGGGTGCTGCCCCTAAGAGTTGGATTGAAGCATTCGACATGTTGAAGGATCTGATTCGCAACTCAACAGAATCGAAGAAAGTCATATTTATTGACGAGATGCCATGGATGGACACGAAGCGTTCAGATTTCATTCCAGCCCTTGAACATTTTTGGAATGGATGGGCAAGTGGTCGTAAAGATGTGCTTCTGATTATCTGTGGCAGTGCAACCAGTTGGATTATCAATAAGGTCATCAAGAATCATGGTGGCCTGCATAATCGTGTGACTTATAAGGTCCACCTGAAGCAGTTTACCCTCAACGAATGCCGACAATATGCCGACAATCTGAAGTTGGGAATGACCCAACGTCAAATATTGGAGTGTTATATGGTTATGGGCGGTGTACCATTCTATTGGTCGTTCCTAAACAGGCGCCTCGGTCTTGCTCAGAACATTGACTCTATATTCTTTGACGAAGATGCTGCTTTGAAAGGTGAGTTTGATGAGTTGTATTCTTCGCTATTCCGAGAGCCCGAATCATACATCACCATAGTCACAACCCTTGGAACGAAGAAGGCTGGTATGACCCGCGAAGAGCTCTCTCGTGAGGGTAATCTTCCAGAGAACGGGAGGTTGACACAGGCTTTGGAAGATCTGGAATATTGTGGTTTCATCAGAAAATACCGCCAATTTGGAAAAAAGGTAAAGGGGACGATATATCAGCTTACCGACTTTTACACACTTTTCTACTTTAAGTATATACAAAAAAACGAACGTGGAGATAAGCAGTTTTGGTCAAAGAGCCTGAACACTCCTATGCACAGCACTTGGTGTGGATTGGCTTTTGAAAGAGTGTGTCTGCTCCATGTTGATCAGATAAAGTCAGCTTTGAGCATAGGTGGAGTTCAAAGCAGTGAAGCCTCATGGGTATCCACGCAAAACAGAACAGATGACGCATCCATTAGAGGTGCTCAGATAGATTTGTTGATTGACCGTAATGATGACGTGATAGATATTTGTGAGATGAAATATTATGCAGGTGAGTTCGTCATGGACGAAATCGAAGCAAACAGAATCGCTAACCGCATCTTGCGTTTGCGTGAAGAAACAGGCACAGACAAAGCTATTCATGCAGTACTTGTCACAACGAAAGGATTAAAGAGAAATGCTTATTCTGATGTAATCCAAGCGGTTGTTACCATGGCTGATTTGTTCAATGGGTAACCATAGATATAATTCTTTTGGCTCTTCTCAAATTTTAGTACAAAGGCTCATAATTGAGTGCAAGAAGTGTATTTTTTAAGAAAGTTTTATTT
>CAKQPF010000117.1 GCA_934256705.1 uncultured Prevotella sp.
CTCCAAATGGAACTATCTCGTCAAATGTTGCTCTTAACCGCAGAAAACTACGGAAGTTATTATTTACACATTACTAAGTTTATCACTTGGTAAAATTCTAATAAAGGTCCATTGGAATAAGAGTAGAAAGAGATGCAGTTCTCTTTCTACTCTATCCTTGTAAAACGTTTTTATTATACTGGCAGTTTTGTTTCTGGTGGCAAGTTGCCACCAGAAACATAGTAACACTTATAGCTACGAGTGAAAGTCCAGCGATGACATTATATTTAGATGGAGAGAAATCTTGCTTTCGATAATTTTTGTATTTAGTGACGGTGAAAAAATAAATTGGTATGATTTGAGCCTCATATTTTTGAGATATTTTCTTCACTCGAAGAGGGAGTATAGCGGGCTATATGACCGATGAGAGGGAAGAAAATAGCCAAAAAGATGAGGTTGAGAACTAATTGATATGGTACATTTTTTTCACTCAAATCGTACCAATTTATTTTTTTACCGTCACTTAACTTGCGAATGAGAACAAGAATCATCACATACATTCTACTATTGCTCTCTGTCACCGCACAGACAAAGAGAACTTTGGTTATAGGGTTAGGCGAACAGCAGGATAAGGCTTGGAACAAAATCAATGGTGACAAGGATGTGCCGCTTGTGCAAGGAATGCTGAAAAGTGCAGGATTCAAGTCGGTAACTAAATTATTTATTAAAATAGCTAAAAATAGAATAGAAAAACAAGTAAAAGTTAGTTTCCTGTTCAAAATTTAGCTATCTTTGCATAGGATAAGTTGCGGCTCAGCAATTGAAACAAGTTTCATTGCTCCCGCACTTGCATTATTATTGCACTATGATATTGGATTTAGAACATATAGGTAACATACCAGTCAGTACTTCGGTAATAGCTTCGTTGTTTACGAATATTGAAGCTGGAAATCAGAAAGTGCGCAATCTTGAGGCGGCTCATAAGATTATCCGCCTCAAGAAGGGGCTTTATGTGGTCTCTCCAAATGTGTCTCGTGTTGCTTTATCCACAGAACTGGTCGCCAATCATCTTTATGCTCCATCTTATGTGTCAATGCAGACGGCTTTACGCTATTATGGCTTAATCCCAGAAGCAGTATATACTACCCAGTCGATGACACTGAAGCATTCTCGATGTTTTGATACTCCAGTAGGACGCTTTGAGTATAAGAACATGTCAAGAGAAGCTTTTCCCATTGGAATCACAAGTATCAATAGGCAGAGTTACGCCTTTCTGATGGCAACCCCCGAAAAAGCACTTTGCGATTTGATTGCTAATTCTCCAAAGGTTAACTTACGCTATCTGAAAGATGTTGAGGTCTATTTGGAAGAGGACATCCGAATGGAAATGGATGATTTAAAGGATATGGACATAAGCATATTTGAGCGATACGCTCAGGTTGGCAAAAAGTCTAAATCCATAGAAACTCTAATTAAATATCTAAGAAAATGAGCACAAACGAAATATTCAATCAAATGCTTTCGGGCTATGATATAACGACTGAACAGCACAAGCGCAATGCTATCTTTGAGGTCAATCAGCAGGTTATTCTTGCAGGTCTTTACAATGGTGGCTTTTTCAATGAGGCTGCTTTCTATGGTGGAACATGCTTGCGCATATTCCATGGATTGCAGCGTTTCTCAGAGGATATGGATTTTTCCTTGCTTGCTCCAAATGAGAACTTTGACTTTACCCAATACTTTCAGCCTATCATTGACCAATTCGCTTTGGTGGGCAGAGAGGTTGAAATCAGAAAGAAGGACAAGAAGCATTTTGGCAAGGTGGAGTCTGCCTTTCTGAAAGACAACACAGATGTATATGATATTACATTTCAAACGGAGAAATCTGTTAAGATAAAGATAGAAGTTGACACCCAACCTCCTTTGAAATTCAAAACAGAGCAGAAGTTGCTTCTGCTCCCCCAGTCATTCATGACACGCTGTTTCACCTTGCCAACTCTCTTTGCAGGAAAGATGCACGCCTTGGTATATCGTGCTTGGAAGAACAGGGTAAAGGGCCGTGACTGGTATGACTTCGAATGGTATGTTCGCCATAATATTCCTCTTGACTTTACCCATTTGAGCGAAAGAGCCTTGCAATTCAATCAGGAAGAGCTTGACAAGGAAACTTTCCTGCAAAAACTGAACGAACGGCTTGCTACTGCAGACATTAATCAAGTAAAGGCTGATGTTTTGCCTTTTGTGAGAAATCCAAAAGAGTTGGATATTTGGTCGAATGAGTATTTTTTGCAATTAACCAAGATGATTAGATTCGAATGAAGATAAGAATCATTATATACTATCTCCTGTTGCTCTCTTTACCTATGCAGTTACATGCACAGACAAAGAGAGCTTTGGTTATAGGGTTGGGCGAACAGCAAGATAAGACCTAAAGTTTCCCACACCTAAAAGGAGTGGTTGTAATTAACATTAAGCCTTACTGCTCTTTGTATGTGACATGCAGTC
>CAKQPF010000118.1 GCA_934256705.1 uncultured Prevotella sp.
TGGCAAAATCCTGAGCAACTTTTTGTTGCTCAGGTACTTATAAAAAACGTTAAAGTATAATGCTGCGGAAATAAGGATGTCATCAAATTTCTCTTTTTCATTCAAGATATATGATGGATGCCATGAGTCTATCAAAAGAAGGTCTTTTTCTTTACAATAATGACACCAATTATTAATCTTCCTGAAAATCAAGTCGGGATAGATGTATGTCTTTACTATATAAAGCATGCTGTCTTTTGCATTCTGTGTACTACCCATACAAACAATTACATTTGGACTATATAGCGAAAGCTGTTCGCGAAGTGGCGCGGCGTTCTCATTTGCTGCATTCCTGATCATATGCCAGTCGGATTTATTTGCACCTTCCGTTTTCTTTACATTGACGATGCAGACAGGAAGAGAAGAAAATATTTCCCGGTTTTGATGCAACTGTGATACAATGGCAGGACGTTTTGTCTCATGGGTTCTATTCAATCCTTCTGCCCACAATGCGATAGAATCTCCAAATATTCGGCCTTGGCTTGGTCTTTCTGCCCATTTCCAATCACGATAGTCTTCTAACGCATTTCCATTTGGTTCTTTACCAAGAAAAACAATTCGTGGTTCCATTGACAAATACATCTCTTCCGCCTTTTTGATAAGATCATTTCTCATGGATGCGTAACACAAACCATCCCAGACGAAACTCATGCGGTCAACTTCTGAACGGATAAACTTATCAGCAATCACGTTCTCTTTGTTATAAATACTCATAGTTTTATTTGTTAAAAGTTAATTGTTTTCTTAAAGATTTATGATTTGAATGCGTGTCGCAAATCGCATGTATTGTTATAGTATCGCTTTCGTAATCGATGCTAAACAACATTCGCCATTGCGCCATGACATCAATACTCAGGAGACCAAGGTTCTTTAGTTCATGTACACGCCCCGGAATTTGCCTGACAGTTTTTGATGTGGCTTTTTCCAACAGCGAAATAATCCGTGCTATACGCTTTGATAATGAATGGCCATATTTACGTATGACTCTCTGAGGATTATTAAGGCTTTCCTCAATGCCTTTTGAAAATTGGATTTTCATAATATTTGAATTTTAATTTGATTGCAAAGTTACAAGATTTTATCCGTTGTTTGCAACTTTAATCTTGAGAAAAATTTCAGATTATCCCGAAATATTACTATTGTTCGGATTTTGTTCGGATTTTGATATTGTTCGGATAAAAAAATGGTAGGAATGTGTTTGTTTCTTTCTTTTTTTATAACTTTGCATAATAATAAAATAACCTAGATATGGCAAACGAAAATATAGTTGGTTTTTTCCCTTGGATAGGAATAGATTATAAAGATCAAAAACCAAAACAAGAAGAAAGTGTCCCTACAGCCGGACCTTCCTTTGGAGACAAAATTTTCTTTATAGGTGCGCAACATTGGTGTAGGCCTTCTCAGTTTGGTTGTGGCATAAAAGAAGAAAAGGTTAAAGAATGTCTCAAGAAAAAAAATGCTGACTGTCATGAATGGAAAAACAATGATAAAATATGTCCTTTAAGAGAAGAAGAAAATACATGTTGGTGCCCTGCGCATAGTAGTAATACGGAGCTCAGAGAGAAATGCGGATATGGAACAACGCCTTTGTTGCAATGCGAGACACGTATTTCAATCACTCATCATATTAAATGTAAAGAAATAACGCGCCGACAAGATGTGTTTTTCATCGTCTATGATTTCCTCAGAGATCATTATAGCTCCCAAATGAAAAAAAT
>CAKQPF010000119.1 GCA_934256705.1 uncultured Prevotella sp.
ACTGGGTTACGGAACGGACCAAAACGCTCAAGAATGTGAGCTGAAATTGGTACAACGAACTGGACACCCTAGCAAATTACCATCTTTATCATATATCTCTCCATCAATAGCAGCCTCTCTACGTTTGCTTAACCATTTACAATTAAGATTCAGCGTATCAACATCTTTTTGTGCTTTGTCATCAGCACCCACAACTCCACCAAACTCATCATACTTAAAGAACTGCTGGCAATCTTCCTGCAAAGGCGTAATAGACAGTATTTCGGACTCTTTCGCCTTATCACAATGAAAAAAACTCTTTTTCTCTTTCTTTGGGGCAGCCATTCTTCCTTTTTCTTCCTCGATAGTCGGACGGCAAGAAAGCAGAAAATTTTCATATTCCCCAGCCAGCATGCGGTTTTTATCTTTTGGGAAAACATGTTCTACCACATATTGCGGATGATTATGATATTCCAATCTACACCCGCAATAGCAACAGATGCCACCTTGTTCTTTAAACATCCACTCTTTAAGATCTTGGAACGTGCTAAAACTCCTGACCATGTCATACACGTCTGGACCTTGCAACAAAGGATGTATAGAATTATCAGAAAGGCTGTCTTTGTCTAATTGGTTTTCAGCCAATTCCTGTTCATAAGCTACAACCTCACAAGCTTCGAAGTTCTTTTCTATATATCTCATACCGATCTGCTTTCAAGTCTATTGATTATAGAACGAATCTTCACCAGAGAAGGCTGATCTGGCGATGTTATCATTTCCAAGTCAGCAAGCAGTTTTTTTGCCTCCTCCAACTTACGCATACGTACGAATTGCTGAATATCCTTCAACTTCTGTTCTACCGAACTGTCACGAGTACCAACCATCATCCCTTCTTCCAAGATCAAATTGGAATCAAGACCATAAGTTCTCAGCTCCATATGCTCATACTGATGCGTCTCATGATTATACCACAAACGATACACCACATTCTCATCCGTATTCTCTACCGAAGAAATAACAAGTGGAGCATGGGTACTTACAATAAACTGAACATTAGGAAACGTTGTGTGTAAAGCTTTCAGCACTTTACTCTGCAGAGCAGGATGAAGATGCTCATCTATCTCATCAATAATCACAGTGCCATGGGTATGCATAAATGCTTCATCGCCCAGCATCGTCTTATTCAACAAAGCGCACCTTATAGCTATATCAACCACAATATTGACCAATCGTTTATATCCATCAGAAAGCATGGAAGACTCAACAAATCTACCATCCGTATACTTAAAATACACCTTTCCCCTTACAGGTCTAAGCACCATCTCTTCAATAATGTTACAGCCATCTGCTCCTAAGCATTTTTGAATTGCTTTTTTCACACAATTAATTTCCTGCTCTCCGCTTTCAGCCTCTTGCAAAACCAGCAATCGTTCAAGCCAGTAATCAAATAGTCCACGGCAGTCATAGCATTCAAAATAACCAAAGGATGGTTTTTGTGCATATTCTTTAAACTTATTTCTGTCAATCTTACGAGATGCGTGAATATCTTCTGTTGTAAAACAAGCATATACAGGCAAGACATTGTTTTGTAGGGTGTCCAGTTCGTTGTACCAATTTCAGCTCACATTCTTGAGCGTTTTGGTCCGTTCCGTAACCCAGTTCTTG